>NZ_JAUOER010000012.1:0-161893 GCF_031932025.1 Shewanella sp. SP2S2-4
AAAACAAATGATGCTATGCCTGTCAAAGTAACAATGCCAACTATGTTGAGTACTCGCGGCTCAAATCAGGTACTCGCTACACCATCTGTTCTGAGTCATTCAACACCATCACAAATAACTCAACCTAGCTCTGCCACCGCGACTATCGAGCAAACAACAAGGAGCTCATCCACATCGGGATCTAGCCTTGTAAAAGCATCGGTTGATATCCCGCCTCAAGACCCTAAGGTTAATAATGCGTTGGTAATGCAAAACCCCAAGAGGTTGGCTCCAACACCTCCGCTTACCAATGTAGCCACTAATATTGGTGCTCAAAATGAAGAAGCTGCGGTGGAAATTGCTGCGGTGAGTCCAAAAAATATTTTAGGGCTCAATACGCAAAAAAATGAACGGCATGGGAATGATACCAAAACTGACAGCACTATGAAGGTTGCTGATGTTTTGCAAAAAGCATTCAATAAAGCGGGAGCACTTCCTGTTGAACTATCTCGTTCTAATAACAGCTCAAATTTAGCCTCAGAGTTGTTAAAGCACTTACCGCATATAGGATTACCACCACTGAGCCAGCTAAATGATTTAGATGAGCTTAAAGCCAATATTCTCGGACTAGCAAGTCTTAACCTTGCCGCACCTCAGTCAAATCAAGCCTCAATGTTTATGAATGCGAGTGCGATTACCTCATTATTTCAACTGCTACTAGGCTTTAAAGCTAATAATAGTTCGAATTCAATGAGTAAGAAGCTCGCAGATTATCTTGAGCAACTGCAAGCCAAAGTTGGCTTTTCCACTAAACAACTTGGCCAACTGAGCAAAGCCGGCGGCCTTGATAGCATGGGACAACTAGCCTCTAACTTGCATTTATACCAACAGGCAAGCAATGAGAGCGCGGGCAATTTAGTGTGGTTCTTTGCCCTGCCCTATGGCATTAACCAACGTCATGAGCAACTGGAAGGGAAATTTGAGCAAGAAGCGGATCCTGATGATCCAGAGAAAAAAGCCGGATGGCGTTTACAGCTCAAATTTAATCTATCACAAGGTCCGCTACTGATTGCAGCGCAACAGCACAATCAACAATTGGATATCCAGTTTAAAGGCAATAGCCAAATGCTACTTAATAAGGTCAATAACTTTTTAACGCCCTTAAGCCAAAAACTGTCACAGCTAGGGTTTACGCCTGGTGAGCTCTCAACGCAAATAGCGCAAGTGCCAGCAACCTTATTACCTGGTGATCATTTCCTCGTAAAGACAAAAGCTTAGCTAGAAAAAACACCTAAGCGGACATTGAATACATCATCTAATTTTAGGAAGAACCAAATGAGCGAAGAGAGTGAACCGAAGCAAGCTGTCGCGCTGAGCTACGATGGTCGTAACGCGCCTAAAATTGTGGCGACTGGTGAAGGGCTTATCGCAGAAGAGATTATTGCGCTAGCCAAGGCTAACGGTGTGTATATCCATCAAGATCCCCATCTAAGCCATTTTTTACAGTTGTTAGAGCTAGGAGAGGAAATTCCTAAGGAGCTTTATCTGCTTATCGCCGAACTGATCGCATTTGTGTATATGCTCGACGGTAAGTTTCCCGAGCAATGGAATAATATGCATCAAAAAATTGTTGAGAAGGCATAAAATAAAAAGCTAATTTTGGCAAATTAGCTTTGAGAGTTAAACAAACTATCACTATCACTATCAATTCTATGCGATCATTTGCGATGAAGTCGGATCAATAGCTCAGCTTCCGCTTTGGGTAGTTCGCATTCTTTAATCAACTCATCAACACCAGCGCCAAGCGCCACCATTTTCATGGCTCGAGTATAAAGTTTTGCCTGTGGATCCTGCTGAGTCGTCTCTTCTATCCGTTCTGACTGTTGAAGTAGGCGTTTTTCTAACTCAATCACACGCCGACCGACTCCGATAGTGCCACTGCGCAACTCTTGTAACTCACGCTTAAATGACTCTCGCTGACGATCACCTTCTTTGACTAAAACGGTTAACGCTTCGACCTTGCTTCTTAGTTTGCTCAATTGTTTTTGTAAAAAGAGTACTAATCCTAAGCATGCGATGACATAGACTAACGCTGCGATCAAAAATTCATCGCCCATTAAAAATCCTTATACTCATTCATAGCCATAAATTAGCAGGCATTCCAACTGAGTTATCTATTCCAAAGTGCTGTACTTAAATGACTCAATATAATTAGCCATTGTTCAAGCTGTGATAAAAATACTTTGTCTATCCATAAATCGTAAAGACTTAGAATCATCGATTTATTCGCAAATACACAAAATAGCTGAATGAATTAATATCATTCAGCCTTATCTCGCTAATCGATTAAATCTGAGTCAATTCGGCCCATTCTTCATCGGATAATAACTTGTCGAGATCGACTAAGATGAGTAATTCATTGTCGCGATTACTCACACCTTGAATGAATTTAGCACTCTCTTCCGTTCCGACATTTGGTGCATTGTCGATTTCTGAGCGGCGTAAATAAACCACTTCGGCAACACTATCAACTAAGATGCCAATGACTTGCTTTTCAGCTTCGATGATAACGATTCGAGTTGAGTCATCAACTTCGGCAGACTGCAATCCAAAACGTGAGCGGGTATCAATAACTGTGACAACGTTACCACGTAAATTAATGATGCCTAATACGTAATAAGGCGCACCGGGCACGGGAGCGATTTCAGTGTAACGCAATACTTCCTGCACTTGCATTACGTTGATGCCGTAAGTTTCATGGTCTAACTTAAAGGTAACCCATTGTAATACTGCATCATCTTTACTTGCAGCGACTGCTGCTACATTTCTTGTATCTTTCATGTTTACCTCAACCAATTGAGTCCTGACAACCTAAACCCGCATTAAGCATTTCAACTAAGGCTTGTACGTGCAAAATGCCACACATCTGCTCTTTCACTACACCCGCTAACCAAGGGCGCTTGCCTGCTTGACTACGCCAGTTGACTTGCGATTTATTAATTTTTACCGCATTGACCAAGGACTCACAAGTTAATCCCCAGTTACTACCTTCTAATAATACAAGATATTGATAATTTACCGATTGCGCCAGTTTATCTGAGTATTTTTCTGGCATAACCCACGCACAAGTGTCAACAATGTTCAATTGCTCCTCCCTATGCGTCTGTACACCGAGAAACCATGCGGGTCGGCCAAAGATGTGGTTTATCCGCTCAATTTTAACTATTCCGCCTAAACTGACCAAAGGCACCGCCAATGTCAGCCCTGCTACTTTAAAGAATAGTACCTGAAACTCATCATCGAGCACTTCTTGCAAATCTTTTGTCACGCTAGGAGGCGTAATGCCGACTTGTGTTTCGGGTACAACCACTGGCTCAACGACTTTTTCAGCAATTATTTCATCAACAACCGCTTCATCAATAACAGGCTTGGCTTGCGGTACTTCCACAACAACGGGTTGAACATCAACTGCAGGCGTAACTTCAACAAGAGGTGGCGTCGGTGCTAATGTTTGAGTCTTAAGTACAGGCGCCAACAATTTTTCTAGCGCTTGCTTGTCCATCTGAGAAGCAATCTTACTTACTGGTGCAACAAACTCATGTTGTCTTGGCGTGGCTTTTGGTTGTAGCTGTACCGTTGACGTTATCGCCCTCTCATGAGCTTGTGATGCAGCCGTACGACCATTTTCAGCCAAGATGGCGGCATCAAGTAATGCAGCCTCCGTTTGATTAACGGCAACATTTTGATTTGAGTCTGCTGTTACAATGCTTTGAGAGGAAACAACCTGACTTGGAGTGTCATCTTCCTGCAGCAATAATGCGAAAAAATCAAAAACAGTTTCATCAACCGATTTTGACATGGCCAAACTCCCCAACTAATAAGAAATCTAATAATCTTTCATAGGCTTTCACGCCACGACAACCACTCGCATAATGCGATGCTGGTAAATGTGCCAAACTGGCATCTCTAAACTTAGTGTCGACAGGAATAACGTCCTTCCACAGGGTCTCACTGTATTCTGCGCCAAGCACTTGCAAAGCGGCGGGTGATGCCTTGGTACGTTTATCGTACATAGTGGGCACGACGGTGTAGCTGTAACGCGTCTTCTTCGAGCGCCCCATCAACTCCATAGTTTTAATCATCCGCTCTAGCCCTTTAATGGCAAGAAACTCAGTCTGCACGGGAATAATAATATGCTGACTTGCCGCAAGGGCATTGACCATTAAAACGCCAAGTACGGGGGGGCAATCAACGATAGCCACATCATAATCATCAGCAACTAGCGCTAATAAATTACGCAGTACTAATCCCATCCCCTCTTGATGACCTAAGGCTCTGTCCAAAGTTGCAAGTGCCATAGTGGCCGGCAATAAATCGAGACCATCGACTAAGGTTGGTACTACATGGGATAAAACGAGTTCTTTGGAAAGGCTTTTATGGGCCAGAAACACATCAAATAAAGAGCCTGGAACCTCTTCAGAATCAATGCCTAAGTAATAACCTAGCGAAGCGTGTGGATCGGTGTCTATCATAAGCACACGCTTGCCGCGCTTAGCCAATGTTCCCGCTAAACTCGCTACCGTTGTGGTTTTACCTACGCCACCTTTTTGATTCGCTATGGTCCAAACTTTCAAGAAGTGACCCCCATATAAATTGATTAAATGCTAATGAATGAGAATATTGAGCACACACATTCCAAAAGTTACTGCTCTTTTCTCGTCGTTACTCGAATACCACCATTCGGTAAACTAATCACTTTAACACCATCGGCATTTTCAGAAATCACTACAGGTAGCATCTGTGCTTTATTCGGTTCAATTGGCGAAGTAGCAGCTTTAACTTCTGCTTCTGGCGTCTGCAGCAGTGTCGGTACTAAAGGTTGCTGATTAGCGTTATCCTTCGCCGTATCCATCGCTGCACTTTGCTTACCCAGCAAAGGCGGAATGCCAATCTGCGTAGGTTCAGGACCTATAGCAACCGCCTTTTGCTCACCAGGAGCTGCCAATTGCAGCATAGCTTTAGTCTGATCAGGATGAGACGCTAACCAGGTTGCAATAGCCTCAGCTTGTTCATCAGGGACCATTAACAGCACCTGAGTCGATTCCAAACGTTTTATATCTTCACGCAACAAACTATTTTTGTGCCGATAATCGAGACTCAAGGCGCCAAGACACAAAATGGCAATAGCCATCAGCAAAATGATGAGCACACTATTCGTGCTCATCGGATTTTGACTCTTAGACACGAACAGACTCTTTTAAAATGCATTCAGCCATGTTGTCTAAGGCAATAGACTGAGTTGCAATACCCGCGCTGGCAACAGCCTGTGGCATACCATAAACCACACAACTGGCTTCATCCTGTGCCCAAATGGTCGCACCGACCGCTTTCAACATGCGGGCACCTTCTCTGCCATCTGCGCCCATACCGGTTAACACAACAGCAAGTACGTCACCGCTAAAGGCTTTGGAGGCAGAAGCAAAGGTGATATCAACACAAGGCTTATAGTTCATGTCCGCACTACCAGCGATGACCTTTAATCGACCACTACCTCCAGTACGTTCAACCATCATTTGCATACCGCCAGGCGCTAAATACGCACAACCTGGTTTAAGAAGATCGCCATTAGCGGCCTCTTTTACATCAATCTTACATAAGCCATTCAAACGACTTGCAAATGCTGGCGTAAAAGCTGCGGGCATATGCTGGATTAATAAAATCGGATGCGGATAGTTTGCCGGGAATTGGGTAAGAATTTTTTGCAAGGCAACTGGACCACCAGTAGATGTGCCGATCAGCAGTAATTTATACTGCTTACCACTTGCACGAATCGACGCTGCAGTTGAGGTCCTCACAGGAGCAGTGGCTGGAGTATGCGACGCTGTACTCGTTGTCCCTAAAACGCTACTTGTTGGGCGCACGCTAGGTGTTGAAGTGACGACAGGACGTGCAATAGGACGAAACATTCTGCGGCGTCCCAATGCCTTAACTCTCTGCTGCAACAATAAAATAGCATCATCTTTATTGGTAGCAATGTCTTCAAAACGTTTAGGTAGAAAATCTAACGCACCAGCATCTAAAGCGTCTAACGTTGCTTTAGCGCCATCATGGGTTAAAGAAGAAAACATCAAGATCGGAGTCGGACATTTAGCCATGATTTCACGGACGGCAGTAATACCATCCATCACGGGCATCTCAATATCCATAGTGATAACTTGAGGATTAAGCTCAGCAGCCATCTTCACCGCTTCGGCCCCATTTGAGGCCGTCGCGATAACTTCCAGTTCAGGATCTTGATTGACTATTTCACTAACACGTCGTCTGAAAAAACTTGAGTCATCAACGACTAATACTTTAATGGCCATTCCATTCCTTAGCTTGGAAACTAATTCTTACTTTTCGCATAATGCTTTAACAATCCAGGGACATCTAAGATCAGTGCGATACCACCATCCGATGTAATCGTCGCGCCAGCCATCCCAGGAGTGCCATGTAACATAGCGCCAAGGGGTTTAATCACCACCTCTTCTTGGCCTATTAGGGCATCGACCACAAAACCAATTTGCATCATACCTAATTGTACAATCACCACATGACCATGCTTTTTATCGCCATGTTTAAAAGTGGTTTTGTTTCTATGCAGCCAGTGCTCCAAATAGAACAAAGGCACAGCCTTGTTGCGCACTATGACGGTGAGTTGTCCGTCGACGATATTGGTCTTAGTGAGATCGAGATGGAATATCTCATTCACACTAGACAAAGGTAATGCAAACACTTGTTTAGCGACATCAACCATTAAGGTTGGCATAATCGCCAGCGTTAACGGTACTTTAATCTCAAGTATCGTGCCCTTACCTTTCATAGAATCAATATGCACTGTGCCGTTAAGCTGAGTGATACGCGTTTTTACCACGTCCATCCCAACGCCACGACCAGAAATATCTGAAATCTCGACCTTAGTCGAAAAACCGGGCGCAAAAATCAAATTATACGCTTCGCTGTCAGTCATTCGCGAAGCTGAATCTTCATCAAGCACACCACGTGTTATCGCGATCTTTTTCAGTTTTTCAGGGTCCATACCTGCGCCATCGTCTTCGATTTTCAGCAGTATATGGTCACCTTCCTGACTTGCAGATAAGGTAATCGTACCCGTTCTCGGCTTGCCATTGGCTTCACGCTCGTTTGGCATTTCAATACCGTGATCCACCGAGTTACGCACTAAGTGGACGAGTGGATCGGCAAGCGCTTCAACTAAGTTTTTATCTAGGTCGGTTTCTTCACCGACCATGATCAAATCAATTTCTTTATTGAGCGTACGCGCAAGATCACGTACTACCCGAGGGAAACGACCAAACACTTTCTTGATCGGTTGCATACGGGTTTTCATCACCGCGCCTTGCAAATCGGCAGTCACGAGATCTAAGTTCGCAAGGGCCTTAGACATTTCCTCATCATCACGACTGATACCTAAGCTCACTAATCGATTACGCACTAACACTAACTCGCCCACCATATTCATGATTTGGTCGAGTCGTGCAGTATCAACACGTACTGTAGTTTCACCTTGAGGCACATTTGCTGAACTTGCTTTAGCTGGCGCTTTATCTACAACTGCAATGTCCACTTTCGGTTTTGCGGCAACAACGGGGGCTGGAGCAGGCGCAGCAGCTTTTACTGGTGTGGGAGTCGCAGCGGCTTTAGGTGCAACAGTCGAAGCAGGCGTTACTGGTGCAGTAGGCGCTTTTACTTCTACTTTTGCAGGTGCCGCACCTTTACCATGGAGTTCATCGAGTAATCTTTCAAACTCGTCATCAGTAATTTCATCGGCATCGACTATCGGTTGAGGCGTGGGAGCCGAAGCGACCTTTGGTTTAGCCGGCACTTCTGCCTCAGCTTTAAACTTGCCTGAACCATGTAGTTCATCAAGCAATGCCTCAAACTCATCATCAGTGATGTCATCACCCGATGCTGAAGACGCTTTAACTGGCGCAGCTGGCTTAGCGACCACAGGTTCAGGGACCACGGCGGTAGCCGCAGGACCTTTTCCTGAGCCATGAAGCGCATCTAACAAAGCTTCAAATTCAGCGTCGTTGATATCATCAATACTTGAAGATGAGCTATGACTTATCTCTATAGGGATGTCTTGTGGGACGGGAGTTTCAACAATGGTTTCAACGACAGGCTCAGGTTCGACAATTTCGACCACCTCTGCAGACGCAACTTCAGATGGCAATGGCGCACCTGAACTCAGCATTTTAAGCCTAGCCAACAAACCCGAATCGGCAGGATCTTGCTGCTCGCCCTGCTGCGTTTGAGCAAACATGGTATTAATTGCATCAACAGCCTGCAAAATAATGTCCATCAGCTCTGCATTGACGCTACGTTTGCCAGTCCGTAATAAATCGAAGGTATTTTCAGCCTCATGACACACATCGACCATGGGAGTTAAGCTAAGAAAGCCTGCGCCACCTTTAACGGTGTGGAACCCTCTAAAAATGGCGTTTAGCAAGTTAGTGTCATCAGGATTATTTTCAAGCGCAACGAGTTGCTCTTGCAGAAGCTCTAAAATTTCACCGGCTTCGATTAAAAAGTCCTGGAGTATCTCTTCATCTACATCAAAGGCCATCAAATTGACTCCCAGTTAGAAACCCAGACTCGATAGAAGATCATCCACTTCGTCTTGACCCGTTACTACATCTTGACGAAGCTCGGCATTCATTATCGGCCCTTCCGCTTCAATATTATTTTTCTGAGCAATCTGACTTTCAATCATAGGCTGCTCACCAAATACCGTCAGCATAGAAACCAGATTACTTTCTACTTCCATAACCAGATCAATAACACGACGTATCATTTGTCCTGTTAAGTCTTGAAAATCTTGCGCCATCAATATTTGATTTAACAATTCACGCAGTCGAGTCGAGTCATTTGAACTACGGGACATAAGATCTTGGACATCGTGGCAAAGAACCTTAAACTCGCTGAGTTCTATTTCTCGGCGCATTAATTTGTCCCAAGATGGCATGACTTTTTGAATATTTACCGTTACGGCATTGGCCAAAGGTAAACATTCTTCTACCGCATCCATGGTTTTATTTGCCGCTTGTTCAGTCATGTCAATAACGTAATTTAAACGTTGTTTGGCATCGGGAATTTCTGTATTGGCTAATTCAGCTAGACGATTATCAACTTGAAAATCCATTAAAGCGCTATGAAGTTGCCGAGTTAATTTCCCTACCTCTTCAAATAATTCTCGTTGCAGTGGAGCAGCAAGCTCCCGAAATAAATCATCTGCCTGACGTTGCTCACCGACACTTAATAATTCAACCAAGTGCTGAGCTTGTTCGAGCGTGATGAGCCCTGATGTTTGTGACTTCATAGCTCATCCTTGCTCAAGCGAGTCGTTCGAATATTTTATCTAGCTTCTCTTTCAGCGTTGCAGCGGTAAAAGGCTTAACCACATATCCATTCACTCCCGCTTGAGCGGCAGCGATAATCTGTTCACGTTTTGCTTCAGCTGTCACCATTAATACGGGTAAATGCTTTAGCGAATCATCTGCGCGAATTGCTTTTAACAGATCGATGCCTTGCATACCGGGCATATTCCAATCTGTAACAACAAAATCAAAATCCCCCTTTTGCAACATCGGCAGGGCTGTTGAGCCATCGTCTGCTTCTTGGGTATTGTTAAACCCCAAGTCTCGCAACAAGTTCTTGATGATACGCCTCATTGTCGAAAAATCGTCAACAATGAGAATCTTCATATTCTTGTCCAAGGTTTCCTCCGGTGAGCTGACATTCTGTGCTCGATTAATAATTATACTTATGTCCAGTGCTTGAGTTTAGCTTTCAATCGCAACATTGCCTGACTTAATATCTGGCTAACACGCGATTCACTGACCTCAAGAATGGCGCCAATCTCTTTTAAATTCAATGCTTCATCGTAGTACAGGGATAACACTAATGCATCTCTTTCAGGCAATAATTTAATTGCCTCAACCAGCGCAGAATGAAATTGGTTCTCAGCTAATGCTTCAAATGAGTCATCATCGGACCGATCACTCACTGTAAGTATATCCTGAGATACGCCTAAGTCTTCTATCCCTATGATTTTTCCGACAGAAACATCGTTAAGAATATGATGGTACTCATCGAGCGTCATATCAAGTTTTTCTGCAATTTCTGTGTCGCGTGCATCACGGCCCAGTTCTTGCTCTAACTCATCAATAGCATGTGCAACCTTGCGGTTATTACGATGAACGGAACGAGGCACCCAATCACCACGGCGAATTTCATCTAACATCGCCCCTCGTATACGTATGCCGGCGAAGGTTTCAAATTTCGCACCCTTGCCACCATCAAACTTGGATGATGCTTCTAATAAACCCATCATCCCAGCTTGGAGTAAATCATCTAGCTGCACTGAGGCAGGTAGTCTGGCGAGTAAATGATGCGCAATTCTTTTAACCAACGGAGCATACTGTTCAACGATCGACGATTTATTGTCTAAACAAGTATACGCAGCGGCTTTATTCACTCGTTTTTTCCTCTTGAAAATCTGGTCGTTGAACTAAACGCTCAACGAAAAACTCCAAATGCCCACCAGGTTGCTGCGGTACAGGCCAGCTTAGAATTTTATTTGCCAACCCTTGATACGCAATCGCTGCTGGTGATTTAGGATACGCTTCAACCACCAATTTTTGTTTACGAACTGATTTACGTAAGTTTTCGTCAAATGGGATTGTTGCAACCAATTCAAGGGCGACATCCAAAAATCTGTCGGTCACTTTACTGAGTTTAGCAAATAATTCCATACCTTCGCGTAAACTACGCACCATATTGGCAACTATTTTAAAACGGAACACGCCATGCTCACGGCTGAGGATTTTTATCAGGGCATAGGCATCGGTAATTGATGTGGGTTCATCACAAACAACGACCAGCACATCCTGCGATGCACGTGAGAAACTGAGCACCATATCTGAAATCCCAGCAGCAGTATCTACGACTAGAATATCAAACTGAGTCCGCATCTCACTAAATGCGCGAATTAACCCGGCATGTTGCGCTGGGCTTAATTCCACCATCCCTTGTGTTCCTGAAGTGGCTGGCACTATGCCAATCCCTTTAGGGCCACGAACGATAATATCGTCAAGCTCTGCATCACCAGAGAGAACATGGGAGAGGTTACGCTCGGCACGAATACCCAGCATGACATCGACGTTTGCTAAGCCAAGGTCAGCATCAAGTACCAAGACACGCTTGCCTTTTTCGGCTAATGCCACAGCTGTATTAATGGAAACGCTGGTTTTACCAACGCCACCTTTACCACCTGTGACCGCGATTACTTTCACTTTTTCGTTATAGGGTTGATTCATCATACGTAAACCACTTGCTTGATCCAGGGTCATAAATCTACTCAAATGCACAGGCCATATTATCTGACCACGCTGTGTCTTGTAATGATTGTTGTTCTGTACTATCTAACGCTGCGAGTGCCTGCTGGGCTAAATCTAAGGTATCCGCAACTTTCATATCTTCAGGAACTCTTTGTCCATCAGTAACATAACTTAATGGTAATCCGTTTTGGATCAACACACTTAATGCCCCTGCTAACGACACAGATTCATCGAGTTTTGTGAGAACGACACCAGATAGGGGAATGCGTTTAAAATGATTGACTGCATCTTGCAGCACACGGCGCTGTCCTGTCGCAGACAGTACCAGATAACTGCGGATAGGTATCCTGCTATTTGCAGTTAAATTATCAAGTTGCTGGTAAAGACGCATATCTCGCTGTCCCATGCCAGCCGTATCTATCAATACTAGCTTGCGATTTCTAAACTGATAGAGAATTTGCTCTAATTCATTCAGATCATGAGCTTGCTTTACTGGGCAGCCCATTATTTTCCCATAAGTTGCTAATTGCTCATAGGCTCCGATGCGATAATGATCTGTCGTTATCAAAGCCACATGCTCAGCACCATGATGGGCAGCAAAACGGGCTGCTAGTTTCGCTAACGACGTGGTTTTACCCACACCCGTTGGCCCCACCAATGCAACCACCCCGCCCTGTTTAACAATATCATCACCTTGATTATCAAGCATATTAGCTAAACTTTGAGGTAAGGCTCTGACTAATTCTGCAGGCGTATAATGTTGGCTCAGCGCCGCTAATTTATTGGCAACCGCAGGGGAAAATTCAGCCTCAAGTAACTTGGCTTCGAGCATAGCACCGACGGGGTCGATACGTTTTTTATGTTCTGTCATCAAAGAGGACACTTGATGTGTTAACAAATTACGCAATGAAGCTAGCTCATCACGCATTGCCTCAATATCGGCATTTTGTTTCTGTGATGTTTGTGGCTTCTTATCAAAAGCGGCAGGCGCTTCGCGACGCTCTACTTTGGCAGTAGCCGGCGCTTGTAAGCCCTTAGCCCATGCAGGTAAATCTGCATCAACTTGCTGATGCGACATCTGTTGATTCAAACGACTTTGCTGCTTCTCTAACAAGGCTTGTAATGAGTCAGCAGGTGCCGCAGGCTTTGCACGGGTTTCTACTCGTATAGGCTGCTTAGCGCCTAGGGATACGAGGTCGTCACTCACGTCCATAAAGGTTGGCGCTGGCGCAGTAGCTGCGGTTTTTGCTTTAGGCTCATCATAGTCAACGGCAGCGACAATTTCGATGCCACCATTCACTTTCTTATTTGACATAATGACGGCATCTGAGCCGAGTGTTTCTTTCACTTGGGCCAGTGCGGCGCGCATGTCTTTGGCAAAAAATCGTTTAATCTTCACTTATGCGTCCTCTACTGGCCGACTGCAGATACGATACGTATTTGCTTCTCATCAGGTATTTCTTGATACGAAATGACTCTGAGATTAGGAATAGTATGTTTAACAAAGCGTGACAGCGTCGCGCGTAACATACCTGACGTCAACAATATGGCGGGTTGTCCGACCATTTCTTGCTTCTGAGCCGCATCTGCAAGGGACTGCTGCATGCGTTCTGCAAGACCGGGTTCAATATTTGGACCATCACCACCGGTTGCTTGCATTGATTGATGCAACATCTGTTCCAACTCTGGCGCCAATGTAATGACGGGGATTTCTAACTCTGGACCAGAGATCTCTTGGACTATCATACGTTTCAATGCAATACGCACCGCAGCGGTCAAAACTTCAGTGTCATTACTCTTAGTGCCGTATTCTAACAAAGTTTGCACTATTGTACGCAAGTCTCTGACTGAAACCCCTTCATTTAACAGGTTCTGCATCACTTTTACGACATGTCCGAGTGGCATGACATCAGGAATAAAGCCATCCACCAGTTTAGGCGAGTGTTTCGCAAGCATATCCATCAGTTGTTGCACTTCTTCGTAACCTAACAACTTAGCAGCATTATTGGTCAGCAATTGGCTAATATGGGTTGCCACAACCGTGGCGGCATCAACAACCGTATACCCTAATGTTTGCGCGTGTTCACGTAATTCAGGGGCAATCCATACCGCCTCCAGACCAAAAGCTGGGTCACGCGTTTCAATACCATCGAGCTTGCCATAGACTTGACCAGGGTTGATCGCCAATTCGCAGTCGTGACGAATATCCGCCTCACCAACAACTACGCCCATTAATGAAATGCGATAGGCATTGGGCGACAAATCTAAATTATCGCGAATATGCACTGCTGGCACTAAGAAGCCCAGTTCTTGGGATAACTTTTTACGTACGCCTTTGATACGGCTTAATAACTCGCCACCTTGACCTTTATCGACCAGCGGAATTAAACGATATCCCACCTCAAGCCCAATAGTATCAACATGATGCACATCATCCCAGCCCAACTCTTTAGGCTCCTTATCTTGCCTCTCTACAGGGCCAGACTTAACTTGCTCTAGGGCTTTAATGCGTTTTGATTCATTACGCTTATAGACAAAATAGGCGGCACCTGCCGTCATAAAAGCAAAACTTAAGAACGCCATATGCGGCATGCCAGGAACGATTCCCATGACAAATAGGACTCCAGCAGCGATACCCAATGACTTATGACTGTCAAACATCTGACTCATCATCATTTGGCCCATATCACCGGATTCATTTTGACGGGTCACCATCAATGCTGCTGCGATTGACAATAATAACCCAGGGATCTGCGCCACCAGACCATCACCGATAGTCAGCAAGGTATAAATTTCAACCGCTTCAGAAAAACTTAAGCCATGCTGAACAATACCTATGATGAAACCACCTAAGATGTTGATCACTAGAATCATGATACCCGCAACGGCATCACCTTTTACAAATTTTGAAGCACCGTCCATCGCACCATAGAAATCCGCTTCACGTGTCACTTCTGCTCGACGTAATCTTGCTTGTTCTTGATTCAAAGTCCCGGCATTTAGGTCGGCATCAATTGCCATTTGCTTACCAGGCATAGCATCTAAGGTAAAGCGGGCACTCACTTCAGCAATACGACCAGCACCTTTCGTCACCACCGCAAAATTGATAATAATCAAAATGATAAAGACAACCAAGCCAACGGCATAGTTACCGCCAATCACCACTGAACCGAAGGCTTCAATCACCTTACCTGCCGCATCGCCACCATTATGGCCCTCGAGTAATACCACACGAGTTGATGCAACATTCAGTGCAAGGCGAAGTAATGTCGCCACAAGTAATACCGTTGGAAAGGCGGCAAAATCTAACGGCCTATCGGTATAAATTGCGACTAACAATACGATGAGCGCTAAGGCTATGTTGAATGAGAAAAGTATGTCTAATAAGAATGGAGGAATAGGTAAAACAATCATGGCCAATGCAGCAAGCACAACCATAGGCGTACCAATGCCTTTGAGTGAGCTCAGCCGCATTTGTTTTACTTGACCAAGAGTCGCTTTAACATCCATTCGCTATAACCTAAATTTTGACGTGTAAGAAGCGAAAAGCAAAAAACACGCCAACAAAATCAACCTGACTAATTAAGGAGAATTATACCTATGACTCATTGATATAAAGAAGAAATAATATTGGAACATTCATATAAAGTGACATCATCTTGTGTATCACTCACAAGTGTCAGATGCTGCAAACTTAATATTTCAATTCATCAGGAATGGGCTGATTAAGCGGAACTGGAATAGGTTTACGACCGCGTCCTTTCTGATATTGGCGTAACTGGAATACATAGGCCAAAATCTGTGCCACAGCAGTAAACAATCCTTCGGGGATTTGTTGATCCAACTTAGTCGTATGGTATATTGCTCTCGCAAGCGGTGGTGCAGATACAATGGCTACATCATGGGCGCGGGCAATCTCACGAATTTTAAATGCGACGTCATCAACGCCTTTAGCTATGACAAAGGGTGCAGCGGAGCGCTTTACATCGTATTTAATCGCTACTGCAAAATGCTCAGGGTTAACAACGATGACATCGGCATTGGGTACTTCAGCCATCATTCTGCGCTGAGCCAACTCATGCTGCATCTGCCTTACTCGCGATTTCACTTCAGGCTTCCCTTCAGTGTCTTTATATTCATCCTTTACTTCTTGTTTGGTCATCTTAAGTTGCTTGTTGTGATTCCAAATTTGGAACGGCACGTCGATGACGACAATCAATAAAATAGAGGAACACAACAGGATAAACATCCACACAAGTAAATCTAATGCGTGGTAAATATTACCAGGAAGATGATCACTAGATAGCAACATAATATCATTGAAGTAAAAGCTCAGTAATAAATACGCAGAAAATGCCACCACAGAAAACTTGGCAATCCCCTTCGTCAGCTCAACTAACGCCTGCACACCGAACATGCGCTTCAAACCTGCGACTGGGCTCATTTTACTGGCCTTAGGCATCATGGCTTGGGTAGAGAAATTCATCCCGCCAAGGGATATATTGCCAATGAAAGCGACAACCACAATTAACAGCATAATTTTTGCCATGGGCCAGGCGATTTCGCTCGCGACAACGCCCCATACATTAAACATTTCTTCAGTATCAAAAATTTGCGCCCTGTCCATGGTGAAAACAGTCTCAAATACCCGAGTTAAACTTGTGGCTAGACTTGGACCTAACATATAAAAGCCACATGCAGCGGAAATTAATACCGCTGCTGTACCGAGTTCTTTCGAACGCGCAATTTGTCCTTTTTCCCGCGCCTGTTCGAGACGTCTCCCAGTGGGTTCCTCACTGCGTTCACCGCTTGACTCTTCAGCCATGGGCTGCTCCTAATACCGTCATATCAAACCATCGGCGTTACATTGAAGCGCTAACATATCGCAAAGCAGCACTTGAGCCGCAGTCCACACTTCATCAAAATGGGCCATAACAGGTGTTAAGGTTAACCAGAGAATAAACAATCCGCCAATCATAGTGATCGGAAAACCAATAGAGAAAATGTTTAATTGCGGCGCGGCGCGGGTCATCACACCGAAGGACAAGTTCACTAATAACAAGGCAATAATCGCGGATATCGACATAGTTAATGCCGCACCAAACATATACGAGCCCCAATCAGCTAAAGCACGGTAGCTAGTGAGGGTTAATCCTTGATTAGAAATGGGTAGGGTCTCAAAACTCGCCACCAACATACGGATCATCAATAGATGTCCATCGACGGCTAAGAAGATTAATGTCGCCAATAATAGAAAAAAGTTACCAATAACGGGTGTTTGCTGACCCGAACCAGGATCAACCATAGAAGCAAACCCGAGACTGGTTTGCATACCAATAATCTGGCCAGTTAATACAAAAACTTGCATCACCATTTGAGTCACAAACCCCATGGCAACACCAATAATGATTTGCTGCGCAGTAATAAATACCGCACTAAGTGAAAATAGATCGGCATTTTGAACAGGAGGAAGGACTGGTGCTATCGCAAAGGTAATCGCCATGGCTAATAGTAAGCGCACACGAGTTGGAGTGGTTGCGGCCCCAAATACCACCATCACCATTAACATACTCGCGACCCGAAATAGCGGCCACATATAAGCGGCAATGGTCTGCATTAACGTATCGAGCAGCAGCTCCATTGGATTAGCCTATTACTTGCGGGATGCGATTAACCATCTCGACAAAAAAGTCCATTAGGGTTTCAACTAACCAATGTCCCATGAACATCAAACCGAAAAGTGTCACTAACAATCGCGGTAGAAAACTTAAAGTTTGCTCGTTAATCGAAGTCGCGGCTTGAAACACGGCGACAATCAAACCAATACCCAGCCCAGGTAATACAATTGCAGACACCATCATGACAATAACAGCGAGAGCCTCACGAAAAATATCAATTAGCGCCTCTGGACTCATTTGCTTATTCTCCCTTGGCTACCCGAAACTATTCGCTAATGTCCCTAGGACTAAGCTCCAACCATCGACGAGCACAAACAGCATGATCTTAAATGGTAGCGACACTATCATAGGGGATAACATCATCATACCCATGGCCATTAAGATACTGGCCACCACTAGATCTAACACTAAAAACGGCACGAACAACATAAAGCCTATTTGAAAAGCTGTTTTCAGCTCGCTGGTAATAAAAGCGGGGATAAGCACGCTCATCGGGGCTTCTTCGGGCGACTTAATGTTTTTGTAGCCTGAAATCTCAATGAAGGTTTTTAAGTCTGTGGTCCTAACTTGACCTAACATAAAGCTTCTTATTGGTTCTTTACCTTTTTCGAACGCTTGCTGCAGGGTTAACTGCTCCTCAATGTAAGGCTTAACCCCTTCGTCATAAATCCGGTCAAATACCGGTGCCATAATAAAAAAGGTCATGAATAAACTCATGCCAATTAATACTTGATTGGAAGGTGTTTGTTGTAAGCCAATAGCTTGACGTAATATAGACAGAACAATGATGATCCGCGTGAAAGAGGTCAACATGATGAGCATCGCAGGTAAAAAACTCAGCGATGTCATCAGCAGTAAAATCTGCATTGTGACTGAGTATTCTGTGGAGCCGTCTGGTCCTGTTGTTACAGTCACTGCAGGCAAAACACCATCAGCGGCCCATGCCGACGGCATGCATAACAGAATAACTAAGCCAACTAACGCGAGGATACGTGTTGTCATTGTTTTAATTTCGCCTGACGTAGCCGACTCGCAAAGGAATCAGACTCTATATGAATAGGTTCAACTAACTTATCAATCAAACTCACCTGCTGCGAGCTAACGCCAAGTAAATATTGCTGCTCCCCCACCTGCACTAAGACTAAACGCTCTTTCTGACCGAGCGAAGTCACGGCTATGGTTTTTAAAACACCGTTGGTCGTAGGAACTAAATTGAACCGTCTTAATAAATAAGCTAACGCAAAAATTAAGAGTAAAACCAGAATTAAGCCACCTAACATACTCGCTAGGGTTGCGACTTGAGAAGGTTCAGCCATTTTTGCGGCCGAAGATGTCACAGCTGTTACGCCTTGAGTACTATCGCCTACAAGACTCTCAGTTTTTGCTTGAGATACTGCAGCTAAACTGAGTATTACCGATATGGTCATTCTGGTTCCAACTTTCGTTGATGAGACAATTATTTAAGCTTTTTAATTCGCTCGGTTTGACTGATCACATCGGTTAAACGAATACCGAATTTATCGTTTACAACCACAACCTCACCATGCGCAATCAGCGTACCGTTAACCATCACATCTAAAGGTTCACCCGCAACTCTGTCGAGCTCAACCACAGAACCTTGGTTTAACTGCAACAAGTTACGAATACTGATATAGCTACGGCCCACTTCCATAGAGATAGTGACGGGGATATCTAAAATAGTGTCTAATTTCGCCGCTTCTGCTTTAGAGATAGGTCTCGAATCATCAACTAATTCATCGAGCTCAATCGCGTTAGCTTCTTCTAAAGCTTGTTCTGCCATTGCTGCAGCCCAATCATCCGTATCGTCTGTGCTCATCTTACTTCACCTTATAATTCTGATATATCGCGAGATTTACCCTTGCGCGTCACTAATTGTAGCTCGGATTTAACGGTTTCTGGCCGAGGGATCTTTTCATATATTTTAAGTGCTAGGTTATCTCTAGAACGGCCCATTTTACAACGATATGTCGGTAAATCCTCGATTTTCATCATAATATATTCCGGTAACTCAATCGGAATAATATCGCCCGCTTTAAAATTCATCACATCTTTGAGCGTTAATTCATGTTCCACAATGTTGGCATCGAACCCGACCTTCACATCCATGATTTCATCATGCAATGCCTGCGACCAACGCATGTCAGTATCTTGCTTATCACTTTGAACACCCGCATCGAGCAACTCGCGAATCGGCTCAATCATGGAATACGGCATAGTGATATGGAAATCACCGCCACCACCATCAACTTCAATATGGAATGAGTTAATCACGACAACTTCAGTAGGACTGACAATGTTGGCCATTGCAGGATTGACTTCTGAGTCCAAATAATCGAACTCCACATCCATCACCGGTGCCCACGCATCTTTATAATCTTCAAAAATTATTTTAAGCAATAGCTGTACGATACGTCTCTCAGTAGGCGTAAATTCCCTCCCTTCGATCTTGGCATGGAAACGGCCATCTCCCCCAAAGAAGTTATCCACTAGGATGAACACCAATCTGGCTTCCATTGTGATCAATGCTGTACCTTTGAGCGGACTAAAACGTACCATATTCAAACTAGTAGGAACGAATAGCGTATGTACATACTCTCCAAACTTGAGCATCTGTACACCGTTGATCGACACTTCAGCAGCGCGACGCATCATATTAAACATACTGATCCGCAAATGACGTGCAAAACGCTCATTCACAATTTCCAGCGTCGGCATACGCCCACGAACGATGCGATCTTGGGAAGAGAAATCGTAGGAACGCGCATCATGACCAGCGGAATCAATTTCGTCATCATCATCGACGTCATCAACCCCGTGCAAGAGTGCATCAATCTCGTCTTGGCTTAATAAATCACTCACTATATTGCCTTCGCCTCTTTAGATTACTTACCCACTATCAGTAAAGGGTTATTGCATCACAAAACCAGTAAACAGCACTTTCTCGACAACTTTACGGCCAGTGACCGACTGCAGGGTATTTTGCACACTTAAGAGTGCTAACTGGCGTAATTCATCTTTACCCGCTTGCGTACTGAGTTTTTGCACATCTGCGCCACTGAAAGTCGTTAAAAGCGCATCTTCAATCAGCGGAATGTGTTTTTGTGTCAGCACATCATCATCTGTGCCACGTACCATTAACTGTACTTTAATCTCAACTAAACGAGCGCGATCAGGGCCAGGCAGGTTAAACAAAAAAGGACGTGGCATAGGCACATAAGATGCTGTAGTGAGCGCACCACTTTCAGTAGGGGTTATTGTTTGGACAGCTCCATCAGTCGGCGTAGCGGCGTCCTCAGAACTACCAAGGAAAAACCACAGGGCACCTGCAATAAGCAGAGCTACTAAAACCCCCACTCCAATAAAAATAAAGAGCTTTTTTTTACTTTTGGGAGCTTCGGTGTTCTCAAGTTCTAACGATTCTTCCTTAGCCATTCACTATTCTCTTTAATTTAAGCAGAAACACTTACGTTTAATTAATATGGAAACGTAACTATGTTAGTCATTGCTATAGGTTACCTACTTAAGCGTAATAATCTATACCTGAATTTACACTAGTGGCTTGATTTAAACCTAAATGTAGCTCTTCTGCCGAGATTTCATCCACATCAGCCCCACTTGAACCGCCACCGTCGCCAAAACTTCCCTCTCGACGTTCACCTTGGCCACCTTGAGACACATGGCTATCCGCTAATTGCATCCCTTGCTCTTGCAGTAACTCGCGTAATCTTGGCATAGCTTGTTCAACTAAATCACGCGTCTGTGTCTGAGTGACATGGAACTGTACTTGGGTCTGATCGCCATGCACTTGAATTTTTACCAGCATATGTCCAAGCTCAGGGGGATCAAGCCTAATTTCAGCGTGTTGAATACCTTGACTCACCATAGTGATCAACTGTTGCTTCATCACAGGTGAAAACCGTTGGATCATCTCTTGCATTTGGTTTTGTTGTTCGACACCTTGGCGTAATGACAACTGAACTTGCATCGTTTCCTGACGATTGACTTGTAGTGGCGTCGATGACTGAGCTAAAGCAGAAAATGACTTAATGTCAGTCGTTGATACCTTGTCTTCATCTCCCATAATGAATGGCTTAACGTCTCTTTGAGCATCGAGTGTCACACTGTATTTCGCATCCTTTAGCAAAGTACCCGCATCCATTGCTACTTTTGAAACATCAACATTGATCTCGGTATCAGTCATTGCGCTATCCTTCGGATCAACTGCGTTACCTAAGATATTCTGTGTATCCAGTGTTGTAACTATAGGCTGAACTTCTACTTTGCTAACCGCAATATCGACATTAGCATTTCGGCTTACTTGCTGGGGTATCGTAATCTCAACATTGCGAACTGTTGGTTTATTACTCTCTACAGAAACAGTATCAGCATCGACCTCGTCCGTGCTAGAAGTATCAATCAGCTTGGAACTTGCCAAGTCCAATGTATCAACTATTTCATCAGCGATTAAAGATGTTGCAGCCATTTCATTCTTAGTAGTCGATGATGCTAGGGTTTCAGACTGCAAAGTTTGACTCGCAGGGCTAAACTTCAACATTGATTCATCTACGTCGTCAGAAGTTCGCAGTGCCTCAGAATTAAGATCCAACCTTGCTCCCCGCAGTTCAGCGTTTACACTCGCAACTTGATTCGCATATTTATCAGTTGAAAATGATTTATCGTCTTTAAGTTCAGTCACATCAGCGTCTTTCAATATCACGCTTTCTAAAATTTTTGATGGTGCTGTTTCTGCTGTATTTTCAAGCTCTGATAAGTCTAAACTTTCAGATGTTTTACTGTTCGGCGAAATAACTTGTGCCTTGAGAGAGGCGAAATGTGATTCAAGGCTTTTATCCATAGACGACTGTGATTTTAATGCCTCTACCGCCTCATCAAGTAAAACTTTCTTCCCCTGTATTGCTTCAACAGATAATTCGTCGGCTGCGTCTTTGTCAGCCCGTATATTTTCAATTGGCAATGTCTCAACTGATACTTTATCCGTAGACACATTATTAGTGCTATCAGTCTCATCTGATGACGCAGTATTTAGTTGAAACTGGTCAGTTAACTTTTTGAGTTCTGCGGAAAATGAAATGTCAGTATCTAACATCTTTTGTAGGCCAGATAGTTCGCCGTTTGAAGACTTGCGCTCACCCTTCTCAGTTACCAAGTCTACTTCACTTGACGCTAAAATATCTGATTTGCCTTGTACTGGGCCTGTGATGTCGACAATAGGAAACTCAGTGTTCATCGCTTTCATTGATGCTTGTATACCCGTCAACTCAACGGTACTGAGAGCATCGCTTTCCAACAAAGTATCACCAGACTCATTATTGTCCTCTTGGGAAGAGCCAAACGGCAAACTCTCTCCCTCTGATGCCGTTTTCTTCATGTCATTTGCCATACTGATCTGGGCGAAGATAAGATTAACGTCAGCGTCATCCGTTGATATGTCTTTATCTTTTACTTTATCAGTAGAGGCGATCTGCACTTTATCGTCAGTATTCGCGACAGCCTTTTTAGGCGCGGAAATAGAAAATGAGCTAGCGGAGACAGACGCAAGTGTAGATGAAAAGTCTTCATTATTAGACTCTTGGGAAGATGTCTTAGCGGAATTGGCCGCAGAGTTGCCTGTTTTACTCAACAGGATATTGGTCATTTGTTGCATAAGTGCTCCCAAACATCACCCAGCAGAAAAAGAAAATGGCTAGGTAGAAACGTCAATTAAACACTGCGGTTGCAGGGTCATGGACTAAATCAAAGCAAATAAGATGCCAAAACTTCAGTTTTTACTGCGGCATATTGAAAAGAATAAAACTCAGGGAAAAAAGTCGAACAAATGTTCTGCACCATAAGCGGCAACAGAAAACTGAACTCATAGAGGTTAGTGAATGGAAAAGATACCGATCATTTAACGCACCATTACACTAACGCTGATGACGGCGATAAAACTGCTGAGAAGCAAATTCATCGGTCATTTTCTGCTCCCGTTTTTGTTCAACAACTTGGCGCTTCTTCTCTTTACTCGCTAAGAGTAATTCCACTGCCTTACGTTTTTTCTGTTTTTCCAACCAATGCTGTTGTCGATATTCTTTTTGTTTTTCACCGTCGGCCACAACGCGATTTTGCTGAGTAATAGCGTCATCAATCTGACGAATAAAGCGATGAAACTGGTGATAGTGACTGGCACTAATGGCTTGGCCTTGCTGGGATTGCATTTGCTTCATGTATTCTAAGCGATAGTTATTGAGTGCACTGAGTTGATTCAGCCGCTTTTGACACTCTAACTGCGCCGACTTTAACAATAACGCCGCTTGTTCTTCGGCATCATTGGCGAGCTTTAACACTAACAACAAGGGATCGGCGTTAGCCATACTAGACCTCGATTAATTCGATGACGCCATTATTTGCACTGTGCGGCAAGTTGCCCGAGCATGACTTGGCTATCGGCAAAGCTAAATGCATCACGCATGGTTTGGCGTAAAAAAGCATTCATTGCTGGCTGCAGTCGTATCGCATTGTCAATTCGAGGATCGCTTCCTTGGGCATAAGCACCAATTGAAATCAAATCCCGATTTTGCTGATACAAGGAATAGGTTTGTTTCACGCGGCGCATCGCTTCCAAATGTTCATTGGAGATCACCATAGGCGCGACTCGGCTAATAGAAGCTTCAATATCAATGGCGGGATAATGCCCAGAGTCCGCAAGCGAACGTGACAAGACTATGTGACCATCTAGGATCGCCCGCGATGCATCGGCAATGGGATCCTGTTGATCGTCCCCTTCCGTCAACACAGTATAAAATGCCGTAATTGAACCTTGGCCTGGGCCACCGTTACCGGCGCGCTCAACTAAACGCGGCAGCTTTGCAAACACTGAAGGCGGATAGCCTTTGGTGGCTGGCGGCTCACCCACAGCCAAAGCAATTTCACGCTGCGCTTGGGCGTAGCGCGTCAAACTATCCATTAATAACAAGACGTTATAACCTAAATCGCGAAAGTATTCTGCAATGCGAGTCGAGGTTTCACAGGCGCGCAGGCGCATTAGCGGCGAGGTATCCGCAGGCGCGGCAACAACAACAGAACGCGCTCGACCTTTGTCCCCAAGAATTTCTTCAATAAACTCTTTGACTTCACGGCCACGTTCGCCCACCAGCCCAACCACAATAATATCGGCAGTGGTACCGCGGGTCATCATGCCTAAGAGCACACTCTTACCCACACCAGAACCAGCAAACAAGCCCATACGTTGGCCTTTACCCACAGTCAGCATGGCATTAATGGCGCGAACGCCAACGTCCAGCGGCTCGGTAATAGCACGGCGAGATAAGGGGTTAATGGCAGCGCTATGTCTTGGCGCTTGTTGATCTGTCTGCAACGCACCTAAACCATCTAAAGGCACGCCGTTACCATCGAGCACGCGCCCTAACAACGACAAGCCGACATTGAGTCCAGTTTGTTCCCCTAAAGGCACCACCCGGGCACCGGGTAATACCCCACGTAATTCTTCGATAGGCATTAAATAAAGGAGTTCACCATCAAAGCCGACAACTTCGGCAATTAACTCGCCCGCCATAGTTTCGATGGAACATAAGCTGCCTACAGGCGCGCGGCAACCGCTCGCCTCTAAGGTTAAGCCAACAACACGCACCAGCTGACCACTGGCCACAGCACGAAATGGCGGCACTTTATCCTGATGATGATTCAGCCTATTCAGCAGTTGGTGTTGGCGATTTTGCATCTGTTCCGGCATCCGATTGGGTATCTAAGTGCTCACCTGTGTTTGAGGTAGATTGCATGTCCTCAGTGTCTTGGTTAACCGTATCGACAGCTTGCTCATCAGGCGTTTGATCATCAAGCTCAGACTCAAGCGCCACAGCCACTTGTTTGGCAGTATCTTCAGCTTCAATCGTCTCTTGCAGTTGATGCTGTTTATCACTCAAATGCGCATGTTGCTTGCGTAATGACTCAAACACAGTATCGATGCGCGATGAAAGCGTTAAATCCACTAAAGAGCGATGACTGCTCAGAATACAATCGCCTGCACTTAACGTCGGATCGACTTCAAGTTCCCATTTACTGCGGGTCAGTTGGGCGGTGGAATAAAGTTGTTCGACAAGGATCACATCGTCAGGATGCAGCCGAATAGTCACCGCTTGCTCCTTAATGGGTAGCGACTCTATGCCTAAGCGTAATGCCGAAAGCACTTGTTCTGGATGGGTTTTTAATTCGTGGCCTATGACAGATTTAGCTAATGTCATACTCAAGTTCAGTAGGGAGAGCTCAATATCGCCATCGAGTAATTGCAATGGCTTTTCAAATTGAGTTAATAAGGCTTCAAACCGCGAAAGTAAAACTTTGGCTTGAGCTAAACCGGTTTCTAATCCTTGCTCATGCCCTTGGGCGAGCCCTTCGGTATGGCCTTGCTCTAAGCCTTCTAAGCGACCTTTTTCTAGCCCTTGCTCGTAACCTTGTTGTTTACCTTCGGCAAACCCTTCTTCTTCAGCTTGGGCGCGAATGTCTTCAATCTCGGCCATCGTCGGCGGAGAAACACTCTCAACCGTCGTCGGCTTAGCGGCTTGATGATTCGAATGGCCGAACAAATTCGAGATAGAATCGTCATCGGCTTCAGTCACATCTGGCAGTGCCCAGTGACTAAACTCAATATCACCGTCGCTCAAGACCTTATTTGACGGTTTATTGTCGCTCGGATTAGAGGAACTCATCGCCACCACCGCCGCCTAACATAATTTCGCCGCTGTCACTTAAGCGACGGGCAATAGACAGGATTTCTTTTTGGGCGACTTCCACTTCACTGATACGGATTGGACCCATGGCCTCAAGATCGTCACGCAGCAATTCTGCGGCACGTTTTGACATGTTACCCAAGATTTTTTCTTTCAGCTGATCATCAGTGCCTTTGAGCGCCTTCATCAGTACATCTTGCTGTACTTCACGGAGCAGTGCTTGAATACCACGGTCATCAACATCGATTAAGTTTTCAAATACGAACATCAAGTCTTGGATTTGCTGCGCCATTTCTTCGTCAGACTCGCGCATGGTTTCCATCAACTGACTTTCGATACCCGTATCTAAATAGTTCATGATGTTGGCAGCCGCTTTTAGGCCACCCATTTTCGCGGCCTGTGCGCCACCTTGACCGGCAAACTGTTTCTCCATGATGTCGTTCAGCTCTTGCAGTGCAGCGGGCTGAACTTCTTCAAGATTCGCAATCCGCATCATCAAGTCTAAGCGAGTATTTTCAGGGAATTGACCAAAAATTTCCGCCGCCTGATCGGGTTCTAAATAGGACAACACGATCGTTTGGATCTGAGGATGTTCGTTTTGAATAATGGTCGCTACTTGGCGTGCATCCATCCATTTCAACGAATCCAAACCTTTAGCACCGCTGCCCATGATAATCTGTTCAATCAGATTACCCGCTTTATCTTCACCCAGCGCGGCGGTTAAGGCTTTGCGAACGAACTCTTCGCTGTTGAAACCAATAGAAGAATACTTTTGAATGTCATCGAGAAACAGCTTATGTACCCCGATGACTTTTTCTTGACCGAACTCATCCATTGCCGCCATCGCCATACCCACTTTTTGCACTTGCTTCGGCTCTAAGTGTTTTAAAATGGATGCAGCATCGGCCTCACTCAAACTGAGGAGTAAGATCGCAGTCTTTTCGACACCGCTAATATCCTTAATGTTAAAGGCAGGTGGGGCCGCTGGAGCCACTTCTTTCGTTTTATTCTCAGCCATTGTCTTGTAACCAGTTTTTCACGACTTGAGTAGAGAGCTCAGGCTCATTAGCCACGAGCGCACGGATAGCTTTAATCATATCATCATCTTTGTGCAAATTAGGGATATGAATTGAACCATCATCGGCATAACTGTATTCAGCCTCTTGAGTATTGAGCATCCCTAGCGTATCTGCCGCGTACTGGTCCTCAATTTCGGCCAGTTCGTTACCTAATCTGCCATCCTCAGGCATATTGACACTGTCAGGATAGATTAAGCGTTTCAGCATAGGCCGTACCACAGCTAAAATCAGTACCAGAATCACTAGCGCACCAATACCGAGCTTAATCGCACGCCAGAACCAAGGTTGTTCCCACAGTTCTAGTGCTGGCAAGTCTTCAACCAATTGATCCATAAAGGGAACCGTTACCACTTCTAACACATCACCCCGTTGCGAGCTAAAACCTACCGCACCTTCGAGTAAACGACGGATATTGGTCAGTTCTTGTTCGGTACGGGCAACGCGCGCCACTTGACCATTTTCTCCGGCAGCACCGGGTTTAAAGTCCACAGCAACCGACACACTTATACGGCGAACCGCGCCAACTTGCTGACGGGTATGGCTAATGGTGGTATCTAACTCAAAATTACGGGTCGCTTCACGGTGCGAATTACCTGCTGTGGCAGACTCGGTCGCTTTAGTCGCATCTTGCGGAATGTTCGATTCCATTGGCGGTTGATTCGATAGCGCCCCAGGGATCCCACCTGAAGATCCGCCAGTGGTATTATTTTCAACGGTCATTTCGCTGCGTAAAGACGGTAAATCTGGGTTATAACGCTTAGAAGTTTGCTCGACCGCAGTAAAGTCCATGCTGACATCGACTTGAGAGGTGAAATTATCAGGACCTAAGATAGGTACCAAAATCGATTCAATCTTAGTGCGGTATTCGGCTTCTTTTTGCTGTACTAATTCAAGCTCGCGACGGGCTGTCGCAGACGCGCCATCTTGGCTGCCGGAGTTTAATAAACGACCATTAGAGTCAGTCACTGTCACCCGTGATGGCTCTAAACCTTGCACAGCAGAGGCAACGATATCGACGATAGCGTCGACTTCACCTTGGCCTAAACCGCCACGGCGGGTATTGATAACCACAGTCGCACTTGGTTTTGAGGCATTGCGGGCAAAGACGTTTTCTTTAGGTAACGCGAGGATCACTTTTGCGCGGCTAACACTTTGTAGTTGCTCAATCGCACGGGCTAGGTTTTCTTCTTGACTGTGCTTAAGACGGGCTTGCTCCATACGTTGGCTGACACCAAAGCCGCTGTCTTGATTCAAGAAGTCTTGACTAGCCGCAGGGCTATCGACGCCTGCGCGGCTCAACATCATTTTCACTTCTTGATATTTATCTTCGGGGACTTTAATCACGTCCACGTCGATTTGATACTTAACTTTATTTTTATCAAGCACATCTAATACTTGAACCATTTCCTGAGTTTCCATTTTACCCAATGGACGATACTCAGGCTCCTGTGCCCACAGCATGACAAATACGGCTAAAGCCAAACAAATCGCCAAGGCTAAAATCATAGTTACTTGACGCATCATATCGACACCGCCAAGGTTTCCCATCATTCCTGACTTATGTTCTTGCTGGACACCTTGGTCAGCTAAGTCGGAATTGGATCCGACAATCATTTCTGTGCTCACGATTCGTACCTGCTAATTGGGTTATTCACTGGCCTAGACAGGCATGCTCATTATTTCTTTATAGGCTTCGACAAGCTTATTACGTACTTGTACCGTTGCCTCGAAGGCGACACTGGCTTTCTCACGGGCAATAACAGTATCCGACAAAGTGACGGTAGTATCTCCCATTTCTAAGCGCGTCGCGAGGTTTGATGATGTCGACTGCAAGCCGCTGACATTGCCGACGGCTTGCGAGAGTAACTGACCGAAGTCCGCACCACTGGTGTTATTCACTTGCTGCATGATATTTGGCTGAACGCCAAAAGACGGCGTAATTTCGCCTTGGAGTTTCTGCATTTCTTGCAGGAATGAATTTGCGCCTATTTGCATGCTGAGCTCCCAGTCGTCGAGTTCTTGACGATCAAAATACCTATAACGGGACAATGCAAAATAACGGCCAAGTTTTCAAATGGTCGTGATTGATAACAAATTGACGGGATAAGAAGAAGTTAACACTAAGGATTCTGGATAAAATAGGTCACTTTTGCGGTGGTATATTTTAATAAATGCAGCCTCACACTCATGTGGAGGCTGCAAGATTATCACTTGAATTTAAAGACTAGTTTGGCAGTTGAATGCCCATATCACGCATTCTTGCCATCTTGTATCTTAGGGTTCGGGCACTTATCCCCAGTTTTTCAGCGACCAGCTTGCGGCTTCCTTGGCATTGATTAAGGGTTTCTAAAATAATCACATGCTCCTGCGCTTTAAGCTCTTCCCCTAAACCGTCTGGCTCGGCAGCAAATTGATCTAGGTCTTCAGCGCCTAAAATCACATCCTGCGCATCGATAATAATGTCATTGGCGGTGATCACTTGACCGGCTCTTAATATCAAAGCCCGCTGTATAACATTATCGAGTTCACGTACGTTCCCCGGCCAGCGATGACTCAATAAACGTCGACGTGCATTTTCATCCAACTCAGGCACATCGGCGACATTCAATGCCTTTGCATGCTTAACCAGTAAATGGCGCGCAAGGGGCAGAATATCCGCAGGACGTTGACTTAATGCGGGCCAAGCTAAGGGGAACACGTTGATTCGATAGTAGAGATCTTCCCTAAAGCCACCTGCCGCCACCACGGCTTTTAAGTCACGATTGGATGTGGCAAGCACGCGCACATCGAGCTTAATGGTTTTACGGCCGCCTAAACGCTCAACTTCACGCTCTTGCAATACCCGCAATAACTTAGCTTGTAGGCCTAAATCCATCTCAGAGATTTCATCTAGCAGCAAAGTGCCACCTTGAGCCTGCTCAAATTTCCCCGGACAAGCTTGATAGGCACCAGTAAATGCGCCTTTCTCATAACCAAAAAGAGTGGCTTCGAGCATATTCTCAGGAATCGCTGCACAGTTAATGGCCACAAAAGCTTGATCGGCACGGCTACTGTGTTGATGAATATAACGGGCCAAGACTTCTTTACCCGAGCCGCTAGGACCTAAGATCATGACCGAAGCATCGGATGCAGCAACCCGCTGAGCCAGTGCTAATAAAGCTAAACTCTTCTCATCGGCAACTACTGGCTGATCCACATTTTGTTTTAACGGCAAATAGCGGGAAACTTGATTGAGCAAGACTTCTGGCGCAAAAGGTTTCGCTAAGTAATCGACAGCGCCTAATTTAATGGCATCCACCGCACTACCAATCGTGGCATAAGCTGTCATCAACAACACTGGCAATTTTGGATGATGTTGCTGTAGGAAGTTTAATAATCCTAACCCACCTATGCCTTGCATCTGCACATCGCTAATGACTAAATCAAATTGATGTTGTTTCAAAGCTAAGATAGCGTCTTCACCGGAGGCAACATCAATGCACTCATACTGAGCCAACATTAAGGTATCCAACAAGGCTTCACGCAATGAGGCATCATCTTCAACGAGCAATAACTTTGCTTCAGACATGGGTAATCTCCAAAGGTAATATCACCGCAGATTTAGCCCTTGGGAAGACTAAAGACACAGTGCAACCTTTATTCGGTAAGCAACTTAATTGCAGTTGTCCTCCATGATTACGCACCACAGATTGCACAACCGCTAACCCGAGCCCAGTTCCCTGCGACTTAGTTGTAAAGAAAGGTTCAAGTACCTTCTGCTGCATATTGGCATCTAAACCTTTGCCATTGTCGATGACATTCAGTAGTAACTGATCGCCCTCTTCTGCCGCTTGAATACGAATCTCAGTGGCGCCAGCTTCGATACTGTTCATGACTAAATTGTTGATTGCCGAACTTAAAGCATTTGAATTGGCTAACATCGAACTGCTTGATGCATCATCAAATGACAAGTCACAACCTTGCTTCGCCGCTATCGGCTCACAATTTGCTAATACATTGTCGATAACCTCAGCAAGCGTAATCAAATCTCCCAGTTCATCCTGACGGCCTTTCGCCATCAATAGCATGTCGTTAACCTGACGCTCCAGTTCATTGAGTCTATCAACAAGCTTTTGCTGGAATTTCGCTTTAGCGGCATCGGATAACTTAGGACTTGCAAGATTAGAGGCATATAGCAAAGCGGCAGATAAAGGCGTGCGCACTTGATGTGCCAAGGTCGCAACCATTTTACCCAGTGCAGATAAGCGTTGTAGATGGGATAGATTTTTCTGTAATAATCGAGTTTCAGTCAGATCAGTTAACACAATTAATTGACCAGGCTCTGGCGTCAGTGGCGTAATTGCTAACTTAACGCGGCGGCCATTACGCAGTGACACTTCGTGGCCATCATCATCCTGTGGCGCAAAGGCACTGTGGATCACATCAATCCAGCGAACGCCACACAAGGAGCGCTCAAGTAATTCAACTGCAACCGGATTGGCATCCGTGACTATACCGTCGCCATTGATAATCACCACGCCGGATGGCATAGCCTGTAAAATATGCTCCATTCGATTGGACATATTAGCGGCCTCACGCAGTTGGTTCCATTGTTTGCTAGTGTGCTTGAATGACTCAATTTGCGCTAGTGGGTTGGCTGACATAGTCACTCCGTCAAAAAATTGCTTATGACGGAGTGACTGCAGTATCTATGCCAAATTAGAAATTGAACTTTAGAGGTTAAAACTACTTATATAACAATAAAATAGAAAACTAATCTTTGGTCATTCCGTATTTACGCATTTTTTCTACTAGCGTTGTACGACGTATTCCTAGCATCTCAGCCGCGCGAGCAACAACGTTATCTTGCAGCTCTAGTGCCTGACGTATCATGTCGATTTCCAGTTCTGCTAACAAATCCTTAAGGTTCACACCTTCAGGCGGTAGCTCACTTGGGAAACGTGTCTCAGGGATTTCAACCGGCTCTTCATCACTAAAGATAGAAGCCAATGCATCACGTTCTTGCTGCTCTTCGCTCATCTCTACACAATATTCGGGCACATCGATATGGCGATACTTAACGGGTAAATCGTTAACATCAACCAATCCACCCGGATATAAAATGGTGAGGCGTTCGACTAAATTAGACAGCTCACGCACGTTACCCGACCAAGCATGTTCTTTTAACGACTCTATCGCGCGCTGCGTAAAACGCACCTTGCCACGGCCTTCGTTGTAGACTCGGCTCACCAACTCTTGTAACAGCAAAGGCACATCGTCCTTGCGATCACACAACGCGGGCATTTCAATCGGGAATACGTTTAGGCGGTAATAGAGATCCTCGCGGAACTCATTCACGCTGATCATGGTTTCTAAATCTCTATGTGTCGCTGCTACAACGCGCACATCGGCATTGATGGTCTTAGTGCCGCCAACACGCTCAAATACCCGTTCTTGCAGTACACGAAGCAATTTAACTTGCATCTGCAATGGCATATCACCAATTTCATCGAGAAATAGTGTGCCACCTTCCGCCAATTCGAAACGGCCCTTACGAGAACAAATTGCCCCAGTAAATGATCCCTTCTCATGACCAAAAAGTTCACTCTCTAACAACTCTGGCGGTATAGCACCACAGTTAACAGGAATAAAAGGGCCATCACGACGCTCAGACAAATAATGGATATTACGGGCGACCACTTCTTTACCTGTACCGGATTGGCCCAGTACAAGTACTGTCGCCTCAGATGTCGCCACTTGATTAATCAAGTGCCTTACATTGGCAATACCATCGCTGCGCCCCACCAAGCTTCGAAATAACTTAGTTTGATTTGCACTTGTGGGGACTTGAGGGCGCTTAACTTGGCCAAATACTTGGCAGAAGTGTAATAATTCGGTGAGTTGAGGATAGGTTAAAGGTTCCTCAATATTTCCAAGAATGTTAGACACTTGCAGATCGTCAACGTTGCCAAGCAACAGCATAGGTTGCCATGGATGTTGACCCGCGATGTTTTTAAGTGCATCAGCATCCATAACATCAGTTAGGATAACTAAAGCTCGAAAACGAGTATCTTGGAGGCTAGCACTTAATTTTTCGGCGTCAATTTGTGCAATTTGCTCACCTAAAAAATCAAAAATGCAACACAGGCGATTTAATCGCTCTGATGAGGGGCCGATAAGTAAAATTCGTTGATCTGTTTGCATCATTCAGTAGGCCGTAAAGCTCTAATATGTATTAATTCGCATTAATTATTTATGATTAGTTGCTGTAAAAGCTTAACAAATTCAATGTAACAATCTGTGCCACCATCACTACTTTGATGAATATTGTATTATCAGCAGACGAGAAGCAAGCCTCAGATGAGGTTTATGCCAAACTGAATTGATTTTAGTTCATTTATGCCATGATTCTAGTTAAAAACGTCAAACATTTGACTTTAAGCCAAAAAAAAGACGCAACCAGTGCGTCTTTATTCTAATCAAAAAATTATTATATTAACCAGGTTCTGAATGTGCCGATATATTATGTTTATCAGCAGGAATAGCATCCCAACCTTCTTTGATGGTACGTAAAACCTCACATACATCATCAATCGCTTTCACATCATTATTGATGTTAGCTTCAGAAATTTTACGCAACATGAAATCATAAAGATCACTCAAATTCCTTGCTATCTGTCCACCAGCATCCATATCTAAGCTATTGTTTAACCCAGTAATAATCCCAATAGCCTTGCCAATATACATACCTTTATTAGACAGATCATTTTGTTCAATCGCAAGACGACTCTGCGCTAGACGTTGCAGTGCTCCCGCGAACATAAGCTGAATAATACGATGTGGTGAAGCAACGGTAATTTCACTTTCTAATGAAACCTTACGGTATGATTGCAGTGAACCTCTCATAAACACCTACCTATTTGAATCTATAGTCTTATAAACACTAATCTGGCGTTTATTCTTACTGCCTGCATGTAATAATGCTTGCCTATCAGCCATTACAACACTTGCTTTACTCGTGTACTCTTGAGTAAGGTCAAGTTGACGTTGAAGATACTCAACATCTGTCATATTCGCATCAGCCACTAATACATCGAGTAAAAGTTGACGCTCTCCAACCAGTACTTGCAAATTCGACACCAACTCATCAGTTTGAGGTTCTTCAGCAGGGATCTGAGTCAATTTATTTAAGATTTCACTCAAGATAGCATTAAGCTTATTAAGTTGTTGCACTGACAACTCCCTTACTCATTAAAGTTTATTATCCTTTCTTAACCGCACCAGGAAGTGAATTAATACGATCAATGAGGCCACTACTCTGTTGATTAAGTTTGCCAACTACAAGATCCATCGCATTAAATTGCTTAGTTAAACGCGCTGTTAACTGATCCATTTTAAGCTTAAAGGCTTCTCTTTGATCTGTGATTTGGCTTTGCTGATTGGTATATCCGGTTTGACGAGAGTCAATTAGTCCACGTGACTTAACATAGCTGTCAGCAAGATCATAAAAACGATTGGCAAGCCCTTTATCGGGCGTTGAAAATAACGCCTCAACACTAGACATATCCTCTGAAAGCACTTTATCAAGTTTAGTATCATCAATAGATAACTTACCATATCTATCTGTTTTAATGCCTATGTCATATAAGGCAATCGAATTACCACCATCAGTGTCAATTCGCTCACTCGAAATACTGCGTAATTGTGATTCTATCGAGCGAATCATAGAGTCGCCCTGTAATGCAGCAGCTGTTTTTTTCTCTTTATCATAGGATGACATTTTATCAACTGCAGTTGCTAAACTATTGTAAGCATCGACAAAAGCTTTCACATTTGTCTTTACCGCATCGTCATCTTGTTCAATTTTTAACGTAGTCGTTTTAGAAACATCAGCATCAGTTAAATTTAACGTCACACCTGTAATGGCATTCTTTACCTCATTAGATTGTGAGGTAACTTGCTGATTATCTATATAAACAATTGCATTTTTAGCATCTTGAAGCGTGGAAATATTTCCCGCACCAAACATATCATTTAGTCCAGTTCCAGACGTGTCATTAGCTGTAATACTGATTTGATTGTCTTCACCCGACTTATTAGAGCTAAAAATCAATCGACTGCCAGCATCACTGGTAATAACAGTTGCTGTTACACCTACATTATCTGATGACTCATTAACTTTTTTAGCAATAGCCGCAAGTGAGTCGGTAGCAGAAACATCAACAGAAAAGCTCTTACCATTAATGCCAAAATCTAAACTTCCTTCACCAACTGGCAGTGCAGGATCTGCAACATTGGTTCCTGCAACTTTATGGTTTACCGCAAGTTGCTCAACTTTAATACCATAGCTACCAGCCTGAGCTGTCTTGTCCGCAGTAGCAGTTATATAAGTTTCATTACTAACAGAGATTTTCCGTTGATTAAGAGCATCGCCTGTTTGTAGTTTTTTTAAGGCATCTTGAAACGTAGACAACGCACTCTTTAAAGTTCCCATAGCAGAAACCTTTGCTTTAATGCTGTCCTCTGTTTTATTAAACATCGCTTCTTTCGGTGTTTTTTCAGCATCGACTAGAACTTGCACAATTTCACTAATTTTAAGGCCAGAACCCATGCCTGTCGCAGTTAATGCCATATAAACCTCTCACTCTTCAACGATTACTACAAGTAATGTATATCTAGGCCTCTGTTTTCATCAAAAGCCCAGTGACTTCAGATAATTTCTCAGCTAGAGCTAATGCTTCTTCACTTGGCATTTGCCTAATAACATCACCAGTATCTCGGTCGAGTACAGTAACAACAGCTTGCCCTGAATTTTCATCAACTTTAAATGCTAAGCCCTTACGCATCATAGACATCATATCAGACAACTCTGTGGCAACCTGAGTCAACTTACTCGGATTCTGTTCATTATCAGTCGCATCTTGTTCTACGGTTTGTTCAATAGCCGACACCGCAGTATCCCGCTTTAACTCCACATCTGAAGCAGATGCTTTTAGCGGCACTTGAGCTAATTCAACCTTATTGTGAACCATAGAAGATGAACTTGCTATATTGATATCCATAGCCATACCTCAGCAAATTAAGTAATTGTTTTAATAAGACTTAACAAAACAAATACACTATAAAGCTTGATTAACCTTTTAATGTGGCAAAGGGAGATCCGTCGCCGAACCTCCCTTATCACTTATCAACTTTACTACTTTATATTACAGTAGTGATAAGGCCACTTGAGGTAATTGGTTAGCTTGTGCCAACATTGCAGAACCCGTTTGTTGTAACACTTGATTCTTAGTCATTTGCGATGTTTCTTTCGCAAAGTCAACATCTACAATACGGCTCTTAGCATCGGCAACGTTTGCTTGTGTATTTGCGCTGTTGCTAATGTTATGTGCTAAACGGTTTTGAATAGCACCCAAATCAGCGCGTTGTGCGTCAATAGTCTTAATCGCTGCATCAATTTTTGCTAATGAAGATGCACGGTTAGCTGAAGTAGCATTCGTTAATGAACCAACTGATAATGACGTTTTATTACTCGCTTTTACAGTAACTTTAATGTCTTCACCGTCTTGTGCGCCCACTTGGAAACTCTTACCGGCTGAAAACCCACCAGCTAATAGTTTAGTAGTACCAAAAGCAGTTGTTTTACCAATCTCATCGATTTCAGTAGCCAACTGATCCATTTCTTTTTTAAGAGCATCTAAATCGGCAGAACTGTTTGCACCGTTTTCAGACTGAACCGTTAAATCACGCATGCGTTGTAACATGTTAGTTTGTTCTTGCATCGCACCTTCAGAAATTTGGGCGATTGAAATTGCATCGTTGGCGTTGCGCATACCTACATCCAAACCACGCACTTGGCTGTTTAGACGGTTCGAAATTGCTAAACCTGCAGCGTCGTCTTTTGCGCTGTTAATACGTAGACCACTGGATAAACGTTCCATTGAAGTGGCCAAACCGCCTGCAGATGTGTTTAAATTCTTTTGAGCTTTTAATGATGTGACGTTTGTGTTTACTGTAATGGCCATGATTCGTTTCCTCTTTATACCTGGCTTGTGAACTTGCCTGTCTACTTAAGCCAGGCGGGTCTTAGTGGTTACAGTATATTTAACGGCAGCACCTTTTTTATCTTTAGGATTATTTTTAAAAAATAATAACTTTTTAAAAATAATCATTTTTTTCAAAAAGATAACTATCTTTAATAAAAACTTTGCCTACTTTCCTAGAAGATTCTAGAACAAGTAGGCAAAAGCACTTCAATACCATTGCACATCAATGGCATTAACCAAGGAGAGATAGTGCAACTTGAGGTAACTGGTTAGCTTGGGCAAGCATTGCAGAACCCGTTTGTTGTAATACTTGATTCTTAGTCATTTGCGATGTTTCTTTTGCAAAATCGACATCTACGATACGGCTCTTAGCGTCAGCAACGTTTGCCTGAGTATTTGCGCTATTACTAATGTTATGCGCTAAACGGTTTTGAACAGCACCCAAATCTGCACGTTGCGCATCAATAGTTTTAATTGCGGCATCAATTTTAGCCAAGGATGAGGCTCGATTAGCAGATGTTGCGTTCGTTAAACTTGCTACAGACAATGAAGTTTTATTACTCGCTTTTACAGTAACTTTAATATCTTCACCATCTTGAGAGCCTACTTGGAATGTTTTGCCTGCTGAAAAAGAGCCAGTTAACAGTTTCGTGGTACCAAAAGCAGTCGCTTTACCAATTTCATCAATTTCTGTCGCCAGCTGATCCATCTCAGCTTTCAACGCTGTTAAGTCCGCTGAACTGTTTGCACCATTTTCAGACTGAATCGTCAAATCACGCATACGTTGTAACATGTTCGTTTGTTCTTGCATCGCACCTTCGGCGATTTGAGCAATTGAAATCGCATCATTTGCATTTCGCATCCCCACTTCTAGACCGCGTACTTGGCTGTTCAAGCGGTTAGAAATAGCTAGACCCGCAGCGTCGTCTTTAGCGCTGTTAATGCGCAAACCACTTGATAGACGTTCCATCGAGGTCGCTAAACCGCTACTAGAAGTATTTAAATTCTTTTGTGCCTTCATCGAAGTCACGTTGGTATTAACTGTAATAGCCATGTTGAGTTCCTCTTCCTAGTTATACCGCCAAGGCTTGGAGCTTGGCTAAATTTTTAACAATTTATCTTACAGATGGATAGGTACTTGCTTTCTGTTAAATAAAGTCGAACAGGGAAACAGAACCCACCTTACTAAACACGTTAGAGACTGCGTTCAATGCAAGCTGCTGCTTTTCAAATTCCGTAATCGCTGATGCATAATCGAGATCTTCCAAGAGTGATAGTGCTGAAGTGTTCACCACTTTCTCCTCGGTATGAGTCTCTGTGTAACTTTCGACAACTTTCAGATTATTCCCCGCCACACTTCTGGCAGAACTAATTTGATTGACGCCACTATCAACGTTATTCAATATCTGTGCCAACTGCGCTCGCCCTTGGGGAGTGTTGGCAGAATTAGGATCTTCAATTAATGCAATCGCACTGCTGATCGTATCGAAAATACTGACTTCGGCCTGCGGCTCCATGGTGAAACTATCGCCAGCGCTGGGTTTTCCATCAATTTTAACGTCTATACCATTAAAACTAACGGGATTGGTTGCATCAAAATTAGCAACGTTTGCGACGGGATTATTGGCAGAATCGAGCACTTGTAAGTTAGTACCACCGGCACCATTATCAGTGAAGTTAAACGTATATGAATCAGCCACATAAGTTGCTGCATCAGCAATTTTTGCCGTTTTAACGCTAAACTCACCCTGCTGGCTGGCCAAATAATTGACGCTATAATCACCAAGTCCATTGGGGGCTTTCATAAACGCGCTATCGCCAGGGATGTTTGTCCCCATGGCCACACCGGTTTGCACTAAACTATTTCTGACGCCAGAATCACCGCTATACACAATTTTAGGCGGCGTCGAGTTATCAAAAGCAAAAGGTTCTTTATCGGTACTGAAACCGGAGAACATATAATTGCCAGATTCATCCTTACTATTCGCAATAGAAAGCAACTCTTCCAAGCTGCCTTTCATCTCATCGGCAATCATTTGCCGCTCAGTTTCAGATAGTGTGCCGTTTATCGCGCGCATAACTTGCTCACGCATCGAGCCGGTTAAATCTTCAGCACTACCGAGTTTACTTTCCGTAACGGCAAGACGATTCGTTGCATAATCAATGTTCTTAATGAACTGATCGACGAGTGCATTTTTCTGATTCAGATTATCGATACCCTGCGACGCCACAGGATCATCACCCGCAGTATTGACTTTCTTACCGCTGCTCAGTTGTTCAAGAATTTTGCTGGTCGCAGTTTGCTTTTGCAGCACACTGGTAATGCTTTGATTAAAGATCTGCGCGGATGATAATCGCATAGTTAAATCTCCTAACGCACTGAGGATAATAAGGTGTCAAAAATCTGCTGTGCGGTCGTCATGATCCGCGCAGAGGCTTGATAAGCTTGTTGAAAACGCATTAAATTTGCTGCTTCTTCATCTAAGTTCACGCCCGACTCACTCTCTACTCGCGCATAAGCTTGCTGATACACGGCCTCTGCCGAACCTGTACGCACTTCGGCCGCTTTCGTTTTACTGCCGATGTCTAACTTAGTGTTCTCGAACACATCCGCTAAGGTCGATTTACCATTATTCATCACTTTACTTTCGCTCAATTTAGCCATAGCGACTGCATTGGAGTTATCGCCCTCGGCGAAGGATAAATCGAAGGTAAATCTGTCATTACCCGCTGCAGCTGTGCTGTCAACTTCAAAGGTAAAACCAAAGGCGCTGATACTCGGTGGGGTATAAGCTGTAGCAGCTCCAAGTGATGTTCCTGCGGCATCGAATGCTTCATAGGTTGGAGGTACAGCAGTAGTGTCGAGCTTTATCGTCAACTCGCTGCCCGTCACAGGGAAATTTGCGGCGCTGCGATTGCCAATTTGAGTCAACTTAACTTGAGTATTACCCGAGTTAGCGGCATCAGCGGTAATCTTTGGGGATGCGGCGGCAATACCTTTAGGGTCTTTCATTACCACTTCAATGCCATTTGAGGCGCCCGCTGTTGGGCGAATGGCAAAACGATCCCCCGACGCCATTGCGCCTGCTTTTATGTCAATTGAAAATCCAGCACCACCCGATAACGTCGAGCCAGTTAACGTCAGCGGTGTTATCACCCCCGTTTCCGTATCTCTCAACTCATAAGTTGCAGGCACAGTACTGACACATGACAGCTCGTAGGCACCGCCAGTTAATAGACTGGTGTCATCTATGGTAACGCCTAACGTTGCATTGCCCGCATTATCAGAAAAACCTGCTACACGACCCAAGGACATCATAGGATCGTTGATATCTTTGAAGATATTGGCACCGACTTGCCCATTGAGGTCAATGCCTTGCGCTTGCATTTTGTTAAAGTTATCAGCCACGCCCAAAGCTAATTGATCAAGCTCATGACCTGCGGGAATTAACGTCTGATCACGATAATCAAACATGGCTCCTAGCTGACCACCCAGTTTACTTGGGTCAACAGTAACGCTTTGCGAGCCAATACTTGAGTTAAGCTGTAACTCTTTGGGAAATGGGTTACCCGCTTGAGTCCCCATACTCATGGCAATCTCACCGGAAACCAGCATCACAGAGCCACCGAGCATAATACTCTTGGCACCATTTTCTTGCGGGATGACATTGACTTGGGCGTACTGACTCAACTCTTGAACGAGTGCATCTTGCTTATCGAGCAGCTGCGCATCTTGATTCGGCGACTTCATCAGCTCTAGATTTAAGTTGGCGAGTTCTGTACCTATCTCATTAATACGTTTAGTCATGCCAGTTATCTGGTCATTAGTCTGATCGAGCTGGCCATTCAAATAAGACTGCATCTGATTCAGGCTGCTGGCAACTTGCTGCGCATTCGTTAGGGTTGAGCTGCGGATGCCCAAATCAGCGGGTAAGTCCGCCACGCTATTCAGCCCTGAAAACAGGTCATTCAAGCTTTGTGGCACCACTTTGCCTATCTGAGAAAACAGTTGATCGAGTTCGCTCAATTTACCATAGCTGGCTTCGGCGGCACTGAGCGTTGTTTGGCCAATGCGCAACTCTCTTGCGGCATAGTCATTGTAGATTCGCTTAACGTCATTTACGTAAGTTCCTGTGCCATAAAAACTACTACCTAAACGCTGCGATTCAAGAGTCGACTGAGTTGCCACTTGTCTGTGGTAACCCGCGGTATTGGCGTTAGCAATGTTATTACTGGTGACACCCAGTTGCGACTGGGAGGCAAGCACCCCAGTTCGCGCAATATTCAGCAGATCAACGGCCATTAGTTGACACTCCTATGAACAAACAGGGTTGTAAGGTTCATCATTTGTCTTCTCCTGGCAGAATTGATTTCAGCTCTTCACTGATGGACTGCATCACTTTAATGACTTTTTCAGCATATCGAGGATCTGTGGCATAACCCGCATCCTGCAAAGCTCGAATGAACTGAGTTGGGGACGCTGCCACTTTCTTCGCATCTTGATAACGTTCGCCTTCGGCAATGAAGGACACAAAATCGTTGAAGCTATGCTCAAAGTCACTGTAAACACGGAAGTCAGCTTTTTGCTGCACTGCCACACCGTGTTCGAATTCTAAGGTGCTGACGTTCGCTTTATCGCCCTGCCAACGGCGATCAGCTTTAATATTGAATAGGTTATGGCTCGGTGCGCCGTTATTGCCGCGAACAATTTTTTGTCCCCAGCCAGTTTCAAGCGCCGATTGCGCCAACAATACTTCTGGTTGAGTACCTAATGCTTTTGCCGCTTTTTCAGCGTGTGGGTATAAGGTCGCCAAAAACTCTTCGCGACTACCGAAGCGGACTATTTTCTGGGTTTCCCTAAAGGCCGCCGTCGGCAAAACTTGGCCGCTAATCACAGGTTCAACGACAGAAAGTGACTGTTCGCTCCAGCTTGGCTTAGGTGTATCAATTGCCAGTAAACGATTAGGCGTATCAATGTCCATTGATGAGTTTGCATCCATGGCTCTATCAGGCTCAAATACTGGTCGAGCAATGGCAGCGGGGACACCATGATTAACAACTGTGGATTCAGCCGCTGGCGCGACTGCACTCTGCATAGGCACATTAAGCGCTTTAGCATCATGGAGCATTTTCATACCGCCATCGTCGCGTAATACCGATGCTGGCGTGAAATGACTGGTTTCAGGGGAGAGTTGCTGCACCATCATATCGGCAAGACCCAATACCCCTTTGTCAGATAAATCGACCGATAACTGCTGATCGCGCATCTGCTCGTAAAACTGAGTGTATTGGCTATTGAGAGGACTATCAGACTTAAAAACCGCATTGGCATCGCGCATACTTTTCATCAGCATTTGCACGAAAATACCTTCAAATTGTTGGGCGACCTTTTTCAAGGCGCCCTTCTCATCCTTCTGTGCCTGGGCGCGGAGTGAATCTAAGCCGCCTAGGTCAAGAAAATGTGATGAACTTGAAAGCTTTTCCATGATTTTCCCGACAGAAATTAGATGATGATAAGTTCACCATGCAAAGCTCCTGCCACTTTTAACGCTTCCAGTATTGCTAACACATCTGAGGGTGCTGCACCGACCAAGTTAACCGCTCTAACCAGCTCATCCAGCGTAGTGCCTGGATTAAACATAAACATACGGCGATCACTTTCTGTCGCTGTAATCGTACTATTGCTGGTGACGGTTGTTTGACCATTAGCCAAGGCATTTGGCTGTGAAACCTGCGTAGCCTCAGCAATCGTGACTGTCATGCCGCCATGGGTAATCGCCGCTGGGAGTAAACGCACGTTTTGCCCAACCACTATGGTTCCGGTACGTGAGTTAACAATCACTTTGGCAGATTCTTCTGCTGGGATAACATCGAGGTTTTCAAGCGTTGCTAAAAAAGACACCCGTTGTGATACATCACGCGGAGCATTAACCTGCACAGATGTTGCGTCTAAAGGACGCGCCATATCAGGGCCTAATAGCTCATTAATCGCATCGGCCATCCGTTGTGCGGTAGAGAAATCAGAACGACGTAGGTTAAACGTCAAATAATCGCCAGTTGAAAATGGGGTCGCCACACTGCGCTCAACAATCGCGCCATTGGGTATACGGCCAACTGTTGGGGTATTTTGAATGACCTTTGAACCATCTAAACCATCTGCACTAAAACCACTCACCACTAAGCTGCCTTGGGCTATGGCATACACATTACCGTCAACACCTTTCAAAAAGGTTTGTAGCAAGGTGCCACCGCGTAAACTTTTGGCTTCGCCTAAGCTAGATACGGTCACGTCAAGATCTTGACCCGGTTTGATAAAGGCTGGCATATCGGCGTGTACGGCAACCACAGCAACGTTTTTAATCTTTGGTTTGACGTTGTCAGGAAGATTAATGCCGAAATTTTTGAGCATAGTCATAAAGGTTTGCTCGGTATAACTGGTTTTTTCACCCGTTCCCGGCAAACCAACCACTAAGCCATAACCGATCAACTGGTTACTGCGTACGCCCTGCACATTGGCAATATCTTTAATTCGTTCAGCCTGACTAGGTAGGGAAAACACTAGCACGGCAACGGCTAACACCAGTTTATATTTCATGATACGACTCCTTAGAAGGGCCACCAGTCGCTCATAAAGAACTGGCTTAACCAGCCCACTTTTTGAGCATCTGCGAAAGTACCTGTGCCACTGTATTGAATACGAGCATTTGCCATCCGCGTTGAATCGATAGTGTTATCGGGTTTAATGTCCTGCGAGCGAACCAAACCTGTGACGCGAATAAACTCATCACCGTTATTGATTGAGATCCATTTTTCGCCGCGGATCACTAAGCTGCCGTTATTCAGCACTTGCATCACGTTTGCTGAGATGCTGCCATCTAAACTATTGCTCTGATCTGCATCCGATTCACGCTTAGTGTTCATGCTATCTTTATAACGTAAATCAATTGGCACTCCGCCAATGGACACATTACTACCACCAGCAAAAATGGGATCTAAGCTCATGTCAGAGCCTTTTTTGATCTGATTACCTGCACTCTTCTTAGCTTGAGTCGACTCTTTCAAAACGATAGTGATAATGTCGCCAACTTTGTGAGCACGTATATCCGAATACAAACTAGATGCTTGACTGTCTTGATAAATAGAGCCAGTCGCGGCAATTTTTGTCGGCGGTGCCTCTGGGTAGACCGGCGCATAAAAGGGATCATCCGCAAGGGGTTTCTTTTGCGTCGAGCTACAGGCTGCAAGCAATAACGCGACGGCCACCACAAGATATCTAGCCATGATGTTTGCCTCTATAAATTCTGAGTCACATAAGACAGCATCTGATCTACCGCAGAAATCACTTTGGAGTTCATCTCGTAAATGCGCTGACTTTCGATAAGGTTCACCAGTTCTTCGGTCACGTTAACGTTAGAGGTTTCTAATGCGCCTTGACGAATCGCTCCCATACCATCTAACGAAGCGGTACCTTGAATTGGCGTGCCGCTCGCACCAGTTTCCGTGTATAAGTTTTGCCCCATGGGATCTAGACCCGATGGATTAATAAAATCCGTCATAGTCAACTGACCCACAACTTGGTTCTCTGCTGTACCTGGGGTTTTCACTGAAACTTCACCCTCCGCGGAAACGGTAATACTGGTCGCATTGTCAGGAATAGTGATCGCGGGTTGCAGCAAGTAGCCAGAACCGGGTGTCACAATCTGGCCCGTATCGTCTAAGGTAAACTGACCGTTTCGGGTATAGGCCGCAGTACCATCGGGTAGCTGGATTTCAAAAAAGCCGGGGCCTTCAATCATCAGATCCAATGAGTTATCCGTAGTCAGCATGTTGCCTTGGGTAAACATTTTCTGCGTGGCGACGACTTTGGTACCCGCACCTATGTTTAACCCATTAGGTAACTTAGTGTTAGAAGCGCTGACACCGCCCGCTTGGTTAACTGTTTGGTAAAGCAAATCTTCAAATACTGCGCGACTTTTCTTGTAGCCCACAGTGCTGGCGTTCGCCACGTTGTTCGAGATCACCGCAATGTCAGTTTGCTGTGCGTCTAAGCCAGTTTTACTAATCCATAACGCCGGATGCATAATCTATCTCCTAACTAATACGCATTAATGAAGATGAAGCGCGATCATTCTCTTCCGCGGTTTTCATCATCTTGACTTGCAATTCAAACTGACGCTGAAGGTCAATCAAAGACACCATTTCATCGACAGGGTTAACGTTACTGCCTTCCACTGCGCCACTTTCAACTGCGACGAAAGGATCAGCTGGTGCTGGTTCTCCTGACATTTGTCGAAATAATCCATCTTCACCACGCATCATCTGCGCATTACCGGGATTAACGAGTTTCAAGCGACCAACTTCTTCCACCACTTCAGCGGTAGCGCCCTGAGGTCGAACAGAAATAATGCCATCCTGAGAAATTGAAACCTTCTCAATAGGGAGCGGCAACACTATGGGGCCCGCATCTCCCATAACAGGATTTCCCCTGTCATTGTGTAGTAAACCCGTAGAGTCGAAACTTAAACTGCCTGAGCGGGTATAGGCTTCACTGCCATCTTTTGCCTGCACGGCAAACCAGCCGTCGCCTTTAATGGCAACATCGAGATCTCGTCCAGTGGTTTTTATGGGACCAGAGCGAAAATTAGCTGACGGAGATTCTGTCATCGCAAATACCCTGGAAGGCAACCCTTCACCGAAGGCTTGCATTGAGCGAGCTTGTGCCATATCGGATTTAAAACCGTCGGTATTAGCATTGGCTAAGTTGTTCGCACGGAGCGCCAGCTCATTCATATTTTGCTTGGCGCCACTCATGGCGACATAAAGGAATTTGTCCACAGACTGCTCCGTCAAATTTTCTACATGACAATAGCAAAGCAAGCATCGTGCCAATAAAGTTGACGTTTAATTTACTGATAGAATTGAAGAATAAGGAAATGAAGTGAATTGATAGCAGGATAAAGGCTAAGTGTTGCCACTGGCGGCAACACTTAGTCAAACAATGTAATGATTAGCGGATTTGTAATACGGTTTGTTGCAGTGTGTTGTTCACTTCAAGGGTACGAGAGTTCGCTTGGAAGTTACGCTGCGCCGAAATCAAATCGACCAGTTCAGTGGTCAAATCGATATTCGATTGCTCTAACGCCGATGAACTTATGCTACCAAAAGTACCACTGTTTGCCTCACCAGCAAGAGCTGGACCAGAATTCAAACTGGCTTTCCACGACGTATTACCTACTTGTGTTAAACCTTGTTCGTTAGCAAATCGAACCAAGGCAACTCGTGCTAAAGGCACAGTTGAACCGTTCGAGTAACTTGCAGTAATTAAACCATCAGCACCAATTTCAACGTTAGTTAAACGACCAACAGTAGTACCGTCTTGTGTTAACTCTGTTGCCGCAAAAGGAGCAGCATATTGCGTTGGCGCATTAAACTTAATTGTTAAGTCTTGAGTTCCATCCGCTCCAGCACCTAAAACGCCTGCACCACCCACCCCTAAAGTCTCAGTCTTAACGACCGCTGGATCACTACCGGTATAGACACCAACAGAATTGAACTTAAGTACAGAGCCCTTCCAACCGCTAGTTGTTTGCGCTGTACCGGTTGAGTCAGGGTTACCATCGCCCGTAGTATCCGTTTGATAAGTACCAGCAGCACCAGCTAGATCGACTTGTTTACCATCAATAGCGTAATAAGCCACCCAATTGCTCTCTCCATTATAAGAGGCATCATTAGGCTTAACAAAATAGGTTGTCATGATATGTGGCTCACCGAGTGAGTCATACATAGTCATTGAGGTAACGTTATTGTATGTCTTAGGGTCTAGAGGATCGAATGCAGCAGGGTCAAGGGTACTTTCCTTAGCATTTAGATTCATTTGTAAACTGACATTTTCAGTTTTTACTGGGCTACCTGCAGTATCAGGGATCTGCACTGGTTTCGCTGTAGTCAAACTTACCGATGTCGAATTACCATCTTTATCCACAGGGAATGTCTGCAAAAAATTACCAGCAGAATCCACCATGTAGTTATTTGAATCGACTTTAAATGCCCCAGCTCGAGTAAATGAATGGTCAAGACTGCCTATTTCAGAAGCAGTGACAAAAAAACCACCACCTTTAATTGCCATATCGAGTGAATTACTTGTCAACTGTAAGCTGCCTTGATGGAATTGCTGGGCGACTTGACTCGTTGCAACACCACCACCGACAGCAGTTTTAGAATTTGAAAAGATAGAATTAGCGTAAACATCCGCAAATTCAGCACGAGACTCTTTAAAGCCAATGGTATTCGCATTCGCAATGTTGTTCGCCGTGGTGTTTAAATCTTTCTGTGCGGCAGAAATGCCACTCAATGCAATGTTAAACGACATAATTCACCTCTACTTTTGACTCTATTCAATTGCGGACAACTAACGCCCAATTCGGATTCTAAAAAATTATCTTGTATAAATTTAAGTTTCAGACACAGCTAACACATCGGTTAGCTTGATCCCCATACCGCCTCTCAAGTTGAGAATGGCGCCAGTACTGGCCGTACCAAGAGAGACACTGGTCACATGGGCATAAGTTGAAACAGGCAGTTCTTGGGATTTTCCATCCACTAACCCACTCGCCTTAATCGTATAGTTGCCTGCGGTCACAGGTTTTCCATCTTTATCTAAACCATCCCAGTTCACATCGACGTTACCACCGTCACTGCCATCGACTTTAAAGGTGGTCACAACTTGGCCCTTCTCATCTTCAACACGCACAGTAATCTCTGGAATTTTATTAGGGGTACTGACCACACCTTTCATCGTTGGGCTTTCAGCTGAAATATTGCCAGTATCAGTTGGGATCAACACCTTGCGACCAACGAGTCCCGATGCCTGCAGTGCTTGGCTCGACGTCATAACACTGTTTAAGTTAACTATTTCATCATTTAACTTACTGATACCATCAACTGTCGAAAATGATGCCATCTGCGCAATCATTTGGTCGTTGTCGACGGGCTTAAAAGGGTCCTGCATCGATAACTGTTGGCTTAATAACGAGAAAAAGTCATCTTGAGTTAACTGTTGGCTTTTCGCTTCCGGTACTATCGAATCTTTTGGCAGTCGTATGCCATCAAGAAACGGATTACCCGTTGAACTGGTTGATGAATTGGTCGTCACAGCATTTGATTGACTCTTATTTTGAGCCGTCTGCGTCGATGCTTGGTTAATTTGATTAATGAGGCTCACAGCTTACCTCCTAAGTAACACATGTTATTTACCCATCCCAAGTGTTTGTTGCAGCATAGACTTAGCTGCTTCAGCGACCTGTACATTCATTTGATATGAGCGCGAAGCAGAAATCATATCTGCCATTTCTTCCATGACATTAACATTCGGTTTATAAATAAAGCCGTCCGCATCCGCCATTGGATGATCGGGCGAGTATTCTTTTAGTAGTGGTTTATCACTTTCAACAATGCCTTTTACCGCAACACCTTGAGAGGCTTGTTGCTGACTTTGGGCTTTGGCCATTTCAGCTTCAAAAATAGGATGACGGGAACGATAGGTCTTATCTACGCTACTCGAGACGGAATCAGCGTTAGCTATGTTACTCGCCGTGGTGTTCAACCTGACCGATTGAGCCGACATTCCAGAGCCAGCAACATCAAATATGCTAAATAAACTCATGATTAATCCCCTCTCAGCGCTTTCTTCATGCCACTAAACTTACTGTCTAAAAAGCCTAATGACATTTGATATTCAAGGGCATTTTGCATGAATGCCGATTGTTCCTGTTGGATATCAACGGTATTGCCATCACCGGTATCGGGTTGATTTGGCACACGGAACTTAACAAATTGACCCGTCAACTCAGCAAGACCAAAATGCTTGTCTGACTCTTGCATTTCAAGACTATTACGCTGCTGTTGTTGGCCACGGGCGGCCTGCATTGCCGCAGAAAAATCAACATCACGGGCTTTATAATGTGGCGTATCGGCGTTAGCGATATTGCTCGAAATGACTTCAGCTCGCTGCGCTCTAATACCGAGAGTGTACTGATGCACACCCAGTGCATTATCAAAATTGATCGCCATAAAATTGCCTCCTCGTGTTACTCACGGAAATAAAGCAATTCATGTGCCAACATAGTGGAATAATGAGAATAACAATGGGGATGAGCAAGTGATGGGTAAAAAATTACCGACAAATGTCGGTAATTTTCTTTAAAGAAGCAAACTTAAGTCTTTTTCTGGTAATAAATCCCAGGATTACAACGGACCATGTCAAACTCATCCGTTAAACCAGCTATAGATTCAGAAGCACCAAGAAATAAGATCCCTTTGGGATTAAGAGCGGCAGCGAATTGCCGCAAAATTTTTGCCTTTGCCTCAGGCGCAAAATAAATCAGCACATTGCGGCAAAAAATAATGTCGAACTTACCAAGTAAGCTATAACTCTCAAGCAGGTTATGTGCCCTAAAGTTCACCAAACGCTTAACATTATCCTTTAACTTCATATTGCCTGAAGGTAAAGCATCAAAAAACTGACGCTTACGCTCTTCGGATAAACCGCGCGCTAATGCCAAGCTATCGTACTCAGCATTTTTGCAACGTTCCAACATGGAAGGCGATAAATCAGTGGCTTGAATTGACGCACTGCCCGCAAGCGCACCAGGCTTCTTCTGTTGATACTCAAGAATCGTCATCGCCAGTGAATAGGGTTCTTGCCCGGACGAACACGCGGCCGACCAAATCTTAAGTGGACGACCTAAACGACTATACTCAGGTAACAAAACGTTATGCAATAACTCAAATGGATAACGATCACGGAACCACAGGGTTTCATTGGTCGTCATAGCATCAATCACTTCTGCCCGAAGCGCGCGTTCCGTTGGCTTCATCGAATGCTTAACCACATCGGATAAGGATGGCAGGTTATATTTCCCCATTAAAGGAGCAAGACGACTGCGCACCAGATATTGCTTATTTTCACCCAGTACGATGCCGCTGTGTTGCTCTAAGAACAACCTAAATTGATTATATTCAGCCTCAGCGAGTGATTTATTTGGCACATTCACATCCTAAATCCTATTGCAAGCACCAAAATCAGTGCGAAACCATCATGTTACAAAGTCGAGATTATAGCGTAAAGCATATATAGGTACTAACTACTGAACTTACAAACTTAAGTGCTTATTCACTGCAGCAGCCAGTTCGTCGGGATTAAACTTAGCGATAAAGTCATTGGCCCCCACTTTTTGAACCATTGCCTGATTGAATACTCCACTTAACGACGTATGCAGTACCACTTTAATATGCTTGAGCTTAGGATCATCTCGGATCTCCGCGGTCAGGGTATAACCATCCATCTCAGGCATCTCAATGTCTGAGATAATAAGAGGGATTTCATCGGCAACATTGTCCATTTCTTTGGCGATTTCTTTGAGCTTATCTAATGCTTCTCGGCCATCTTTTGCGGTATCAATTTGTAAGTTCAATGACTCGAGTGAACGAATAATCTGCTTACGCGCCACGGCAGAATCATCGATAACCATAATATGATAATGCTGGGTTCTGTCGAGGGTCAGCTTTTCATTGGCTTCTTCACTGATGGCAGTTTTAACCGGTGAAATCTCATCTAAGATTTTTTCTACATCGAGAATTTCAACCAATTCACCTTCAATCTCAGTTACAGCCGTCAGATAAGAATAACGACCGGCACCTTGCGGCGGAGGCATAATCGCTTCCCAATTCATGTTGATAATCCGCTCAACAGAACTGACCAAGAAACCTTGAACGCTACGGTTATATTCAGAAATAATGATGAAACAGTTTTCAGTACTCGCTAAAGGTCTACCACCTGTTGCCGCACTCAGATCAATAACTGAAATAGTCGTACCGCGAATATGCGCGACACCTTTAACATAAGGATTAAGTTTAGGCAAAGTTGTCAGTGGCGGGCACTGCAGTACTTCTTTCACCTTAAACACGTTAATCCCAAACCGTTGACGACCGTTTAATTTAAAAAGCAACAATTCTAAACGGTTTTGACCAACGAGCTGGGTTCGTTTGTTGACTGAATCAAGAATACTCGACATAACTCTGCCTTGTTGTTCTGTTTATGTACGGCCCTATGACTCTTTTGAGTATAGGCATATTAATTGCTTACGTCTTATCTATCGATAAACATAGTCGAAACTGAGTCAATCTTCTGACAGTGATGCAAATTATTATTACAGTGGTCAGCTTCGAACTTGATAAAAGTATAGGTGCATTCTGGCGTTACAAGCTAGTCTCTTCATTATGAAAGTAAATTTAGTCTTTTTTTTTAGTGTTTTCGCCCTCTTCATGCCCGCTTTTGCGAGTGCAGAGCCTATTGTTCCCACCGTATCGGCCATCTCAGAATTAGCTAAAGCGCTTATTTCAGAAAAGATATCCGTGCCAGCGAATGCCAAAGTCGATATTTCGCCGCAAATAGTTGACGCAAGAATGCTGCCGTCACAATGTTCGTCGCCGATTAAGGTTGAATTGGCTAGTGACAGGGAAATTAGCCGTAATAACACCCTAAAAGTCAGCTGCAATACGCAAGAGCTCGCTTACCCTTGGCAGATTTATATCTCGGTTAGAGTGGATATTTTATTCCCCGTTGTTGTCACAACTGAAACCTTAGCGCCTGGCGAACTCATCTCCCCTAGCCAAGTTGAAATCCGTTACATTGAGCAAAATAGTTTACGGGGCGCTGAATTTGATGACCCAAGTAAATTAGCTGGTGTGCGAGTCAAACGACGCGTCTCGAAGGATTATCCTATATTGAGCAATAACTTATGCTTTGTGTGTAAAAATGACTCGGTATCTATTTATGTTCGTTCTAACTCATTCGAACTCAAAACAGCGGGAGAAGCCTTACAAGATGGCAATAAAGGCGATCGGATCAGAGTCAAAAATAGCAGTTCAAACAAAGAACTAGATGCTATAGTCACGGGCATTGGCGAAGTTGAAGTAAGAATGTAAAATATTCTAAAGCTTTTTTATAAGCTGCCGATACCCCAGTTAAGAAATCCCGTACACACGACGCTGGAGCCGAAAATGGCAATTGATATTAGCAAACTCAACACTGCAACGACCACACAAGTTCGTTCAGGTGCAACTAAAACTAGCAGCGATCAATCTGATCAAGTTGCCACAAAATCGACAACACCACAAAGAAGCGACTCAGTGGTGATTACAGCGCAAGCACAACAACTTCAAGGAGCTCAGACTAAAATGGCGAGTCTTCCTGAAGTTGATCAAAAGAAAGTGGCCGAAATTAAACAGGCTATCGCCGAAGGCCGCTATAAAATTGACCCAGAAAAGTTGGCTGCCAATATTGCAAGTTTTGAAGCCGAACTTAATGACTTGAATAAAGAGTAACTATGACTGAAATAGCTAAACTGGTAGATCTACAACACGCCCATTTGGCTGTTCTTAAGCAAATCATACTCAAGGAAAAAGGCGCTTTGGTTGACCAAAACGCCGATTTACTGCTTTCTCTTGCTAACGAAAAATCACAATGTCTGAAAGAACTCAAGACTAATGACGATATTCTGGCAAACCACACTGATAAGTCTCAACTCACTCAGCAAAGTGAACTCGTGCATAAAATGGCCGTTGTCAAAGACGCATTAACTGAATGCAAAGAACTGAACGATCAAAATGCCAGTTTAATTGAGATGAATTTAGCCAGTCTCAATCGCTTCGCTCAAGCTTTACAAGCCAGCAGAAACGCCTCCAGCCTTACGTATAACGATAAAGGCAAGACCTCAACTATCTCAAGTTTAGGCAACGATTTAAAGGCCTAACAGGCGCATCAATTCCCACTCTGTATTTCCCGCTTCTAAGCTCTGCTCTGATTAAAGATTAGTCTTTGATACTTGTGCAGAAAAAGAAAAGCCGCATAACTACTCGCATAGTACGCGGCTCAATAGAGTCATGTAGAAATGACTAGAAATACGTGACTTCTTTCACTCGCTGTGGACGACTCTGTTGTTGATACAGCGCCCATACCTGTGAAAAATCCAGTTCTAACTCAGTGACATAATGATCGCCAGCCGGATAACTCTTAACGACCCGCGCCCCACGGATCACGCCAGAAACCGACGCTTTAACATTATCGTCCGTCAACATCCAATCACTGACACTGCTGTTTGCCGTTATTTTCTGCCCATAAACTTGTTCTGCTAATTCACGATAGGCCACAATTTTTGATGCTTGCATGGCCATCAACACTCTTTGTGATTGCTCTTTAGCCGGTTGAGTCGCTAAGGGCGCATATCCTATGGCCGTTAACTTAGGAAAACTCGGCGGAGGCACATCTTCCCATTGCACATATCTATCTTTAGCAGCGCAGCCAGTTAGCATTAGCGCCGCAATAACTAAAAGGTAGCGTTTCATTTTCCATCTCCTAAAACACGCACTTCATTCATGCCTGGACTCGCCTGACGATATAAGATGCCATTTTGTGACACAATTTGCTCCGAAGGCTGCATGTAGTTTGCCAACTCTTTTTGAGTCACAAAAGTTTGAGAGGCCGATACCACACGATTGTTACTTATGTTCACAATCCGAGTGTTGATCGCCATACCATTGGTAACTGGGCTCATAGTCGAAACGACAAGATGCTCAACGGGAAGATTTTTCGACAATTGTTGCCAATCTCGCGTCAAAATAAAATCCCCATTAGCCGTCACTCTCAAGCCATCTGCTAAATTTAAATCAACCACATTAAACTGAAAGCTATGGAGCGACGTCATTAATCCTTGCTGTAACTGCTGCGCCAACGCATTTGTGCCATTCATGTCACCCACTAATACTGGGGTGGCGACGACAATTGGTTGATCAGAACGCAGAGCATCATTTTGCTTAACGAGCTCTGTCACAATCCGCTGTGCTAAATGGTTGATCACTGCCGTTGGCGGCAACCCATTGCCATCCACTAAACTCGGCTTGGGCGGTGTAACCGATTTAGCCACGCATCCACCTAACATAATCAATGTTAAGGGAATAATCACACGCTTTAGCATTGGATTTACCTCATCTGTGGGTGTACTGGCAATTAAATCACTCACACTCTATGCGTTTCATTTTTGTGAGTAACAAAAGCCAGCAATCTTCGGACCAAAATTGCTCCAGCCCGACAATATTATGCTCATACGCTGTATATCGACTGCGCCAATGGAAACTTTATCGAAAACTCTCGTTACTCAGGCATGAAATTTGCTTTGTCGGTATATTAGATTAAGTGTCAGGAAACTGGCTCGATTAGCAAGCTCGCCAATAGCTTAGCGATAAGGATTGTATTGATGCATATACCACGTTCAGCTTCGCTCATCATTTTGAGCCTTGCACTGCTGTCTTTGCCTACTCTGGCCGAATGGATGGAAGCCAGTGGTGAAGCGACTATTATCAATGGTAATACGGCTCAAGCAAGGGAAGAAGCGATTAATCAAGCCGTTAGCTACGCTACATTAAGCACAGGCATTCAAATCTCCAGTGAACAACAAACCTCTAACGGAAACCTTACACAGAATAACTTCGCGATAAATCGCAACGCCCAAGCCATCAGCATCCAACTCGTTAGCGAACGAATCCAGGGAAACAAAATTTATGTGTCCCTACGACTCGATCTAAATGATGATCCTACGCAGCAGTGTCCAAATGGACAATTAAAGGCTGCGATTCTAATCCCTCAAGCACAAATCAAAGATCGTACTCAGCTCAGATACGGACAGCTTTCAGGCTTTGAAGAAGTGATCTCAGAAAAATTAGGCAGTGTTATAGAAGATTATTCTTCCACGGGTTTTAGCCACACTCACGCTAAAGAGCTGCTCGACATTAAACAAGATCTAGTGGATATTCGCGGTTATCGACTCCCAAGCTGGCTCAGTGAAATTACCGACAGCCAATATATCCTCCAACCACAAATTATGGATATCTCAATGGAGCCAGTGCAGGCAACCTTCCTAGGATTTTGGGATGAAGCTCCACTCAGGCAATTCCAGTTCAAACTTAGCCTCTATCATGGGATCAGTGGCGAAGAAGTTTGGAGTAAAAGCTACAGCACATCGGCGCCATGGGAATTTGAAGAACAAGCCATTATTGCCCCGAATACGGACAGATTCTGGCGATCATCCTATGGCAAAAATATTACTAAGTTAATGCAACAGGCTACCCATGATTTAGACAGCACACTCAATTGCAGACCCTTACTCGGCCAAGTCGTGAGCCGCCAAGCGGACAGGATCATTTTAAATCTCGGCCGTAAACATGGCATTCGTGTCGGGGATAAATTCCAAGTCGTATTACAGCAAAACCTACCCGATCGACTCAATGAAATGCGCGCCGTCGCAACCAAAAGCCGAGCCACGGTAAAAATCGAACAAGTGAGTGAAGAAAGCTCTACAGCAGTACTTTTAGACCAAAATGCAGCCTACAATGTGCAGATAAACGACATAGCGCTTAAGATTTAAGCAACTAAATCATAAGCCTTTTAATCAGAGATAAAACCAGTATAATCACTGTCGTCTCTCTATAGCTCAACAGGATAGAGCAGCCGCCTCCTAAGCGGCCGATCGGGGTTCGAGTCCCTGTGGAGAGACCAGATAGTGACCTTGGTGATATCAAACTCCCAGAAATCTTCCGGAGAAACGGAATGACTGAGCTATTTGCGTCTAATCTCAATATTATCGTCAAGCGTTGGCCTATCGTAGCAGCTGCAATAAAATCAAGTCCATTTGATCACCTTAAAGCTCACTTAGTTATTGGAAGTAATCAAACAATCAGTGTTAATGGTATTCAATTAAGCAGCCGACACGATCGTATTGCAGAAGCCAAACTGTATATCAATACCCTTCCAAAAGATGTAAATAGTGTGACAGTTTATGGTGTGGGTATGGGAGATGTTCCAACACTATTAATTGAAAAAAACTCGATTAATACGATTAAAGTCTGCTTGCTTAATACATCACTATTCTCATTATTGATCACCTATACAGATCAATCAGAATGGCTTAGTCATCCCAAAGTTCAACTACTCGAGCCCCAAAAACAAAATCGCCTTGATCCGGTCTATATTGCCATCACCCCAGACTTAAGTTTAGTCTCAAATGAAAATGCCAGTTTACGTGATTTGCTGGTTTACGAAAATAATATAGAATTTGTGAATAGCAAACATAAATTAGATGACCCTGTAATTAAAGCAAGATTCTCAGAGAATCTCTCTTTTCTCAAATTAGATCCTGATGCCGCAATGTTAAAATTAATACACAAGCAGCACACAGCTTTTGTCATAGGATCTGGCCCTACACTCGAGGAACATTACGGTTATCTAAAATCACAGCGTGAGCGGCCTAGCAATGATAGGCCATTGCTGATAGCAGTAGATACATCGTTCAAAGCATTAATGGGACAAGGTATTATTCCTGATATTCTCGTTAGTATCGAGCATAATATTACACAAGAGCATCTACCAGAAAGTATTCCTGAAACAGTAACGCTAGTCTATTTCCCTAGAATACCCGCGAAAGTAATTAGTTCTTGGCCTGGTCCTCGTTTTAATGCGTATTCAAAAGGGAAAATTTACGATCAGCTTCATAAAACATATCCAAAATTACGTTTATTTACTAATGGCAGCGTGATTCATCCAGCCATAGATCTTGCAGTACACTTAAATATCTGGGAAATTACATTATTCGGATGTGATTTTAGCTATCCAAATAATAAAACCCATGCATTTTGGAAGGATGGTGAAATTGGGCCTAAGGCGGGGAATGCAAAACACTGGATAATCAATGGTAGAGGCGAGCGAGTTGCAACTGATCTTAACTTTAGAGCCTACCTTAGAAACTTGGAAAATTATATAGCAACTAAACCTCGTATAAAGTTTTATCAATCAAACCTATCTGGTGCGAAAATCAAAGGAACTCAATTCAAGGATTGCAAATAATGCTGCATAATAATCAAGCCTTAGACGTTCAACTAATTAATACAGCGCAACAATTCCGTTTGGGAAAAGAGGCCGAAGCCTCTAAAAGATTAAGAAATTGCATAGATTTACTTGAGTCAGAACTGAAAAAATTAAAGGATACATCAGCCATTTCTAACATAATACCATTAATGTTAGCCGCTCAAGAACGACAAGACTGGCTTGGACTTGCAGATTATTTAGAGTATGAATTAGCTTATATTCTAAACAACTAAAATCACTTTATTTTTATATATCTAACTTTGGATTAATCAACCTAATTAATTGATACCTCTTTCGCCTAATCCACTCAATCGCTCCTGCAAAAACTTTGCAGATAACTGAAGGAATTAAGCACAAAAAAAACATATAACAAAAAATAACTTTACCGCAAAGTTTTAAAACACTATTTTTATTTTCCCCCAACAATTTAAAGTTTAACCCATTTGCCCCTCGAATGTGTAACAAACTTCTCCAGCTTAATAAACCAGAGTGAGTTACTAATAATTTTTTTGCAATATCTTTACTTCTATCCGAATATACATCCGGTAAATTAGCAACGAAAGATGGCCAATTATAAAACATTATTTCAAAAAATCTTGAGGGCCATCCAACTTTTCTGACTGGCGTTTTAAGAGTTACTACACTTAAATCTCTACAAAAAAGTAAACTAAAATGATTACTTGCAATATAATCAAGCACAAAGCCGACAATACCAAAATCAGTCCCCCTATACTTTTCAAATCTAGGATGAGAAATCAACTTCCTATTAATAATGTTGCAACTAATACACGCAATGATTGGTGTCAATTCATCAATTACTAAATTTTTATTATTATAAACAATTTCAGTATTATGTCTATAACGTCCAACCAAGTTAGTTAAGATAAAGTCGTACTCGTTAGACCCAACTAATGTTCCTAAAATTCCATCTAAAACTGATGGTAATATTTCATAAGAATCACCTAGTATCCAAATATATTTTGAATTCGGCATAAAAACTGCATTTTCAATATTCTCATCTGAGGTCACAGTTTTAGTCAGAGATTTAACAAAAATAAATTCGTATTTATTTTTCCAATAAGCAATTACCTCAAGCGTATTATCTGTAGATGCATTATTAGAAATATAAAGCCCTATGTTAAATAACTTAAGTCGTTCAATATGTTTTTTTAAAAAAAAATCTACAAACTCAGCCCTATTATAAGTTGGCATAACAATAGCCAACGTTGTATTTAAACCTGGATGCATTTTCATTATTTCTCAGAACTTTTCCAAATATTTTCAGCCATTTCGTTTTGAGATAAAAAAGGAGACATATCTTCTAGTGATGGCGATACTATACTTCCATCTGAAAGCTGTTTTGACGCTAACTTAGGAGAGAAAGCCTGAGTATCATCAAGAATAAGCTCACAGATAACTGGACCAGAATGAACCATCACTTGTTTAATAGTACTCTCCATAGAAGCATGATTATCACATTTAAAATAAGGTAAACCGAAACCCTTACTCAATGACTCAAATTTTGGAAATGTAACACCAGAGTTTCTACTCGCACCAACTTCAACACCATCAAAAAAGTTCTTTTGTGTTTGATAAATTGATGAGTAACCTGCATTATTTAAAATGAATATCTTAATTGGCAATTTATTACCAACGATAGTTTCAAGTTCTTGGAGATTCATCATAATACTACCATCGCCAGCAAAACAGACAATAGGCATAGCTGGAGCCCCATAAGAGGCTCCTATTGCAGCTGGTAACTCGTACCCCATAGATGCGGAGCCAGAATTTGTCCATAAACGAGTTTTAGATTTAATTACTGCAGCTTGGAAGCCAATCACGCAAGCAGACCCATTTGCGGCAACGACTATTTGGTCATCAGATAGCATCTTGAAAAACGTATCCATAAAGCAATATGGATTCACTTTAGATGAATTCCAATACTCTTTTAATACAACAGGATATCGCTTCAATCTATCTTTACACCAATCTAACCAAACTCGATGTTTAGGTTGGGCAGCAATATTCTGCTGTAAAAGAAATGGTATCAGATCAGCTAGGTCTGCTTGTATAGGTTTATCGATAATTAAACTTGGCTTTTGCATTTCCAACTCATCAATATCAACCATAATCTTATAAGCTTTAGGTGCAAATGCAGTCCAATTATAACTAATTTGCCGAATATTTAATCGGCACCCTAATATAAGAATTAAATCTGCATTTTGAATGACAAAATTACCTGAGCGATTTCCAACTGTTCCTGGTCTACCTACATATAAAGAATGTTCGTCGGGTAATAAATCATGAGCGTTCCAACCTGTAACTACTGGGACTTGAAATCTATCGATTAACTGAAGAAATGGCTCGTATGAGCGGCTAATCCTAACTCCAGAACCGGCTAAAATAACAGGCCTTTCAGACAATTCGATTGCACTAATAATTTCTGCTGACTCACTTAACAAATCCAAACTAAGCCATGGGTGCTCTAATTCTTCCGGATTAAATCCTACAAGTTCATCTGGATTAATGAATGAGCTTTGAACATCAATCGGAACATCTAACCAACAAGGGCCAGGACGTCCATGCGTTGCAAGATAAAATGCCTTTTCAAGGTGATAGCGAATTGAAGATGGATCGCTAATCATCTGTGAGTATTTAGTAATAGAGTGCACTATCTTACAAATATCAATCTCTTGATCACCATATTGTCGCAATGACATCCCAGTACTTTGAATCGTTGTTTGATACTTAACTTGCCCTGATATGACTAACATACTCAGAGAGTCTGTCCAAGCACCATGAACACCAGTAATTGCATTTGTTCCACCAGGACCAGTAGTCACATTAACAAGGGCTGGGCGATGAGTTAAGCGACTATATGACTCTGCAGCCATAGCGCAGGCTTGTTCATGATGATTAAAGATACAGTTCAAACCATTATGCCTACCAAGTGATTGATTAAGGTGCATAGCACCTCCACCAGTCACCATAAAAACCTGCTCGATTCCTAATTCAACTAATCGCTGTGCAATATAGTCCGATAATTTGATATTCATTTATATAAACTCTTTAGTAAGCGACTATTTTATTTCCTTCGAGAAGATAAGTGTTAAATTTTCGCTTGAAATTCTTTACGATGTTTAAAACTTCTTGAGGGTAAATTCCCGGCACCATTACAATCACTGCATCTACATCTGAATATTCTAATGTCTCTGGTGAAACTATTTTAGTCAACATAACAGGACTGAATAGCCCTTGCTTAAATGGAGCTGAATCAATAATAAACTCAATATTATTCAACTTACTAATAGCAAGTAAAGCTAATGTTCTGTGCCCAGCTCCCCAGACAGCAACTTTTTTCCCAACAGAGACATATTTATCGACTAGTGTATTTAATTCGGCACTTAAAGAATTTACTTCTTCCATATACGAGTCTAATCTTAATGAACTTCGTTTTCTTACAATTGCTAAAATATCATTACTATTATTAATTTCCTGACACTCGAGCACATCGAACCCATTAAATTCAAATGCTCTACGTAAAGTACTAACTGTAAAGTATACTAAATGATCAGCAACGAACTCATATAGACACTTTGATTCGAGAAGGTATGACAAATTAGGTACTGTAATATATCCTACAGCATTATCTGTTGAGTTAGTGTAAATCGAATCTATAAATTGTTTTATGTCTGGTTGATGTTCCAAATAGTTAAATGAGAAAAATACTTCTGCTTTCTTAGTTATTTTCTGATCTGGTAGATAACCACAAATCATACTTCTCTCAAAAAGAACACCCTCTTCTACGGAACTCTCTGAATATTCTATACCTTCAGCACGAAGACCAGCATCAACTATAACATCTAACATGCCACCTTTACCGCAACCTATTTCAAGCGCAGTTTTTCCTAGTAAATTGTATTTCTTAACAAAAGTTGTAATTTCATTTAACCGCGTAGTTCTAGAATGCGGTGACAAAACAGCAGCAGTAATAACTTCTCTGAAATAACTCACTGGAGCAGCTTTAAGCTGTACTAAATCACATTTATTACATTGAAAAACTGCAAGTTCGATTGGCGATTCGTTATCTAACTGCTTGCTAGTTAAAAAATGCTGCGCGGCTTTTGGAAATGGGAAAAGGGTAATTAACGCATTACCTGGAAGCTCTGCGCGACACAAACGACAGTGTTCTATTTGTTCAAAATACGTCATAACTTAGTCCTATCAAATATCTAGCTATTGATGGTCAAGACTAATCTTAGTCGATGCAATTTCTTTCCATTTTTGCTGATTCAAACCCATATTATAGGCAGGCAAACCATATTTAATGCATTTACCACAAATCTTAGCACTATTTTTATTTGAGTTAATTTGCTCCAATGTAGATTCAAGATAGTTATCAGAAACAGTAATGCCATCTCGATTAAAAACAGTACAGCAAACTGGTACCTTTAAATCCCAGTTAATATTTATCTGATTTTCTTTAAATGGACAAATTTTAGAACGATACTTAGAACTTGCCTCTAATCCCTCTTCAATATTTACTAATAGCATTGAATTCAATTTTTCTGTCTGTGGGTCATGAATTCCATCTAGATAGTCTAAGCAACGCTCAAGAGGCATAACAAGTGAGTAAGTAGTTGAAAGAGAGAATTTTAACTCTTCACAAAGCATCCGCATTTTTTCTAAATTTAATCCATTATTATCATTGTACAAATGATAATTTACATCAACAAAGGTTTTAGATTTAAACTTATCTAAATAATATCTCAAACGATACATATTTGATTTTACTAAATCAATATTTCCACCCGTATGAGTTTTTTCATATGTGTCTGGATAATAACCAGACAACGATACTTTGAGATATTCAGGTGACTGTCGAATAACGTTACCCAATAATTCATCTGAGTCGATAGATAAATTACTGGATAGTGCTACAGCTATGCCGTTTACATGTAAATATGAAATAATTTCAGGTAAATTTTTATGTAAAAATGGCTCACCCCAGCTATACAAGCTAACGTGAGTTACGATTTCGTTCTCACCAATAATCTTATCAACCACTTTTTCAAGGTTATTCAATGACATGCGACCAATTGGCGTTTTGTCGCCATCTATACTATGTGCGCAAGATGGACACTTAAGATTACACGACCCCATAATATCAATGGTATAGAAAGACTCGCAATAATCAGAATACAAAATGTAATCATGGGCAGAAAATCCCATATCCATTAGCATTGAAATAATTTCAGACTCTTTTAATGATACAGCAATAACAATAGCTAAATTTTCATACTCTTTTTTCATCGTAGCCAAAACATCTGGTGAGCTAACTAATACGTCATTGACTAATTTATTCTGCAATGCAAGATCTGAGTCAATAAACCGGACAATATTAAGTGAGTTTGCAAGAGAAAAACGTAAGAACCCCATACCCGTCATTCTAGCGCCCCATATCACGATTGGACGTTTTTCTAACTGAACCAGTAAACTCACTTTTGATTTTATCATTTGAGCTGTTCCATCTCGATGATTTTTTGACAAATTTGATTTTTTTGAGGATGCTTTTCATACCATTTATAAAGGTTTGAAATTGAATCTTTAAATGGAGTAATTTTTAAGGGGCCAAATTCACTCACATAACGTGAGTTGTTTCCTGAATATTCACCTCTGCTCCCCTCCTGCTTTACAAATACTGCAGAATCTGTATTACCGACTTCATTAATGATTTCGGCGAGCTTAAACAAAGATATCGAATAACCACTACATATATTATAATTCCTATAAACAAATTCTGATTTAAAAAATATTTCAGCAGCCAACAAAAAATCATCTACATAAAGATAATCAAAAAACATATCTTGATTAATAGAAACTTCTAATCCAGAAAGTATTCTACAGATATTGTTAGAAATAAACCTACGAGAATAATCCTCATACTTACCAAATATTCCAAACACTCGCAAATTAACAATGTTATTAGAAAACTTTTCAACATCATTTGAAATAACAAATTTTGACAACCCATATGTATCTGATGGGATATGCTTACCAAAATATTCCTCACTCATCATAGGTTCGTAATTTTTCATATCATATTCTGCACCTGAACCTATTGTAATCATCCGACCAAAAAGATGTGAACATCGGGCTAAGTTAAAATATAAAATCAAATTTTCATTTAATGAGTTGATATTTACAGCACTCATTAAGACAACATCTGGGCATAAATTCGCTAGATATTTTTCTACAGCACACGTATCAAGTAAATTCAACTCATGTCTTTTTGGTGAGTATACTTCATAACCTTTCGCAGAATAATATTCCACTGCGTTTTTACCAATAAAACCATTGGATCCCAACACCAGTAATTTTATACCAACAGACATTTCACTCACCTATAGTTAATTATAATATTTCTTTTATTTTCCACTCATTAGACTGTATCCACTCATTATCATCAAGTGATTCATCTAATGCATTTAACGCTGCTAAAACTTTTTCCTTATGTGGATCAAGATCCTCATCAACACAAACCATAGGAGCAGAACAGTTATTACAAAAATTAATCTGCTCTCTTCGTCCTTTTAGCATAGCAACTCGTAATTGATGTAGAGACTTTCCTTCCCATATTTCTTTTACACTTTGTTCATTTACATTGCCAATGACAACCTTTCTTGGCCAATCCAAAGTACAAGGACTAGTTTGACCATCACAATTAAAATGCAAATACATGAATGTGAACGGACAAATATCTTTATATTTTTTTATTTTTTGATTATACATCCCCGTTTTAGCAACTTCATTTTGCTTATCGAGTTGTGTTTCTGCCCATTGAGGTACTATTTTCTCTATGAAAATTTCATCGCAAATACCACCAAAAGTATCAAAAAAATATTGACGTTCTGTTTCATCTAGAATGAATGTTGTGTTATTACCTTTATCAAGAGCACTTGTTTGGTCCGCGATTTTCACATAAATAGTAAGTTCAGGCCCTTTAATGCTATGAAGATGTCTTACACCTTCAACTATCTCATTAAAATTCTGCTTTACACCGGCAACCTGCATGTATCTTTCATCACTTAAACCTTCAATTGATACATTAATACGTTGTAATCCAGCATCCACTAGTGCACGGTTTAACTCAGGTGTTAACTTCGAACCATTAGTAAAAACTTCGATAATTTCTGCAACATTTTTTTCTTTAGCATACTTAATCATTTCAGGAAGATCTTGGTGTAATGTAGGTTCCCCATGATTACCAATTTTAATTTTTTTAATCTTTTCAGGGAATTCAGCAAGATCATTAACAATCTTCTTGAACATTTCCACGCTCATTTTCCCACGCTTCAAGTCAACCTTTTTCATTGCTCTATTGTCGGCTTGAAAACAAAAACTACAGCGGTAATTGCAAATACTTGACACATCTATATGAACTGAAAATGGTGTTTTTAAAGGTACTCTATCTTCAATGGGTACTTTTACCGCTGAATATATTCGCGGTTGTACTTTGGCGACAATCTCATCGTTAGTCATAGTTGGGTCCTATATACACGAAATAGTTTTAAAGCTAAACGGACGCATAGCTAAGAGCTGCGACATATCATTGATATCAAAATATATATCTCCTCTTGCTACACCATCATCATAGCCCGAGCTGAAAAAAATAAAGGGCACATTGGCCGCCTTAGCCGCTTTTTGATCAATGGTGGTATCCCCAACTAATAATGCACTAGCAGGTTCTAGGCCAAGTTGTTGTAACACTCTTAAGACAGGTTCAGCATTCGGTTTCGCTATATGATCAGGCCTACCTGATATAACAACGTCAAAATACTCTGCAATTTCAGTTTCAAGTAAAACTTTATCACAGAGCGCTGAAGGTTTATTTGTGCATACAGCTAACTTAAAACCAATTTTTTTCAAAAACTTGAGTGTTGCTTCTACATTTGGATAGAGAGAAGATTTCGGTGTTGATATCAATTTATAACGGTCCCGAAACTCTGCAACAAGGCATGTAACGGGTTCAATTGACTGAGGAAGTGCCAAGGATAAAATCCTATCGGCTCCATGACCCATCTCCTGCAATAGACTATCTTGGTTTAAAGGCTTAAGATCACGAACTCGACGCATTTCATTAATAACTTGCGTCACTTCTCTGGCACTATCAACCAAAGTTCCATCAAGATCGAAAATAACTAACTGAATAGACATCTAATTAGCCAACTTCTTGCCGAAGTTGTAATACTCGAGTAGATAGCAATTCCAGCCGAGTTTCATCTTCTTTAGCAATACATGCATAGTAATTATGCTTATTCTGAAGCCATAGCAGTTCAAACTCAACAGCTAATAGCAACCCCTTTCTGAGCTTAGCCATGGACAAAGCATCTGCATTGAAAATGATTTTCCTTGTTTCAAAACGAGTTAGGTACGTTGCCTTTAGAGCTTGCAAAAAATCGATTGCATCTAATGACACACCACCACCAACTACAAACTCAATACCTGCTAACTTACATTGTCGAGCAACCTCGAGACAATATTCAAGAATTTTGTCAGAATTAACATCACCACGCTTCATTCCATTTGATTGAGTAAAATCAACACGGCCAAAGACAATTCCAGGTTTAGTCGCAGATGAAACTATCACATCAATAATTTGCGCTAGGTTGTTAAATGTTGTCTTTGTCTCAACATTGAATAAGAATGAAGTATCCTCGAGTTCGTCCTTTGTAAACGCAGTTTCATATGCTCCTATATATTTGCTTAATGCATAAGGCGTTTCAACCATAGGCGCAACAACGTAATCAGCTCCGAATTGTTTTGCTTCAAATAAATCGCGAATTGCCTCAGCGCCACCAATTTTTAGTGCTACATCTAAGCCTGCTCTGCGAGTGATCTCTAACAAACGTAAAAACTCATCACTTCGAGTACCTTCTGCCTCAAATTCTGCTTTAACGGCAACGACACCATGGTTATCTTTGAGTTGCTTAAGAATATTAAGCATTTCTCTTTCTAAAGTATTAATAGTCCTTCTCCTTTCTCAAGCTACCCTATAAATCAGCACGCAAGCATTAACACACTTGTATCGACCTGGTTACAAAAAAACTAAAGTCTTTTTTCTTTTAAGAAAAAATCTTCAAAAGATTCAATTACATAATCTAGCATTTCCGTTGTTAACGCTGGTTGGACACCAATCCAAAATGAGCTTTCCATCACTAAATCAGTCGTATTAAGACGACCTGAGACTCGATATTTTTTATCTTTCATGTAGGGCTGACGAGTTACATTGCCAGCAAATAAAAGTCTGGTACCTATTCGGCGAGATTCCAAAAACTGAAGTAATGTTAAGCGTTCGATGCCCTTATCACGTTTTAATGTTAATGGAAAACCAAACCAAGAGGGTGATGACTTCGGCGTTGCTTCAGGTAAGATAAGGTATTCTTCACAAGATTTTAAGCCCGTCTTTAGATACTCAAAATTGCGTTTTCTAGCCATAATAAACTCAGCTAAATGACCTAATTGTGCTAAACCACAGGCCGCTTGCATATCAGTAATCTTTAGGTTGTAACCTACGTGGCTATAAATATACTTGTGGTCATAACCTTGAGGTAAACTCCCTAGCTTCCAACAGTAACGTTTATTGCAGGTATTATCTTTTCCTGGAGCACAATAACAATCCCGTCCCCAATCGCGAAATGACTCTACAGTACTCTTTAGAAGCGCACTATCCGTAAATACAGCCCCACCTTCACCCATTGTAATATGATGTGCAGGATAAAAACTCAATGTCCCCAAATCACCAAAAGTGCCAACCAAACGCTCCACGCCAGATTCAATACGTGTATTACGTCCTTTAGAATAAGCCAATGATGGTTGATAAGTCGATCCTAATGCATCGCAGCAATCTTCAATTACCCATAGATTATATTTTTTAGCCAAATGCATAATCACATCAATATCAAATGGATTACCTAAAGTATGAGCTAACATAATGGCTTTGGTTTTTTTACTGATAGCTTCTTCGATTAAATCAGGATTAATATTATATGTTGGCAGCATAACATCAACGAACACTGGTATTAATCCATATTGAATTAATGGATTAACCGTTGTAGGAAAGCCTGCAGCAACTGTAATAACTTCATCACCAGGTAATAATGCTCTGTCACCTAAGCGTGATGAAGTTAATGCTGCTAACGCTAATAAATTTGCTGAAGAACCTGAATTAGTCGTTAAGACATTTTTTATATCTAGTATTGATGACAAATCAGTTTCAAAAGTGTCATTAAATCTGCCTGTTGTTAACCATCCATCAAGTGATGCTTCAACCATGTTGGAGTATTCATCAACCCCAATAAGCTTTCCAGAAGGTGGAATAGGCGTATCACCACCATAAAATTTTTGGGGTATGGCTTTAATTGCAGCATACTCTTTGACCAAATCAGCGATATCTTTTCTAATTTTTGTCAATTTTTTAGAAGTATCAGTCAAGCTAATCACCTTTATCATTCAAATATTCATGAATCTGTGTTTGGGTTATTGATGCCATATTCTTACCTTGATAAAACCCACTGTACCACTCTATCGTTTTCTCAATGGCCAGTTCAATTTCCCACTTAGATTGCCAATTTAAAATACTGCGTGACTTAGATGTATCTAACTTAAGAAAATGAGCTTCGTGTGGAGCATTAATTTGAGGTTCACTTTTGACATATGCACCATCTCCCCAGTTTTTTGCTAGCTGTTGCGCTACCCATTCAACAGTTTTTGCATCGGTTTCTGCTGGACCAAAATTCCAAGCGTAAGAAGTTTCATCAGGATTCCCATCACGACTCAAAAGGTAATTGATCAGTTCTAAGTAACCAGATAAAGGTTCCAAAACATGTTGCCACGGACGGATAGCACTCGGATTTCGAATACTTGCTATCTGTTGTAAACTGAAAGCTTGAACTAGATCTGGCACTAATCGATCTTCAGACCAATCACCACCACCAATAACGTTTCCCGCTCTTGCTGAAGCCACGATCACTCCAGATTGACTTAAATAAGAATTACGGTAACAACTGGTAACTAACTCTGAACATGCTTTGCTACTACTGTAAGGATCTAATCCACCAAGGGAATCACTTTCTCGATATCCCCAATGCCATTCCCTGTTTTGATAGCACTTATCGGAAGTTACATTGAGGACACATTTAACACTCTCTGTTAATCGTATTGCTTCAAAAACATTAATAAGACCCATTACATTAGTGCTATAAGTTTCAACAGGATGGTCATAACTATGACGAACTAATGCTTGCGCTGCCATGTGAATGACAATCTCAGGTTGATGATCGATTAACACTCTTTTTATAGTATCAAAGTCTCGGATGTCACCAATAATAGACTCAATATTCGCATTGATATTTAACAAGGTAAACATATTAGGCTGGGTTAAAGGGGCAAGAGAGAAACCAATGACTTCTGCACCATAATGTTTAAGCAGACAACAAAGCCAACTCCCCTTAAACCCAGTATGTCCTGTGATTAAGATTTTTTTTCCCTTAAAAAATTGCTGATTTGTTACCATATCTTCCACGGTGCCTGATTATTCTGCCACATTTCCTGAAGGTATTTCTGATCTCTAAGTGTGTCCATGGGTTGCCAGAAACCATTATGTTTAAACACTGCGAGATTATTTTCCTCTGCAAGCATTTGTACAGGTCCCTCTTCCCAACTAGTGTTATCACCCTCAATATAATTTAATACTTCAGGAGATAAAACAAAAAAACCACCATTAATCAGAGAACTATCATCCTTTGGTTTTTCTTTAAAGGTCGTTACAAGGTCACCAGAAATATTGAGCGCTCCAAAACGGCCTGGGGCTTGAGTTGCAGTTAAAGTCGCTTTCACTTTTTTAGCCATATGAAAATCAATTACATTCTGGATATTAACATCGCAGAGCCCATCACCATATGTAAAACAAAAAGCTGATTCTCCTTCAATATATTCGGCTACTCGTTTTAATCGTCCTCCAGTCATAGTCTCTTGACCTGTATCGACTAAGGTTACCCTCCAAGGCTCAACCATCTGATGATGTACTTCCATCTTATTATTTCGCATATCAAAGGTCACATCGGACATATGAAGAAAATAATTTGCAAAATACTCTTTAATTACATATCCCTTGTACCCACAACAAATTATAAAGTCATTAATACCATAAGCGGAATATAGCTTCATTATATGCCATAAAATCGGTTTACCACCAATTTCAATCATCGGTTTTGGTTTGAACAAAGTTTCTTCAGAAATACGTGTTCCATATCCACCAGCCAAAATAACCGCTTTCATAACTTAATTCCTTATTTCACTAACCTAATTTTGACAAGGCTTATGTATATTAACTTCTTTTGTAAAGTCGTAATTCTGAATGAAATTTATCAATTGTTTGAAAACCAAAAGGTAATACGTTTGTGGCAATAAGCTCGTACTCAGGTAGGAATTTATCATAATCATCTCCCAAGATAGGCACTTTAACACCAACATGAGAGTGGTCTTTTGCGACCTGTTTTCCTTCGCGAAGATTACGCAATAGCACGTATTTACTTTTTAACCGTGTTACATGTTGCAGATAATTTTGTACTATTTCAGGCTCCATTTCTTGGAAGGAGATAAAATTCACAAAAAGATCAATTTCGCCAGTGAGTTCAGGTAACTGCCAAGGACACATGACTACGGCACTAAACTCAGTACGTAGTGTATCAATATTCAAATCTGGGTAAATTTGTAACTGGGCATAATCTGCCACAAGATGTGCACCCAATACCTGTTTTAAATAATAACTGGAAAAGAGACAGGTCGGAGGAATATCTACGTTTATATAAAAAGTCTCATTTCTGCTATCACTTAGTAGAATCTCACCGAGTGAACCGAAACCACCACCGATTTCTAAGACAGTTTTGACCGAAATATCTTGTATATGTTGCTTAAGAAAATTTAATCCTAGTAGATAATTTAAACTAGAGCGACTATAAAAATGTCCATCAAACTCAAACTGTTCTAATGGGTTACCTACATGGCTTTCACTGAAATTTTGTGTAAACGGGGCACGTAACTGCTCACTCGCTTTATACACTCGATAGTCACTTTTAGCATGAGTTTCACCCGATAAAAACTCCGTCATTGACATCATGGCGCGCCGGTCATTTTGAAGGGCGCTATCACAAACAGTTAACATATTTTGATAACGTTCTGGCTGTAAAACCCAGCCATGAAATAAATATGTTGGAACGAAATAGCCTAGGGCGCTATTTAGCGTTCGAAAATTTTCAATCCCGTAATCGGCTAGATCCTGCTGCAAGCTCTTTGCACCATGTTGCCAGAAGTGACTTGGCTGATAACTGGGATCCGCATTACGCATGTCTGATATCATGGCGTTAACTTGCTCTTTCCACATATATTTATTATTCCTTATCGGGTCCAACATTTTCACTGCGTTTTTTTGGGATACAATACAGCACAGTTTCCAATAACATATCACCATAGACTCTAATGTACATGTCATAGTCTGGAACCATATCGTTGATCATCAAAGGAATATCCCATAAATCGCTAGGATTGTGATAGAGACAAATTGCCAAAACAGGGCGATATGTTTGAATAATATTCTTTGCCCCTAAAAGAGCCGCCTTTTCAGCCCCTTCTATGTCCATTTTGATAAAGTTGGGTGATCCTCCAAAAACCACATCATCGAGTGCCACACAACTCACCAAATTATCTTGTGATCCCGTGGTTCCGGTTAATCGGCTTGAAGTACTGTGTTCAGCATCAAAAGCTAACAAACAGCACTTACTCCATACGCCAGCAGGGTAAATAAATACTCGCCCCTGATGTTCAAACCCCAAGGCTTTAACTCTACAGTTTAATTTATATAGATTACTGGGGTCAGGCTCAAAACTAGCGCAGTATTCCACCGGTAGTGCATGTAATTGCGCAGCGGTAAATAATGAGGTTAACGTATCGCCATTGTATGCACCCGCATCAATAAAACGCAGTGCTGACAAATGGTTAAAAACAGGTATATCTTCAGCAAAATATTGAATATGAGGATCGGGGATTGGATAATCTTCAACTCGATGATGTTGACGAAAACGAACTATTTGATCTAATAATTGCCGACTCTTATCATCAAATAACAGACCCCTTACTTTTGCCAATTGCTCGAGTTCCACCATTTCATCAATCACGGCTGAATACCAAAGACTGTGGGGAATTAATTGTTGGATAATAGCAGGACAAGCAAAAATGGACTCTGTAAAGTCATATACTCTAGTAAAGCCCTGTGCCACAAGTTCAGACTTGATACGTCGACTTAATAACCCTACTGATATATATATTTCGGCGTCTTTGTTCTCGATATCTTCTTGGCGTATTATCGGCAAGTCATATAGATGAGTCTGTTGACTATAGGCATCAATAAAACCATCAAGTGTGATCGATGACAATTGAAAACTTTGGAAAAAAATTCCACCTTGAATGCCTGCACCAAAAATATACCTTTCACTCATTAGCCTTTCCTCCCGTACAACATCGTTTCAAGTACGGCTGTCCAACCATTATTTAAGGAATTATACTGTTCCCTCAACAATTTCTTAGACACTTTTCCCGTTGCCGTTAATGGCAATTTTTCTGGGAAAAAATATTTTAGAGGACGCTGAAAAGGCGCTAATGAACGGTTCGTTAAGGCTCGAAGCTGAGGCTCTAAACGATCTGCATTTTTTACAATACAGATGGCGACGATAACTTCACCTAGCAACTGATCATCTACACCGATAACAGCCACTTCTAACACTCTTTCATGCGTGGAGAGTACAGCCTCAATATCCTTCGGATATATATTGATCCCCCCCGAAATAATAACGTCTTTTTTGCGACCAACGTAAGTTAAAAAACCTTCGCTATCGAGTTTACCGAGATCGCCAGTTAGAAAATAATCTCCATGCCACGCAGCCAATGTTAATTCAGGTTTATGGTAATAACCGCTAAACGCTAGTGGAGACCTTACTGCTATTTCCCCAACCTCATTGATCCCACAGACGCATAGATTTGAATTGAGTATTTGAACATCGATCGCTTCACATGGGTAGCCGACAGTATTAAATTTAAATTTTGCATCACAGGGGGCTAAATTGGTTGCGACGGCAATTTCTGTCGCGCCATAAATTTCGTGAAAATCACAGCCAATTGCGTCAAAAATTTTCTCTTTAAAAGCCGCATCTATAGGAGCTGATGACGTCACTATAGTTTTCAGTGACTTTAATGCTATCGCGTTATCGAGTAGTTCATCTTTTAAGGCATACAGGTGCGACGAGACACTGATCACAAAACTCACCGCATGTTGCTCAACTAACACTAACCACTGTTTTGGCGTAAAGGGGGCCAATCTCACTAAAGTGGCTCCCAATAATAAGGGTACAAAACTAAGTCGCTGACCTAAAGAATGAAAAAATGGTGAAGCACATAGCACTACATCGTCAGACGTTAAATGATACAGATCCCAAGTCTGTTGCGCTCTTGCAAGTTTGACACTTTGTGACACCACAATAGGTTTAGGATCACCGGTTGAGCCAGATGAAAGGGTGATCAAAAAGTCGTTATCTATGGCTTCTTGGACCAACGAGCTAAGCGCTTCTGACGCATGGCAATCATCTTGAGTAAATTCAATATTATTAGCGTAAGTATTGTGATTGGCAGGAATATTCCCCGTAGGTATCGCCAATGCATCAGTGGCTATAATACCAAACGGCAAGGCTAAAGAATGCACTTTTGCGCTAACACTACGATCGTAAACCACAAGATTAACATCTGTCGCGTTCCATCCGGCCAACAACTGTGGTGCCAGCATTTGAGCATTCGAAGGTATACATGCACCATCTAATTTTGCTATCGCAACAGAGACAGTAAAAGAATGTAATAGAGAGTCAGTTAACAGCGCTACTCGCGGTCTTTGAGTTTGGCAAATCAGTACAATCTGCTTGCACCATAATTCAATGAGTGACAACAGCTGGCCATAGGTATAACACTCATCGCCATCGATCAACGCAGTTTTATCATGAAACTGCTGGGCAACCAGCCTAAATCTCTCATATAAGCAAGACATCAGTCTCTACCCGCAATTTTATTCACCACCACTTGCGCTAAATTACCTATGACTTGGAGCTCAGACTCTGCGAGTTCACTTGGCGCGAACTTAATCTCGTATTGACTTTCTAATGTCATGATAAGACTCAAAATAGCAAATGAGTCTAAGTAGCCAGTTGAAACAAAATTGCAATTTTCATCAATAATCTGACTGTCATCTTCTAAATGTTGCCGCACATAATCGATGATAAAATTTGTCACGTCATTTATTGTCATTACTACTCACCCATTTTTAAATGAAACATTTCAGACTATTGAATAACATCCCAGCTTAATCTGTCGCCAGCGATGAGATCTTTACCCGCTTTGCGCCCCAAAATTAGTGACTTATATTGTGGGTCAAGACCGAAACCTGGCCGCACAGATTTAACATTCAGCTCAGTAAAAATATCGCCCTGCTGCATCGGTGCCGAAATATACAGTGAGCGTCGTCCATTTCGATTCTTATTCGCACCGGGCGTTAAGCTGTAATCTACTTTGCCAACCGCCAATTCCGCTCGACGGATCTCTGCCAGCATCGTTTGAAATTCAGCGACTGTGAGTGAAAAGAAGCTATCGACAGTTTCTTCTCCATCATCTAATTTTATATGTTTTTCAATTACATTTGCGCCTAACGCAACAGCTGCAATCGATACGCCTATACCAACTGTATGGTCCGAAAGTCCTGCAGGACATTGGAATGTGTCTTTTAAATGCTGTATCGTTTTTAGGTTAACTTCTGCTGGAGGTGTGGGATAAGCTGTTGTGCATTTGAGTAAAATTATTTGCTCACAACCGTGTTGCTTAAGACAAGTTACCGCGCGGCAAATATCTTCTAAGCTTGCCAGCCCAGTAGAGACTATGACTGGCTTACCTGTCTTGGCGACTTTTTCTAGCAATGCTAGATCGACAATTTCGGGAGACGCTATTTTATAAGCCTTTACAGCAAATTTTTCTAGCTCGTCGACTGACGTCTCGTCGAAGACAGAACCAAATAACTCAACCCCAAGTTTCGCGGCCTCGGCAAATAATTCAGGAAGCCATTCCCAAGGAGTATGAGCATATTCATATAATTCATAAAGGTTTTTATAAGCTGCCCATGCGTTATCCATTGGGATAGCAAAATCACCATGATCCACATTTAGCGTAATAGTATCAGGACGATATACTTGCAGTTTAATGGCATCGGCCCCCGCATCGGCAGCGGCTTTAAGTAAGGCGACTGCTTTACGGATATCTCCGCCATGATTTCCCGATAACTCAGCAATCACATAACAGGGCTCTTCACCACCAATCGCGCGCTCACCAATATTAATCTTCATTTGCACATAACCTTTAATTTATCTCAACCCATGTCTCAGTTTTATTTGACTGTACAGCAGCGTCTAACATAACGAGACCATCATGGGCATGCTGCCAACCAAATACATAAGGCGACTGAAATTGCCCCTTTTTACGGAACATAACTAGTGCATCGGCAATATCGTTATAAAGATTAGCAAAAGCTTCAACAAAGCCAGCGGGATGTCCAGGTTTAAAGCGTTCGCGGACTTCCTCTTTAAAATGACAATTGCCTCTATCATAGGTCATCCGCACAGAGTCTTTACCGTAGATATGCAGACGCTCCGGCTCCTCCTGATACCACTCTGCACTCGCCTGTTCACCAAATAATCTGACTCTAAGCCCATTACGATGGCCTAAAGCTGTCTTACTAACCCAATAGGAAGCCCGCATCCCCTTTTCAAATTTTGCCCACAAATAGGCGTCATCGACTATGCCATCAAAAATCGAGAAATGATGAAAATCGGCATTTACGCTCAAGGGAATTTGTCCAGTAATAAACTCACTCAGATGCTGCACATGCACGGCAAGATCTAATAAAATCGTAGGGATTGCACCATCCACCAAACGCCAAGCTTGAGGATGCATTTTTTCTGGTGCTTGAATAAAACCATCTGAGTGAAACTCAATTTGGATCTGTTTAAGCTCCCCAAAAGTGCCTTTTTGTACATGCCTGCGTAACACTCGCACCATAGGATAACCGCTGTAGTTAAAGGTCACAGCGAGGAATCCTTTAGTCTCATCGAGGGCTTTTTGGATCGCTATCGATTGCTGTAAATCCGCCGCCATCGCTTTTTCACATATAACAGCGACTCCTGCTTGCAGCAAGGCACATACGACATCAACGTGACTTGGTGTTGGAGTTAGCACGACAACGGCATCGAGCAACGCCGCCTCTTTGGCAATATATTGCTGCCAATCGGAATACACACGATCTTCAGGAAGATGCCATGTCGCGCCCGTTTTTAAACTGGTATCTATATCGCGGGAAAAGCATCCAGAAACTAATTGCCAACGCCCGTCCAACTGACTAGCTGCACCATGGGCGTAACCCACGGCCGAAGTATAAGAACCGCCAATAAATCCCAACTTCAACGGTTGTGGGGTTACTTCCATCGCGATCATTTTGCCACCACCTGTATATTGTGTAGCTGCGGATCTGGCTTAGTCGTCCGAGTTACAAAGAAAAACTGACTATAATGTGCATCAGCAAATACCGTGCCAATGGCTGAAGCATAGGGATGCGTTTCGTCTATTGTCTCAAAGCCAAGATAATCATTCATCAGCTTCACATACTTGTTCTCACGATGAATAACCGCAATCCAAGGAATACCAGAATACTTTTTATCACAATGAGTTAACTGCCAATTAAGTGCAAGTAGCGCATCTTGGAATCCCGTGTCATCGTCACAAACAAACCAACCGCCGATTAAAAAATGTAGTTGTGCAACTTGTCTCACTTGATGCCAAATATACAAGCAAGCTTGTCCGTTTTTTGACAGTAAATAAGACTCACGTTGTGTGTTGAACCACCATGCATAGTGCGCTAAACGCGGAATGGGCTGCACATTAATCATATTTTGCGCATTAGCTACTAAGTTACGGCTATCAAGGTAATGATTAATATCTCGATCGCTAACAGGACGTAAACTATGATGTTTCGAGAGGATCAACTCAACACACGGTGCAGAATGTTTCACTTTCTCCTCAGGTGTTAATTCGCCCATCATGGCTTTGACGACTCTTTGGGCCCCTAGCCCATCTAAATGAAATCGAGATGAATTAAGTAAACCTTGGACTCGGCCATTATGCCTTATAACCGCATCCACAAATTCAGGAAGACAAGCAACATCTTGCTCACACCATTGGTCAACATGGAAGAAGTGGCCGATATCTTCTAACTGCTCTATTGGCGTGACTTGGTTTTCTGCCGTTGAAAAGGTCAATGCTGGTTTATTGAGCGCAAGCAATTGATATAAAATTCCGCCTGCTGCACCTATATATAAATCGCACGCCTTTAGATGAGGGTACAATTCTTTAATACCAATGAGCGGCTCAACCCAAGGAGTGTCCGCACATTCAGCGATAAAAGTTAGAGAGTCATCAAACAGGGGCCCAAGGATAACCTGAATCTTTATCTGATTTCGTTTCGCTAAAGGTTCTAAATTCTCTATTAACTTGCGAATAGTAACAATATCTCCGCCACCACCAAGACCTACTAAGAGAGTATAAGGCAGTTCTGCAGGCTGCGAATGTATAACGGCTTGTTGATAATGTTCAGATAACAGCACAAACTCTGGGCCAAGTAAGGCCATACAGTGTGAAGGTAATTTACCTTGGTAAAAAAGAGACGTATTGTCCCCACGCCAACGTACATCTAACAAGATGTCACACTCATGGGGGCGACAAAGATCATCAATAGACAATACTTGATAGCCATGTGCTTTAATCAATAACTCCCAATCTCGACCCAAATAATAGTCATCCACGACAACCCAGTCTGCGTAAAAGTTATTCGCTACGCTCAGAAATAACGCAGCATCATGTGACTCATCTTGGTAAGTTGGCGATACTAAATTGAGTGAAATATAATCGAGTCCTTCAACAAATGCGGATAACTCCTGCTCGACAGCTCCCAATACCAAAAGGCATTTATGACCTTGTTGAATCAATTCTCTTGCAAGCACAGCACAACGGACTAAGTGACCAATCCCGATCCCCTGCCCAGCATTTACTCTAAAAACGATCCTCTTCATCTTAGGCACTTTGCTTGAGCATCACTTGATATAGTGCCTCGGCTCTTGCCCAATCTTCTGGAGTGTCAATATCTTGAACTTGGTGGCGAGGTAATGGATAAGGTATAGAATCACTCGAAAACATCCCCTTACTCTCCAAGAAGCCTTCTGTCGTGCCCCAATAGAACTGACCTGCATCGTGGTAAGCTTTTTCAAGATCTTGAGAGCGAGTATTAAAATACTCTGGTTGAAACATCTCAACATCTCCGTTAGTCGTTATTTTAAAGGCACGTTGAATTGAAGAGGGAAATTCTGTTACGCCAAAGCAAAACTTTTTATGCTTGTTTTGCTTTAATGTCGCAAATGCGTCTTTTAATATTTCCGCTCGAATAAAGGGGGCCGTGGCATACATAACGCAAGCAAACGAAGGCTTAGAGTTAGACTCTATTAACCAGTTAAGCGCATGCGTCACCACCACACCTGTCGTCGCAAAATCATCGGCTAATGCTAAGGGACGGACAAAGGGAACTTCAGCACCATATTGCAGCGCAACCGCGGCAATTTCATCATCGTCAGTTGATACTATAACACGATCGAAACAACCGCTAATTAATGCAGCTTCAATTGTATAAGCAATAATGGGTTTACCATTAAATGCCTTAATATTTTTTCTCGGTATACGTTTACTGCCACCACGGGCGGGAATTATTGCCACGTTCACTACAATAATCCTTTTAATGTTTCAGTAATAAAAACTAACTGTTCGTCCCTAAGATCGGGATAAAGCGGCAAGGTTAAACAATGGCGATAAAACTGCTCAGCTTGAGGGAAATCATGCTCAGCAAAACCTAGATTTAAATAATACGGCTGTAAATGCACAGGAAAATAGTGAACATGTACACAAATACCTGCCGCTCTCATCGCATCAAAAACCACTTTACGGGCAATATTCTCAGGCAATAAAATCATCATAAGATGATAAGCACTAAGTGTATTATCTAACGGAGAGACAAATTCAACCCCAGTGTCTTTCAATAGGAAATGATATCGACGAGCTAATTGATTACGTTTAGCTACAAACTCATCTAGACGCGTAATTTGGCTATTTCCTAACGCAGCTTGTAAGTCCGTCATACGATAATTGAAGCCCAAAAAATGCTGCTCATAATACCAATCCCCTTCATCAGGTCTTAGCATCATCTCTTTATCCCGTGTCACACCGTGGCTGCGATAAAAAACCATTGCCTTAGCAAGTTCTGCACAATTAGTTGTAGCGACACCTCCTTCAGCAGTAGTGATAATTTTAACAGGATGAAAACTAAATACCGTAATGTCACTATACTGACACTGACCAATATATTGATCCTGATATTGCCCACCTATAGCATGTGAGGCATCTTCTATAACCCTTACACCATACTGCTTTGCAAGCGCTCCTATCACATCCATGTTGCAACTATGGCCACATAAATGAACGGGTATTATAACCTTAGGAAGACAACCTTGCTTTTTGGCTTCTTGTAGTTTGTTAGCGAGAGCAATTGCACACATGTTACCAGTGAGGGGATCAACATCAACAAAATCAACCTTCGCACCACAATAGAGAGCACAATTAGCTGATGCTACAAAAGTGATCGGAGAAGTCCAAACGATATCTTGTTGTAAAACACCCAGTGCTAAACAGGCCACATGTAACATAGAGGTCGCACTGTTACCCGCTACGGCATACTCTGCCCGAGTTACAGTTGCAACTGCCGATTCGAACATAGGCACCTGGGAACCTTGGGTCAGATAGTCAGAAGTCAAAACAGCCGTAACTGCATCAATGTCTGATTGACTTATTGATTGATGTCCATAAGGAATCATTATGCTTCCTCATCGAGTAACTTTATTTGCTCAATTGATAAGAAATGAGGATTATTACCCGAATGATACTCAAATCCTTGTTCGACTAAGGTGCCTGTTTCACCTAACATATTAGTAGAATAGTTATTATTCTTACCAAAAAATGAAATGCTCGGTGTAATAACAAAATGGTCATCGAACTCAAGTGTATGATGCGAATCATCCCCAGGACACATAATTTCATGCATTTTCTCACCTGGGCGTATACCTACAATTTCACGCTTTAATCCTGCACCATAGGCATCAGCTAAGTCAGTGATGCGAACAGACGGAATTTTAGGGACAAAAATCTCACCACCTTGCATCCGGGAAAAATTCTTAAGCACAAAGTCCACCCCATCTTGCAAGGTAATCCAAAAGCGAGTCATATCGGGATGAGTGATAGGTAAAGAAACGGCACCGTTATTCACTAATGATTTGAAAAAAGGTACTACTGAACCACGAGAACCAACAACATTACCGTATCGCACCACTGAAAACCGGGTATTACCTTCACCCACAATATTATTTCCAGCAACAAACAATTTGTCAGAAGCCAACTTAGTCGCTCCATATAAATTGATCGGATTCGCAGCTTTATCTGTTGATAATGCAATTACCCGCCTGACCTTATTCGCGATTGCTGCTTTGATCACATTCTCAGCACCATGAATGTTGGTTTTAATACACTCCATAGGATTGTACTCGGCGGCAGGTACTTGTTTTAACGCAGCGGCATGAATCACGTAATCAACATCTTTCAACGCCTGGACAAGTCTATCAGCATCACGTACATCACCTATGAAATAACGCATACAAGACGCGTTATAAACTTGCTGCATTTCGTATTGTTTTAGCTCATCACGTGAAAAAATAATCAACCGTTTTGGTTTATATTTCGCCAATATCATTTTGGTATATTTTTGACCAAAAGAACCTGTTCCACCTGTTATGAGAATCGATTTATTGTCAAACATATACGCTCCGAATGATCACTGTAGTGCCAACACTATCTGACTAGGTATATCACAACCTACTAAGGTTGGAACATTAGTTATAAAGCAAAAAACATACAAAATTCACTGACGGTAAGGCCAAAACGATGATTACCATAGGTAAAAACATGAAAGCTACTAAACCACAACCATGCATAAATTTATATAATTTTAGTAACTTAATTTGAATTGTCGACCGTTTTTAGAATTTTTACGACAATCTATTCCAAACTGTGGTTTTAATCATCAATATGACTACAGTAAAAGTCTAATCCAGAGCAATTTGACTTATTTCCCTAAATTAGCAAAATCATCAAAAGCAAAAAACGAGCGTTTTTTATACAAATTTTGATATTAAGTCCCAGAGATACAATAACTATTTGTGAGGCAATCGTGCTAAAGTTTACAAAATCAATTTGATTTCATTATGTTATCAGCATGAAAATATGCGAAAATTGTCCATACATACTCAATGTTTGCCAAAAATTTGACTCTAACGAGATAACAAGGTGCACAACAGATGATGACAGTAAACGAACCCATTCTCTCCGCTGTTTTCTCGGTTAGTCAATTCAATGAGTACTATCTACCGAGCATTAATCGCAACACCTTTGAGCAATGCGACTCGAAAACGCTATTTAATAATAGGTATAAGGCCGAGTTTTCCCATAAAGATACCCTACACATAGTCATAGGTCTGGATTCTGGTTTACTTGCTAACTATGTCATGGAGCTAGCTATTCCCGATGGCAGTAAATTTATTTTTGTAGACTTTAATGCAGTACTGAACTTACTAACAATTGAAGTCCCAGACGAACTATCTGAATCAATTGAAATATGTTCGCCTGAGATGTTTGATGCATTATTAAAAGAAACTCGTAATAATATTTTTATTGCTAAAAATCAATTTAAAGTTCATCGTTCAATTGCAGTTTCAGGGAACTACATTGATGAATATGCACAATTAAATTATTTCGTTGAAAAAAAAATAGAACACGAGCACTTCGAAAGCAATATCGGATTTTCCCAGAAAATATTTATTAAAAAGCAACTAATTAATTTAAGTGAAACTCTTCAGCCCGCATCCATACTAAAACAAAAATTCATGGGTAAAACCTGCATAGTTTTAGGCGGAGGCCCTTCTTTAGATGAGCATATCGACTGGATAAAAAGCCATCGAGAACAGTTAGTTATTTTCGCTGTATCGAGAGTAGCGTATAAACTGACTATTGCAGGGATTCCTGTAGACATCATAGTTTCGGTCGACCCCCAAGATCATGCGTTGACAGTAAATAAAGAAATGATGGCCTTGTACGAAAACAGTCTATTTATTTGCTCATATCATGTTAGTCCACTATTACTCGGACAGTGGGCTGGCAGCGTGCTATACACAGGTCCACGAATACCTTGGGATTCTCGAGATAGCGATAATATTTTGCCAAAAGGCCCTACCGTAACTAATGCCGCTGTGCAAATTGCCGAAGAAATGGGATTTGAACAAATATTACTTTGTGGCTCTGATTTTTGTCATTCTCAGTCTGGTGCAACCCATGCAAAGAATACATTCGGTGCAGATATTGGCCCTAATTTAGGAGTCATGTTCGAGTGGGTAGAAACCTATTCAGGTGAAATGGCAGAAACTCCAATACAACTCCTTCAAGCCATGCAATCTTTACAAGAAGAAGTGATTTGTTACCATGCAAAGTGTATCAATTTATCAGCAAACGCTGCAAGAATTGAGGGTATACAACAGCTTTCACCAGAACAACTGGTGCTAGCAACAATTACACCTGAAGATAGAGCTATACTTCAACCAAGTAAGCACAAACTATCTATCGAACAAAGACGTAAGCTATTAGCAAATACCCTAACTGATCTCTCTTTAACCTCAAACACTTTTAATGCCTTAATAAAATTGCTCAAAAAGGCCCTGCATTATTCAAATACCATGCTAAAAATAGAGGGTACCACACACACCGTTGTTGAACTACACAGAAAAATAGACAAGATTGAAAAAACACTCAATCAAAAATACCACCATTTTGGAAGCTTAATTAAATTTTACGGCTACTACGAATTCTCACATTTCCTATCGACAAAACAGAGCGAACATTGGTCACAATTAGATCTCAGTACAAATAATAACATTTACTATAAGGCATATTTAAACATAGCCACTGAACTTAGCGTCTTAATCAATGATGCCGCATCCAGAGTGGAAATAAGATTAGCTGAACTCACTGTGCCAACAGATATACCGGCGATTGCTAGACAGTGGCGGCAGGATAATCAGCTAGGCCGAGCATTAATTTGGAAACAAAACTATATGCCCGACCATCAGAAGTTGAATGATGCAGATATAGCTCTACTCGACGAGATTGAACAAGAATACTTACAATATCTTAGCCAACAGAGTCACAGTACTAGTGCAAAAGAGGCTACTGTCAATAATGTGGAAGATGCATTTAAAAAGCTGGCGATCTTAATGCAAAATCAGCACTTACTCGGGATCTGCAAAATGATTCAATACATCAGTCCATTTATCACAGATAACCCAGAGTTAACCCGTTTATATTATTTAGCCTCGAGTTACCAATTTTTACTTCTGCACGAAGAGTCCGCAGCACTAGAGTCTATACTTAATATCTCAGAAGAGTATCGTACGGAAACTGAACTAAAACAAATTATATTACTCTCTCTGAAGCTCAAGGATATTACGCTGGCTGAAAACACTTATAGTAAAATTATTGTATTTAGTGACGATTACTTACCTCACTATGCTCAGATACTTAAGCTTCAAGGTAAGTACCAACAAGCGTTAGACTATTATCTAAACTATTTAGAAAAATACCCAACTGATATTCCGGTGCTTCTCAAATTTGGGCTTTTTTGGAAGGATATAGGCCAACCCGAACAAGCCGTGAGCGTATTAACAGAAATATTAACATTAGATCCGAACAACTTTGCAGCACAAACACATTTACAACAGCTCTACGGTAATTTAGAACTGAAGTCAAATTGACAAATTATGTAAGCTTAAGATCCACAAATCCGCTAACCTTAGGTATAATTGGGCATAATTAACTATGTAATAAAGAGCTAATGTGGCCAACACTTATATCCCGCTAGATCAATACCGCCGTAAGTGGATTTTCAACCACAAGGACTTGCCTGTCACTGACGAGGACAAGGCGCATATCCTGCCGTTAACAGATAAAAGTGCGATGGAAATCTGGAACCAATGGATTAGCAACAAGAGTAGTCGTGCGGAACAATTCACTAAGGGAGATTGGGCGGCGAAGGCTGATGCTTGGGTGGAAACAGATCATTGGCAGAGTGCTTGGGATAGTGAAGAGAGCAGTTTACCCGCCGTGTTAGCCGAGTTTATACAATGGCCAGATGAGACAACCGTCTATTTTTGCTATGAAAAATATCAGATTATTGAAACTCGTTGGGATGTGTTCGTCCGTAATTGGAAGTGTTTTCTCTTCTTCGACGACGGTCCAATTTTGATCTCACCAAAACAGAAACAAGCCGTGATGTTCGAACAGAGTGGACAGTACAAGCTGGGCACTCGCGGATAATTTATACCAGTTGCTTAACGCTGATAATTTACCCGCCAATAGTTTTACAGCAATACTTTTACGTCAGTATTTTAACGCGATGAGTCATCTTGTTGGCATGCTCATACTTAATGATGAGTATGCCATATTCGAAAGATACTTAAGCACAATTAGCCTATCTCTCCCCTCTTCTTTAGATTAACATCCATTTCCGATGCCGAGTATTTGAGAAGTTGGGGTCAACTTTCTGCTGTAAATACTCATAAAGCTTTACTTAAAACCCAATAATTAAAATAGAAAAATGAGGTGTATTATGAAGTTACTCTCCACTCTTACCCTAGCCAGCGCGCTGTTATTACCCCACACATTAATGGCCAAAGAAGTCTCAGGTGTGCAAGTCGCCGATACAGTGACATTAGATAGTCAAGCATTACAACTCAATGGCGCGGGGGTTCGCAGTAAGTTCTTTATGGATTTATATGTGGGCAGTCTGTATTTGCCAGCAGCCTTGAGTAACACGACTGCGGTTATCGATGCTCCAATTGCGGCAATCCGCCTTAATATTACCTCAGGCATGATCACCTCTGAAAAAATGCGCGATGCGATCACCGAAGGTTTTGAGCACGCAACGGCAGATAATACCGCCGATATTCAACCGCAAATCGATGCTTTTATGGCGCTGTTTAACGAAGAAATTAAAGAAGGCGACCAATTTACCTTAGTCGCCAATAAAGCCCGCGGCATGACGGCCTATAAAAATGGTCAGGAACAAGCCACCATCGAAGGTGAAATGTTCCGTCAAGCACTGTTAAAAATTTGGCTAGGTGACAAGCCAGCCCAGAAAAGCCTCAAAGAGGCCATGCTAGGCAAATAACTGACATTAACGTTAGAATTTGAATTCGATATCCAAGGCCGCAGCGCCTTGGCTATCCATATCAAGCGCAGCTTGGTCGGTCACTTCTAACTCACCATCAAAGTAATAACCGGCGTAAAGATTCACTGTTAATGCAGACGTTGCTCGCCAACCACCGCGCAGATAACTCACCCATTCGTTCGTTTCCACTACAGTGTCATCGTCTTCGATCAGGAATCGCTCAGTACGACGCGAACTACCAAAGCCGACATTCCAATCGGAATTAAATCGATAACTCAGCTCTAATCCTGCAGGACCACTAAAACCAGCTTGGAAAGGATTGGCGAGTGCCCAATGTTCATCTATCTGCCAGCGCATAGCGAGATAAGGCACAGTGCGAACTTCATCGATATCATTGAGATACGCGACGCCAAAGCCAATCATATTCCCCGAATCAAATGCATACATGGCAGACGCCACAATACCGTAACTCTGGGCTTCGCTGGCCGATGCAGTATCGGCGTAAGCATATTGGATCTGCGGCGCTAAAAAGAAGGCCCAATGTTTATCCATGCGATAATTTAACGACACTCCGGCACGGTAACGATTGATATGATCCCAATTCTGCCCGTCGGTACCAAACAGCGGGGCGACATTGTTAGCACCAGTGAGCGTGATATTGCGCCAATCATAATCCAGCCTGTCGTAACCCACACGAAAGCCCAAAGACCATTGCTGATTTAACGGAACATTCATCCCTGCACTCAGTAATAAACTGTCCCTTTGTAGCTCAGTATTACCATTGGCAACCTCGGCACTCTGGGTGCTGATCTGCGCGACACTTAATCTAAAAGGCTTGTATTCCTGCGAAGGTTTATCCGCTGCAATAGCGGCACAACTCATTAACGGCAACAGTAATACAGCGCTTTTCAGCAGGCGCAGTTTTGCGCTCGATGGTGAGAGTTCTCGATTAGCCACGTCAGCTCCTTGCATTTAAAATGATTAACAGATTTTTTGCGCATAATACGCGCTATCAAGCTAAAAGGTTCATGCTTTCAATGTTGAGATACAAAATGATACTTTTATATTGTGCAAGTTTTATTAAACCCGATGCGCCTTCAGGAACATGTCTGCACAACCCAAAATATACTCATTTCTATCGCTAACGAGTTCATCGGCCGCCAAGCCCAATTCTAATTTGAGTTTTAGCTCACCAAACAACATTAAACATAAACGCACCGCACTGTGGTGCGCATTACCGAAGCGGTATTGCCCTAGGGCCTCTACTGTCACTAAATAATCCGCCAATAATCCCACTATATGTTTCGGGCCCGCGTCGAAGAACAACTGCGACACTTCAGGATGGCTTTCGGATTGCGCCACACAGGCTTTGAATACCGTAATAGCTTCAGGGCTGACGATCATCTCCCCAAATTGCAGGGCAAATTGGGTTAATGCGGATTCCGGCTTAGTGGGATCACTTAACAAATCATCATTAAGATTATGGCCAACACATTTAGATTCAATTGCCGCAACAAATAATTCATCTTTACTGCCGTAATGGGAATAAACGGTTTGTTTCGACACGCCTGCAAGCTTGGCAACCTCATCCATACTGGTATGGGGAAACCCTTGACGACAAAATAAATCAATAGCAGCCACAAGCACTTGCTGACGTTTTTGTTCGCTACGGCTCAGAGGTAACTGCGTCTCAGAGGAATGCGTCATATCGACTCTCGAATAGGTAGACCTAATAAATTGGCATTAGTTAAGCACAAAATAGACTAGACAGTCTAGTTCCACACAACTAGACTAGCAAGTCTAGTTACATGGCATTAACGTTTAACTTACAGCGGAAGCACTTAAAATGGATCGAACTGCCCGACGTTCTTGGCGCACTATCAGCGTCTGCGTGTTTGCTTTAGTCACATTATCCGCCTGTCAAAAGGAAGTCACTGAACACGCCACGACAACCGTACTGCCCACAGTCACGAGCCAAGCGTTGATCCTGACCCCAAGCTATCAGCACGAGCAGACCTTCACGGGGACTATCCGTGCGGGCAACACGACTGGCGTCGGCTTTGAACTAGCAGGAAAGTTAAACGAACTACAGGCCGATTCCGGCATCAAAGTGAAGCAAGGTCAAATACTGGCAATTCTCGATACCCGACTACTCGAAGCCGAACGTCAAGAGATCCAAGCGAGTCTGGCGCAAACCCAAGCCGATGTTGATCTGGCCACCAGCACTCTAAAACGTAATCAAGAATTGAAAAAATCGGGTTATGTCTCTGAGCAGCTTTTAGATGAAAACCGCTCACAATTAAATAGCTTAGCCGCGGCGAAAAACCGCCTACTTGCCTCACAGTATGCCAATCAACTTAAGCTCGATAAATCCATCTTAGTGGCGCCTTTCGACGGCACCATCAGCCAAAGACTGCATAACTTAGGCGAAGTGGTTGCTGCGGGTAGCCCCATTTTCACCTTAGTGGGCAATATCAATCCTGAAGCCTACATTGGCGTACCTGTCGCGTTAGCGGAGCAGTTTCACGCCGGACAGCAAGTACAAGTCAGCGTGCAAGACCAAACCTTTACCGCCGAAATTGCCGGTATCAGCGCCGAAGTGAATCCCGTCAGTCGCACCCTACAACTTAGGATCAGCCTGCCCCAAGATGCCCGTGTGATTAACGGTGAAATTGCGTATCTGCATCAACAGCAGCAAATTGAGCAGGCTGGGTATTGGGTGCCAATTTCAGCGCTGACGGATGGCATTCGCGGATTATGGAATCTGTATGTCATCGCAAATGATGAACAGCAATCCATCATAGAGCGCCGAGATGTGGAAATTCTCTACACAACCCAAGACATGGCCTACATTCAAGGCGCGATTCAGCCCAATGAAATCTATGTCAGCCAAGGACTCCATAAGCTGGTCGTAGGCCAAGCCGTGTCTCCTATTGCCGCAGCCACGAGGTAGTTATGATTAAAGCCTTTGTTGAAAATGGCCGCTTAGTCAGCCTCGTTATTGCACTATTACTGGTCGCGGGCTTTGGCGCTATCTCGAGTCTGCCGCGCACTGAAGATCCACACATAACTAACCGTTTCGCCTCTGTGATCACCCCTTATCCCGGAGCTTCGGCTGAACGGGTCGAAGCATTAGTCACGGAAGTGCTCGAAAATCAGCTCAGACGCTTAGAAGAAATCAAGCTGATCCAATCGACCTCTCGGCCGGGGATTTCAGTCATACAGTTAGAATTAAAAGACACAGTCATGGAGACAGATCCCGTGTGGTCTCGGGCGCGGGATTTATTAGCCGATGCGAAAATCAATCTGCCCGAGGGCATACCATCCCCGACACTCGATGATCAAATTGGTTATGCCTATACCGCCATTTTAAGCTTAGTGTGGAATAGCAATACGCCCGTTCGAGTCGATATGCTCAACCGCTACGCGAAGGAATTACAGAGCAGGCTCAGGCTGTTATCGGGCACGGATTTTGTCAAACTCTACGGCGCGCCGACCGAAGAAATGCTAGTGCAGCTCGATGGCAACAAGATGAGCCAGTTACAACTCACTCCCGCTTCCATCGCCCATATTCTCAGCGGCGCCGACAGTAAAATTGCCGCGGGTGAAATTAATAACAGTGAATTTCGCGCCTTAGTCGAAGTCTCGGGCGAACTCGACTCATTAACACGCATTTGCCAAGTGCCACTTAAAATTGATAACCAAGGCCAAATTATTCGCCTTGGAGATATTGCCACTGTCACGCGCCAAGCCAAAACGCCCGCGGACAGCATAGCCTTAGTCGATGGTGAACAAGGCGTTTTTGTCGCCGCGCGCATGCTTAACAATAACCGTGTCGATCTCTGGCAAGCACAAGTGAATAGCGTCGTCGATGAACTTAATCGCGAAGTGCCCGCCAATATCCAGATCCAATGGCTATTCGAGCAAAACAGTTACACCAGCGATCGCCTTGGCGGACTCGTGGTAAACCTGCTGCAAGGATTTGTGATCATCTTGCTGGTATTGCTACTTACCCTAGGACTAAGAAACGCCATCATAGTGGCGATTTCATTGCCCCTTACAGCACTATTTACCTTGGCCTGCATGAAATATATCGGCCTGCCCATACATCAAATGTCGGTGACTGGACTCGTCGTCGCCCTTGGGATCATGGTGGATAATGCGATTGTGATTGTTGATGCCATCTCACAACGGCGCCAACAAGGGATGAGCCGCCTAGCCGCAGTGAGTGAAACCATACACCACCTTTGGTTACCCTTAGCGGGGTCCACGATTACCACGATTTTAGCCTTTGCGCCCATAGTGCTGATGCCCGGTGCCGCTGGGGAGTTTGTCGGCGGCATTGCCATGTCAGTGATGTTTGCGCTGCTGGGCTCTTACCTGATTTCCCACACGATAATTGCGGGACTCGCGGGACGATTTAGCCATGAAGGCAAACATGATGTCTGGTATCAACACGGGATCAACCTCCCGCGGGTGAGTCAATATTTTCAAACCAGCCTCAGAATCGCCCTTAAGCGCCCTATTCTCAGTGCGCTGCTTATTGGTATTACGCCAGTATTAGGTTTTTACGCCTCGGGCAAGATGACAGAGCAATTCTTTCCGCCATCGGACAGGGACATGTTCCAAATTGAAGTCTATCTTGCGCCCCATGTGAGTTTAGAAAACACCTTAAACCAAGTGCAACTGATGGATAAAAAGCTCCATGCCGTGAATGGGATAACCCAAGTCGATTGGGTGGTGGGCGGCAATACGCCCTCATTTTATTACAACCTGACGCAGCGCCAACAGGGCGCGACTAACTATGCGCAGGCCATGGTGAAAGTGACCGACTTTGAACGTGCCAATGAGCTGATCCCCGAATTACAACAGCAGTTCGACAGTGCTTTCCCCGAAGCACAAGTGCTAGTACGCAAACTCGAGCAAGGTCCGCCCTTTAATGCGCCGGTAGAGTTGATGATCTTCGGTCCGAATCTCGATACGTTGCGATCGCTGGGCGACGAAGTTCGCAATATCCTCGCGCAAACACCGGACGTGCTCCATACCCGAGCCACCTTAAGTGCCGGTGCGCCTAAGCTTTGGCTGCAAGTGAATGAAGATGCCAGCTTAATGAGTGGTTTAAGTCTGACGGATATCGCCAAGCAAATCCAAATGTCGACCACGGGCGTTATCGGTGGCAGCGTACTTGAGCAAACGGAGTCATTACCCGTTCGAGTGCGACTCGGTGATGGCAGTCGCGAACAAGTCACCCGCCTTTCAGAAATCCAATTAGTGACACCTTCGGGTGAGTCGGTCGCGCTCTCTGCCCTCGCCCACAACGAAGTACAAGTGAGTCGCGGCGCCATTCCAAGACGTAACGGCCAAAGGGTGAATACCATAGAAGCCTATATTGTCAGTGGCGTGTTACCCGCCCAGGTGCTGAACGATGTCAAAGATAAAGTGGCACAACTCGCGCTGCCATCGGGTTATCGCATTGAAATCGGGGGTGAAAGCGCAAAACGTAACGAAGCGGTCGGCAATTTGCTCTCCAATGTGATGTTAGTCGTCACCTTGTTATTGGCCACTGTGGTGTTGTCGTTCAACTCCTTCAGGCTCACGGCGATTATTTTATTGAGCGCGATACAATCGGCAGGGCTTGGCCTATTAGCCGTGTATGTGTTCGGCTATCCCTTTGGATTCCCGGTCATCATAGGTTTACTAGGCTTGATGGGACTGGCCATTAACGCTGCCATAGTGATCTTGGCTGAACTTGAGGATATGCCGAGTGCCAGACTCGGCGATATGGAAACCATAGTCTCAACCGTCAGCAGTTGTGGCCGCCATATCAGCTCGACAACCATCACCACAGTGGGCGGTTTTATCCCGCTTATCATTGCTGGCGGCGGATTTTGGCCTCCCTTTGCCATTGCTATCGCGGGCGGCACGCTGCTGACGACGTTGCTCTCTCTGGTTTGGGTACCGACTATGTATTTACTGTTGATGAAAACCCGTAAGGCGAACAATCAGTCCGCCATTCCTGCTTAAATCGCATCGTGGACTAGGTATTGATACAGTTTATCTTTAAGGTTTAACCGCTCTAATTTTAACGCTAAAAAGTGCTCATCGGCAGTGGGCACTTTTGTTAACTCCAATGCCCTGATTTTATTGTCGAGCTCATGGTAACGACTGGCCATGGTAGCAAAAGCGCTATTATTGGCTTTTAGATGCTTAATTTGATCAACAAAATCTGGAAACTCATAAACCAACGCATGATTCTCACCTAGCATATACACTTCCCCTATAATGGTTCTGACACTATGAACTCCATTCACCTTAAGCAGCTTAGTCCATGCCATCACAATACAGCCAGTTAGCGAGACTTTTTATCTGCCGACATGTCTGTGGAATGAATCCATTAACTCAAGTCTAAAACTGGTAAAATATCAAAGAATTGACTATACAATTGCTTAAATACTAGACCCATATCAAGACCATGGAGTGAGACTTAGGCTACATTGATGTAACCGTTACCTATAGGATCGTACGATGAATTATAAAAATTGGCCTATTGCAAAACAAATAGGTGCCCTCGCGTTTATCCTCACACTCATCATCTTTGGTATACTCAGTACCGTCTCCTACAAAGCCGCTTCAAATGTATTAGAAGATAAAGGCATAAGTGCCATGAAGTCCGAAATGCGTGCCGTTTCAGACATGTTAGAACTGCAATACGATAGTCTTTTGCAACTTGCTAGGCGCAACGCCGATGTGTTTAAGGAAATGTATCCGGGGCAATTTAGTCAGCCAGATAAAACTATTAATCTGATGGGAGTCAGCTCTCCCGCCCTCATGCACGAACAAGAACAAATTAACTCTTCAAAAAGCAAAGTCGATCGTTTTGCAAACCTGACGGGCGGCACAGCAACGGTATTCGTGCGCGATGGCGATGACTTTATGCGGGTGTCGACCTCACTCAAAAAAGCCGATGGTAGCCGTGCATTAGGGACCTTCCTAGGCAAAACCCATCCAGGCTATCAAGCGCTGATCAGCGGCCAAGAATACGAAGGCTACGCCAAACTCTTCGGCAAAGACTATATGACAGTCTATCGCCCAGTAAAGGACGTCCAAGGCCAAGTCATTGGTATCTTGTATATTGGCTTTGATATCACTAGCTCATTAAAACAATTACAAGATGCAGTAAACAGACTCACCTTAGAAGAAAGCGGTCATTTTCTGTTAGTACGTAAAGCGGACAATGTACTTGTCGCGCATCCTAAATTTAATGCGGGCGACGTTATCACCGAAAGTATGCTCGATGGGTTAAGTGTGGCTGAGGCCACGAAAGATGATTCTGAGTACAGTTATATCAATAGTAAAAATGAGCCTATGTTTGCCTATAGCCAAACCGTAACCGGCTGGAATTGGATGTTGGTAGGCCAAGTTAAGGCAAGTGAACTCAATGAAGAAAGTATGCAGTTACTCACTATCAACGCTATCGTTGCCCTCACTGGGATTGCACTGATCACGGCACTGCTTTCAGTAGTATTAATCCGTGCTCTTAAACCGTTACATGCCCTACAAGTGCATATGGAAAGGCTAGGGAGTGGCGATTTTAGTCATCACTTAGCGCCATCGGAACCACAGAGTCAAAACGAAGTTGATCGCATGACCACCAGCGTATCGACCATGTCCTCTGAACTAAGACAGTTGATCATTGCCCTGCAGGATTCGGTGATGAGTTTAGAGCAGCAGGCTTCTAAGGCACAAAGTATTGCCAAACAGAATGGCGAAGAAGCTCAGGCCTTGATGCTACAAACGGATCAAATTGCCACTGCCATTGAAGAAATGTCGACCTCTATTCGCGATGTGGCGAATCATGCCCAAGATGGCGCAGTGCAGAGCCAGCAAGTGGATGCCGCAGCCAAAGAAGGCCAAGGTCAGCAAACTAAAGTGGTGCAGGATTTACTCAAACTCAGTGAACAGCTTAGTAATAGTCATCAGTCGGTTGAAAAAGTGAGTCACGAAAGTGAAGCCATCAGTAAAGTTACCGAAGTGATTAACAGTATTGCCGAGCAAACAAATTTACTGGCACTTAACGCGGCGATTGAAGCGGCGCGTGCAGGCGATCAAGGTAGAGGCTTTGCGGTCGTAGCCGATGAGGTGAGAACTTTAGCCCAGCGCACCCAATCATCCATTTTAGAAATTGGCCAAACCATTGGAAAGCTACAAATGCAAGTGAAAAGTACCACAGAACAAATGGGCCAGAGTCATCAATTAGGCATGGAATCCGCAGCACAGGGTGAAGCAACCGGCGAGCAGCTTAAGGAAATCACCCGCCGGATTGGCGAACTTGCCATTAGTTCACGCAATATCGCCTCAGCTACCGAGCAGCAAAGCAGTGTTGCAGAGGAAATTACTCATAATCTGCATCAGATCAGTGAACTGGCAAATGAAGGCGAGCACCGTGCCACTGAAACCGTACATTCAGCCAATGAACTGTCTTCCTTAGCTGCGGCCTTAAAACGCCAAATAAGCCAATTTAAGGCCTAGATAGACTCGCTCGACAGGTTCAATTAACACCACTAGCTCAAATGTCTAATGAGTTATGTATCAAATGCCACCCACACTGGGTGGCATTTTTATGGGAGCGAGGCACGGGAGTTTTGAGGCATTATTTAAGAAAGTGATAGGAGAACATTGTTGAGGATAGCTTTTAGATGAACCCAACACAGGTTAAACCTTGCCTAATCCAGCAAATAAATCCCAATAAAAAACCCCGCTAGTGCGAGGTTTTTTAAATCGAGTTTAGACGTTACTCGGCATCATCAGCCGATCTGTCCATGTTCTCAGTATTCTCAAGCCACAGGGCATTGATAATCCCGAAAGAACAGGCCAACAAAACCCCTAATATCCACGTAAAATACCACATAGCAGATGCTCCTTAATGCCTAATAGAGTGAGGCTTTGTTATCTTCAATATGTTTACGGCCGATACGGCCAAACATTTTGAAATAAGTCCAAACAGTGTAGCTCAATACTATAGGGACGAAAATCGCAGCGGCAGCAGTCATCACCCCTAAGGTAGTTTTACTAGCTGTTGCATCCCACATAGTCAAACTGACGTTAGGGTCTAGTGATGATGGCATGACGAATGGGAACATAGCTGCACCGCACGTCAAAATAACCATAGCGACAGTCAGCGAACTGAATAGGAACGCAAAACCTGAACGGTTAAAGCGGCTCACCAGAATCACTAACAGCGGCAATAGCACACCTAAGAAAGGGAACAACATAGTGATGGGGTATTTGTCATAGTTGGCAAGCCAAGCACCCGCTTCAATCGCGACTGTTTTCATTGCTGGGTTAGACACCGCATTATGGTCCAGTACTGAAGTCACTACATAACCATCAATACCATTGGCTAACCACACGCCTGCTGCTGCAAACAACACAGCCACTAATAGTGCGAAGAATTGCGTGGCTTTCGCAGCACGAACTCGCAGCTCGCTATCTGTCTTCATTTGTAGCCAAGAAGCGCCTTGCATCATAAACATGCTCACGCTCACAAGACCAGCCAGTAGACCGAAAGGATTCAACAGACCGAATAGACCGCCGTGGTAAGTCGCACGTAGGAACTCGTCGAATTCAAACGGTACGCCTTGTAACAAGTTACCAAAGGCTACACCTATGATCAGCGGAGGCACAAAACCACCGGCAAACAAAGCCCAGTCCCATGACTTACGCCACTTTGGATTTTCGATTTTAGAACGGTAATCGAATCCAACTGGACGCATATAGAGGGCAAACAGCACTAACATCATGGCGACATAGAAGCCAGAGAAAGACACTGCATACACCATAGGCCAAGCGGCAAATAACGCACCACCTGCTGTGATTAACCACACTTGGTTGCCGTCCCAATGGGGAGCAATAGTGTTGACCATGATACGGCGTTCAGTATCGTCTTTGCCTATGATTGGCAGTAACGCACCGACACCCATGTCAAAACCGTCAGTAACCGCAAATCCGATGAACAGTACGCCGATCAGAGCCCACCAGATAACTCTTAATATTTCATAATCAAACATAATGAAATCCTCTGCTTAGGCTTCTAGGTTCTCGAAATGATAACGACCAGTTTTTAAACTACTCGGACCAATGCGGGCAAACTTAAACATCAAGAACATCTCAATCACCAGCAACACAGTGTAGAACAGGGTGATAGAAAGGATACTGAACCATAAGTCGCCAGTCGTTAAGCTTGATGCAGACATAAAGGTCGGTAGTACCTCAGAAATCGTCCAAGGTTGACGACCATACTCAGCCACAAACCAACCACACTCAATCGCGATCCAAGGTAATGGCAAGCTATAAAGTGCAGCTTTAAGTACCCATTTCTTCTCAGCGATTTGATGACGTGTGCTTTGCCAGAATGCCGCAGCAAATACGAACAACATGATAAAGCCTAGACCCACCATCACACGGAAGCTCCAGAAAATCGGTGCTACGTTCGGGATAGAATCTTTAGCTGCTGCTTTAATTTGCTCTTCAGTGGCATCAACCACTTTGTCTGTGTAGCGTTTCAGTAAGAAACCATAGCCTAAGTCGACTTTTGCTTCTTCAAAGGCCGCACGCAGTTCAGGGGTTTCTTCACCCGCACGCAGCTTCACTAACATAGCATAAGCTTTCATACCGTTACGGATACGCACTTCATGCTCAGCAATCAAATCACGGATCCCCGTGACTTCTTCATCCAATGAACGGGTTGCCACAATGCCCATTGCATAAGGAATTTTGATCGCATAATCCGTGTGCATGGTTTCTTGATTTGGGAAACCAACCGCAGTAAAGGCCGCAGGAGCAGGTTCTGTGTGCCATTCAGCTTCAATTGCCGCTAACTTAACACGCTGTGCTTCACCGACTTTATAACCAGATTCATCACCTAACACGATAACCGATAAAATCGCCGCCATACCAAAGCTTGCCGCAATCGCAAATGAGCGACGGGCAAAAGGTAAGTCACGTTTCTTGAGGATGTAATAAGCACTGATTGCCAGTACAAACATGGCACCCGCCACATAACCCGAAGCCACAGTGTGAACAAACTTCACCTGCGCAACAGGGTTAAACACCACTTCGGCGAAGCTGGTCATTTCCATGCGCATGGTTTCGTAGTTGAACACAGAACCCACAGGGTTTTGCATCCAACCGTTTGCCACTAAAATCCACAATGCCGACATGTTAGAGCCAAAGGCCACTAACCAAGTCACCACTAAATGCTGACGTTTAGTGAAACGATCCCAACCGAAGAAGAACATACCGACGAAGGTAGATTCGAGGAAGAAGGCCATTAAACCTTCAATAGCCAGAGGCGCACCAAAGATGTCCCCTACGTAATGCGAATAGTAAGACCAGTTAGTACCAAACTGGAATTCCATTGCCAAACCTGTGGTAACCCCCAAGGCAAAGTTAATACCAAATAACTTACCCCAGAACTTAGTCATATCTTTATAAATTTGTTTATCTGTCATCACATACAGTGATTCCATGATAGCCAGCAAAAATGCCAACCCCAAGGTCAAGGGAACAAACAGGAAGTGATACATGGCTGTCAGCGCAAACTGCAACCGCGATAGCTCAACAACCTCTTCAACAATCATCGGTGACTCCTTACTTGGTGCGTCCAATTGCTATGACAAAACCCGCGTCAATCACAGCAAGTGCCTTTGTAGGATAGTGAGTTTTCATTTTGTGTTTATATCTGAACATCAGTATAAACCGTTAAATTTAATCTTTTTCATTAGTTCGAAGCAGCAAGGGTTAAAAAGTACCAATATCCGTCGCATATTGAGACGCGAGTCACACTATCGCAAGTAACTGAGACCAACACCCTACCACTTAATCAATCAAATGATCTCATCGATATAAATATCAGATAGTTAAGATATTTATTCGCTTTCATTTGTGGCTATTTTATACCACCTCGCTTTGATGCAAATCAATCAAACTCAGTGGTTTAGGTGGGTTTTGCGGTGAGGCACACACTTCCCCATTGAGAGGGATTGACAACCACATAAAACAGGAGTAGTGAGCACGCATTAATTAGTGTAAACCCCTACTTTTATTGATTAGCCGCCACAAATCAGCTCCAGCTGCCAAAAAACTAACAAACAAATAATGTTGCAACAAATTAACTAAGAAAACATAAAAATATTTTCAGCGGAAATTAATTTAAAACCTTTAAAATCAATATATAAATCCATACATAGAAATTAGCATATAAAAACAGCATTAAAATTCATTAGTTTTAATAATGAATAATTGTATTTTTTCTCGTTTGAGAAGCTAACCTGAGTTGTTTAATATATGTCCTGTGTTAAGGAGACAATTTGGTAGAACTGGTGTCGTAGCCCAGTCAATGCCAACTTCGCGCACATAGGTATTAACTTTTGGTGTGGAGATATCGATATGACTAAATTATTTGAACGTCTGGTTAACAGCTACAAGCGTGTTTTTGTTGAACTTTATACAGCTAATGAGCTGAAATAATCCCCAGAATTACTCGTGAAATTTATTGCATTAATTTGAAGTTTTGTTAGCGCAAAACGAGCCCCCATCTCTTTGAGAGTGGGGGCTTTTTCTATTCTAAAGCCGCAACATCTGCCTTCAACTCTAGAACCCCATAAAACGTCGCTTCCAGTATCAAGTATGCAACATACCTATTAATAGGTATTTACCGATGAAAGAAGCTATTTTTTCACTTTGGTCTATTAGATTATTTGCAATAAGTGTTAATGATTTGAAATCCAAGATATTTCATAAAGGTGCATTTTAAATATAAAAAAAGGAGCGAAATTATCGCTCCTTTTTTACGATTAACTAAACCCACTTTTACCCATCAATACAGGTAAAAGCCGCTGAGTTTACTCGCTTAACCTAAGGTCACTCGCGCATTACGGAACATACGCATCCAAGGGCTATCTTCACCCCAAGCATCTGGATGCCAAGAGTTAGCGACCGTTCTGAACACACGTTCAGGATGCGGCATCATCAAGGTTACGCGTCCGTCTGTGGTACAAATGCCCGTTAGGCCATTTGGAGAACCGTTCGGGTTTTGTGGGTACTGAGTCGCGATATCACCCTTACCATTGACAAAACGCAGGGCAATTGTGCCTGACGCTTCGGCAATCGCCAGCGCTTCAGGGCTGGCAAACTCAGCCAAACCTTCACCGTGCGATACAGCGATAGGCATACGCGAACCTGACATACCTTGGAAGAATAACGACGGGCTCTGTTGCACTTCAACTAAGCTGAAACGCGCTTCGAAACGCTCTGAGCGGTTGCGCACAAAACGTGGCCAATGCTCGCTTCCTGGAATGATTTCTTTCAGGTTTGACAGCATTTGACAGCCGTTACACACGCCGAGAGCAAAGCTTGAGTCACGTTCAAAGAAACGTGAAAACTCATCGCGAGCACGGTCATTAAACAGAATCGACTTAGCCCAACCTTCACCAGCGCCTAATACGTCACCATAAGAGAAACCACCACAGGCCACTAGACCTTGGAAATCCTCTAGGCTGATACGGCCAGATAAAATGTCAGACATGTGCACGTCGCGGCTTTCAAATCCAGCACGGTCAAAGGCAGCGGCCATTTCCACGTGGGAGTTAACGCCCTGCTCACGTAAAATCGCCATCTTAGGCGCAGCGCCTTTAAGAATATAAGGCGCGGCAACGTCAGTACTTGGATCGAAGCTTAAGTTAACCGTTAAGCCTAAATCGGTTTCGTCTTGTTTAAGTTTGAACTCTTCCAGTGCGCACGCTGGGTTATCACGCATGGCTTGCATACGATACGTGGTTTCTGACCACAAGGTACGCAGCGCAACACGGCTATCACTGAAAATTTCACGCGCGCCATCGTTAATGGTGATGCGTTGATCGTCAGCGAGAGTCCCAATCACATGGCAAGGTACGCCTGCGATAGCAAACTGAGCGGCAATTTTAGCAGCATTGTCGCGGCTCACTTGCAACACAGCGCCGAGCTCTTCATTAAAGAGTCGCTCTAAATCCGTGCCCTGCAAATCTTCTACATCTATGTCTAAGCCAGTATTACCCGCAAAGGCCATTTCCACTAAGGTGGTAAATAAGCCACCGTCGCTTCGGTCGTGGTAAGCGATAACGGATTTCTTCGCCACTAGATTTTGCATGGTTTCAAAGAAACCGCGCAGCAGTGCAGCATCGTCAAGATCCGGCGCAATATCACCCAACTCACCAAACACTTGGGCTAAGCAAGAACCGCCTAAACGATTTTTACCCGCACCTAAATCCACTAACAGCAAAGACGTTTCGCCCTTATCTGTGCGCAGCTCAGGCGTCACTGTATTGCGAATGTCTTGCACCACGCCAAAAGCAGTGATGACCAATGACATTGGCGACGTCACGGTTTTATCCGCGCCATCTTGCTGCCATGCGGTCTTCATCGACATAGAGTCTTTACCGACAGGAATGGTTAGGCTCAGCTCTGGACACAGTTCTTCACCTACGGCTTTAACCGCTTCATAAAGACCCGCATCTTCACCGGGGTGACCCGCAGCAGACATCCAGTTGGCAGAAAGCTTGATACGCTTAAATGAACCGATATCGGTACCAGCGATGTTCATAATTGATTCAGCCACTGCCATACGGGCAGATGCGCCAAAATCAAGCAGTGCCAGCGGTGTACGCTCGCCCAGTGACATTGCTTCACCGGCGTAGGTATCAAAGCTTGCAGCAGTGACCGCGCAATCGGCCACAGGCACTTGCCATGGACCCACCATTTGGTCACGGTTAACTAAACCCGTAACTGTGCGGTCGCCAATGGTGATAAGGAAGGTTTTATCCGCAACTGTAGGCAAGCTCAGCACGCGTTTAACCGCTTCTTTAACATCAATCTTGTTTTGTTCGAGCGCTGGCGATACCGCTTTGGCTGATACCACATCGCGGCTCATCTTAGGCGCTTTACCTAATAAGACTTCGAGCGGCAAATCGATAGGATTATTATCGAAATGGCTGTCGCTAAGCGTCAGGTGTTTCTCCGCCGTCGCTTCACCCACAACCGCAAACGGGGCGCGCTCACGCTCACAAATTGCAGTAAATAGTGCGAGGTTTTCAGGGGCAACGGACATCACATAACGTTCTTGTGATTCGTTACACCAGATTTCCAGCGGGCTCATGCCTGGCTCATCTGAAGGCACGTTACGCAGATTGAATAAACCGCCGCGCTCGCCGTCATTCACAAGTTCAGGGAAAGCGTTCGACAAACCGCCCGCGCCCACATCGTGGATAAATTGGATAGGGTTTTTATCGCCAAGCTGCCAACAGCGGTCAATCACTTCCTGACAACGACGTTCCATTTCGGGGTTTTCACGTTGCACAGAAGCAAAGTCGAGATCTTCACTCGATTGACCCGATGCCATAGATGAAGCGGCGCCGCCACCCAAACCAATGTTCATCGCAGGGCCACCCAGCACAATCAGCTTAGCGCCAACAGTGATTTCGCCCTTCTGTACATGCTCTTCGCGAATGTTACCCAAACCACCGGCTAACATAATCGGCTTATGGTAACCGCGGACTTCAACACCGTTATGGCTGCTGACTTCCTGCTCGTAGGTACGGAAATAACCGACCAGCGCAGGACGACCAAACTCGTTGTTAAATGCCGCGCCGCCCAGTGGGCCTTCGGTCATAATGTCCAGCGCACTGACGATGCGCTCTGGCTTGCCATAGTTACCTTCCCATGGCTGAACAAAACCCGGGATTTTTAAATTGGATACGCTAAAGCCCGTTAAACCGGCTTTAGGTTTAGAACCGCGGCCCGTTGCGCCTTCATCACGGATTTCACCACCTGAACCGGTTGCAGCGCCAGGATAGGGGCTGATGGCGGTTGGATGGTTGTGGGTTTCCACTTTCATCAGGATGTGCATAGGTTCAGTATGGTAGTTGTACACCCCATCTGGATCGGGGAAGAAACGACCGGCAACCGAGCCTTCCATCACAGCGGCGTTATCTTTGTAGGCAGATAACACGTGATCAGGCGTGGTTTCAAAGGTGTTCTTAATCATTTTGAACAATGACTTAGGCTGAACTTCACCGTCAATGGTCCAATCTGCGTTAAAAATCTTGTGACGACAATGCTCAGAGTTCGCCTGGGCAAACATCATCAATTCGATGTCGTGGGGATTACGGCCTAAACGGACGAAGTTTTCGACTAAATAGTCGATTTCATCTTCGGCTAAGGCAAGCCCCAATGCAGTGTTAGCCACTTCTAGTGCGCGGCGACCTTCCCCAAGAATATTGACGCTCTTAAACGGCGCAGGCTCAGTGCGTTTGAACAGCACATCGGCTTTGGTAAAATCATCGAGGATAATTTCCACCATGCGATCGTGCAGCAACGCATTCAGGGCTTGTTGCTGAGGCACAGTGAGCGCGTCTGACTCGACATAATACGCAACGCCTCGCTCCAAACGCTTCACTTTACCAAGGCCACAATTGTGTGCGATGTCAGTGGCTTTTGAAGACCAAGGAGAAATAGTACCGGGGCGAGGAGTGACAAACAGGAGTGAACCTTGGGGGATATGAGCTTCTATCGCAGGTCCATAGGTGAGAATTTTTTCAAGTTGCTGGCGTTCATTTGTGTCGAGCAACTCGCTCAAATCCGCTAAATGAACATACTCAGCATAGATTTGGCGTACCGGAAGCGCAGCGTTTTCGCAGGCCTCCATCAGCTTTTGCACCCTAAACGTCGAGAGTGCAGGGGCTCCGCGGATGATCTCCATCACGTCTATTCACCTTATTATTTATTATTGCAGGGGTCAGAGGTGGCGCTATTATAAGGAAATGTCTGCCACAAATCACCTGTGACCTTACGCAAAACAGTGTTTCCTGTGATATAAAAAACGCGACCATTTTTAGTCGCCATTTTCCCCCACGAATGATTTTTTTACGTTATCGCAGACAAACGGATATAATCCCACCAATGTCGGCCAGTTCACCACGCATGTCCCACTGTTAACTCGCTATCTATAATATTGATTTTATTTACTATAAGCATATTTAATGACACGATTCCTGTTCGCTCTTATCTTAGGTTTCTTACTGACTGCCTGTCAGCAGGTGACCGTGGACGAAACAGAATTCGTGCCGAAAAAATTAACTGAGTTAAGAGTCGGCACACTTTACGGCCCACAGATTTATATGACATCGGGCCAAGGTGATAGCGGTTTCGATTACGATATGGCGGTATTGTTCGCCGAATACTTAGATGTGCCCTTGAAAATGGTGCCCTACACTAACCGCACCGAGCTGTACGAAGCCCTTAAAAAGAATGAAATCGACCTCATTGCCGCGGGCATGACAGAAACACCCGCAAGGCGTGAACAATTCCGCCTAGGGCCGCCGTTGTACCGCGTTAATCAAGTATTGGTGTATCGCGAAGGCATGCCAGCGCCCAAAGACGTCAGCGACTTAAAAGGTAAGATCACTGTCATCGCCGACTCTTCCTTTGTCGAGACATTAACTCAATTGCAAAAGCATTATCCAACGCTGGTGTGGGATCAAATTACCGACAAAGACAGCGAAGAATTGCTGGCCATGATCGCCAACAAAGAAATTGACTACACCATCGCCGACTCCAGCAGCGTACAAATCAACCGCCGCTACTTGCCCGATCTGCGCTCAGGCCCCGTACTTGAAGAAAAGCTCGATGTGGTCTGGCTGTTGCCGCCGAACCGCAGTGATGAACTCATGAGTCAATTACTGGCCTTTTGGCACCAAGAGAAGCTTGCCGGTACGCTTGATCATCTCAACGAGAAATACTTTGGCCATGTGAAGCGCTTCGATTATGTCGATACTAGGGCATTTATCCGCGCTATCGAAACCGTTTTGCCTCGCTATCGTCAGTTATTTGAAACCCATGCGGGCAATTTAGATTGGCGTAAGCTTGCGGCGACTAGCTATCAAGAGTCCCATTGGAATCCCCATGCCCGATCGGCAACGGGGGTGCGCGGCATGATGATGTTGACTCAGCCTACGGCAAAAGAAATTGGCATCACCAACCGTTTGGACGCGGAAGAAAGTATCCGCGGCGGCGCGGCTTATTTGAACGATATGATCAATCGTCTGCCGGAATCCATTCCCGAGAGTCAACGTATGTGGTTTGCACTGGCGTCCTACAACATAGGGTATGCCCATGTTGAAGATGCGCGAAAGCTGGCTGAATCGATGGAGTTAAATCCCAATGCGTGGCGAGATTTAAAGAAAGTGCTGCCACTGCTGCAAAAGCGTAAATACTATCAAAAAACCCGCTACGGCTATGCCCGTGGCAGTGAAGCCGTCCATTACGTCGACAGTATTCGCCGCTACTACGACACGTTAGTCTGGGTAGATAATCAATCGAAACAGCAAAACCCCGAGGAAGAACCTAGCGATCTTGCGTCGGAAGAACCCGCCACTCCCGCAGGTACATTAAGCCCAGAACCACCTAAGTAATCTGCATCGCCTGAGCCAAGCGTTAGAGCTAGGTTTCTAGACAATGATGTATAGAACCAGCTTCTAGATCTAAGCTCAGTGATCTCAGTGAGCTTAGGTTTAGAAGCTAGAGCTAGAGTCAAAACTAGATCCAAGCTGGCTTAACTGGGCTGGATCCAACTCAGGTTTACGATTAAAACATCACTTAGTTCAGCTTATCTGACCAGTGCTATTGCTGCACTCAAGTGCAACTGCTACTGTCTTGGGGTTATGACCTGTGATACATCTCTGCAGGGCATCGATAATAACAATGAATGGGGTCAATATGAGAAGAAAAACCATCAGCAATACTGTCGCGCGTCGTCGTACTTTACTTAAAGTTCGCCATCGTCGTATTTTGAATCGTCAGAAACTGTTCTTTACTTTTATTCAGTCTCAGGATTAATCCTGTCACTTCTAGCACTGTTTACTCTATCGCTTGCTGCGCCTTTTGAGCCTGTTTCAGGGCTTTTTTTTCCTCTCTACGCCGTTTAAAAAAACGACTCAATTGCGCGCTACAAGCATCGGCCAATACACCCGATGTCACTTCAACTTGATGATTAAATGCCGGGTGTTGCAGTAAATTCACTACAGTCCCCGCTGCACCGGTTTTTTCATCCCGAGCACCAAAAACCACCCGCGCGATCCGGCTGTGCACCATAGCACCGGCACACATAGCACAAGGTTCAAGGGTGACATATAAAGTCGCGTCTAACAGGCGATAGTTTTCGACCAAGCGCCCCGCTTCCCGTAAACATAAAATTTCCGCATGGGCGCTAGGATCATGTTGGCTAATGGATAAATTGTAACCCGTCGCAATTTGCTGGCCGTCTTTGACCAGAACCGCACCGACAGGTACTTCACCCTCGGCCTCGGCTTTCTCGGCCATCAACATAGCCACTTGCATCCAATGTTCGTCCTGCTGCGATTGTTCAACTTGCTGCATTTGCTCCACTCACACGCTCATTTAATTAGCCTGAAAATAAAACCGGATTATAACAGCCAATCGCCTACATATCACAAAGTCAGCATTTCCAATGCAAGCCCCCTGCATAACACTACCATCACACTATACTTTACCTATGGTTTTATCATCGATACTCCAATGACTCGATACTTTTGGCAGTGGTTAATTCTGATCATAAGTGCAGGCTTTTCTTGCATTATGCTGCACGGCAAGTCCATTAATAACGAAATCAATTATTACGAACTCAGCCTTGAATTGATCCGTTCTATCATTTGGTTATTTATGATGTTCTATATCAGCTACACGCGACATAACCGTCAAATCTATCTTTGGCTGTTAATTGGCTGTGGGAGCCTATTCATAGGTAACAATATGAATATACTGGATGAATTATCTACCTTCGAAGCCAGTTACTATCAAGAAGTCGAAGACTTACTCTTTACCTTTGGCATTCTCTGCGCTTGGTTCGGCCTCTATCAATTAATCCAACAACAAATCACCAAAAACCAAATACTCAATATTGCCGCAAATACCGACCCGCTAACAGGGCTGCTAAATCGACGCAGTTTCAATCAAAATGTCGAAAACAGTACCGACAATAATCCCAGTGCTTACTTAATCCTAGACATAGATCACTTCAAACAAATCAATGACACCTATGGCCATGCAGCGGGTGATTATGTATTAACAAAGCTTGCAAAACACATCAGCAAGAGTCTACGAAAACAAGATAGAGTTGCCCGCTGGGGAGGTGAAGAGTTTCTCATTGAGCTTAAACACTGCGATAGTCATACGGCCCAACTCAAAGCCGAACAACTCAGGACGCTGATTGAAAGAAGTGATTTTCACTATTCAGGTCAATACCTTAGCATCACAGTCAGTATTGGTATCGCAACCGTTGCGAATCAACACCTAAATAGAGATGAGATCATTAACCTTGCTGATAAAGCGCTATATCAGGCCAAAAACGGCGGGAGAAATCGAGTGGTTCTTGCTAGTGATCTCAGACAGAATGAATAACAAAAAAGGCGCACTCGGCGCCTTTTAATCGTTAATTCAAATAATTAACTTATTCCCATTCGATAGTCGCTGGCGGCTTGCCAGAAATATCGTAAACCACACGGGAAATGCCATCGACTTCGTTAATGATGCGGTTTGATACGCGACCTAAGAAATCATACGGCAGATGTGCCCAATGGGCCGTCATAAAATCAACGGTTTCAACGGCGCGCAGTGACACAACCCAATCATATTTACGGCCATCACCCATCACGCCAACTGAGCGTACAGGTAAGAACACGGTAAAGGCTTGGCTGACTTTATTGTACAGGTCGGCTTTATGCAGTTCTTCGATGAAAATTGCATCGGCGCGGCGCAATAAGTCACAGTATTCTTTCTTCACTTCACCTAATACACGCACTCCAAGACCTGGTCCTGGGAACGGGTGACGATAAAGCATATTGTATGGCAGACCTAACTCAAGACCAATTTTGCGCACTTCATCTTTAAACAGTTCGCGCAGTGGCTCAACTAATCCCAGTTCCATATCGGCTGGCAAACCGCCAACGTTATGGTGAGATTTAATCACATGTGCTTTGCCTGTGGCACTGCCAGCAGATTCAATCACGTCTGGATAAATCGTGCCTTGCGCTAACCATTTGGCATTGGCGCATTTTTTCGATTCTTCATCGAAAATTTCCACAAATACACGGCCGATGATCTTGCGCTTAGCTTCTGGATCGGCTTCGCCTTTCATCGCATCGAGGAAACGGTTTTCCGCATCAACGTGAATGATATTCAGGCCGAAATGATCGCCAAACATTTCCATCACTTGCTCGGCTTCGTTCAAACGCAATAAACCGTTATCAACGAATACGCAGGTCAGTTTTTTGCCGATAGCGCGGTGCAGCAACATAGCCACGACCGAAGAATCAACACCGCCCGAAAGCCCTAAAATCACTTCATCATCGCCGATTTGCTTCTTCAAGCGCTCAATCGCATCTTCGATGATAGAGGAAGGTTTCCAGTTAGCCGCACAGCCACAAATGTCTAAAGCAAAGTGCGATAACATGCGCATGCCTTGGCGAGTGTGAGTCACTTCAGGGTGGAACTGTACGCCGAAGAATTGCTTCTCTTCGTTCGCCATAGCAGCAAATGGGCAAGTATCCGTTTTAGCGACCGCCACAAACCCTTCAGGAATGGCCGACACTTTATCGCCGTGGCTCATCCATACGTCGAGTAAGGGTTTGCCTTCGCTGTTAACTGCGTCTTCTATGCCTTTGAATAGCAAGGAATCTGTCAGCATTTCAATTTGAGCGTAGCCAAATTCACCTTCGCCCACACCTTGGATCACTTTACCGCCCAGCTGCTCAGACATGGTTTGCATGCCGTAGCAAATACCCAGTACAGGCACACCCGCAGTAAATACGTATTCAGGCGCACGCGGCGAGTTTTCAGCCGTTACACTTTCAGGTCCGCCAGCAAGAATAATACCGTTCGGGGCAAATTCGCGGATTTGGGCTTCTGTTACATCCCAAGCCCATAATTCACAGTACACACCGATTTCACGGATACGACGGGCAATCAGTTGAGTGTACTGAGATCCAAAATCGAGGATCAGTATCTTGTGCTCATGAATATCGCTCATGGGTAACCTTTATCTCATCTATTGTTTTAACATTGCTCAACGCGGCGAGAGCCAGCCTTGAGTATTGGATCACACGCTTTACAAAGGGGCGGCTTATTGCCGCCCCCTCTTATCAAACGATTAAGAACCCGAACGATAGTTCGGCGCTTCTTTAGTGATAGTCACATCGTGCACGTGGGACTCGCCCATGCCTGCTGAAGTCACTTTCACAAATTGGGCTTTTTCATTCAGTTCTAGAATGGTGGCACAACCCGTTAAGCCCATGCATGAACGCAGACCGCCCATATGTTGATGGATGATTTCCTTCAACTTGCCTTTGTAAGGCACGCGCGCTTCAACACCTTCTGGGACTAACTTGTCGGCAGCATTGTCTGATTGGAAATAACGGTCAGAAGAGCCTTGAGACATAGCGCCTAATGACCCCATACCACGGTAGGATTTATACGCACGGCCTTGATAAAGTTCAGTTTCGCCTGGCGCTTCCTCAGTTCCCGCAAACATTGAGCCCGCCATGATGCAAGATGCACCCGCGGCTAATGCTTTGGCTAAGTCACCAGAGAAACGAATACCACCATCGGCAATCACAGGAATACCTAGGCTCTTCATGGCTGCGGCAGCATCTGAAACGGCTGTGATTTGTGGCACGCCAACACCAGTTACGATACGAGTCGTACAGATAGAACCAGGGCCAATACCCACTTTAACTGCGTTAACGCCTGCTTCGACGAGCGCTAATGCACCTTCAGCCGTGGCAACGTTACCACCGATAATTTGCAAATCAGGATGTTTAGCGCGGGTTTCACGAATGCGTTGTAAAACGCCTTCGGAATGGCCGTGGGAAGAATCGATAAGTAATACGTCAACGCCAGCTTTAACGAGTGCGTCAACACGCTCCTCGTTACCTGCGCCCGCACCAACTGCAGCGCCAACACGTAGACGGCCTAACTCATCTTTACAGGCGTTAGGTTTACGTTCGGCTTTCTCGAAGTCTTTAACAGTGATGAGGCCTTTCAGCTTATAGTTATCATCAACCACAAGCACTTTTTCGATACGGTGTGAGTGCATCAATTTTTGCACTTCATCTAATTTAGTGCCTTCAGCAACTGTGACTAAACGCGCTTTAGGCGTCATCACTTCTTCTACCGTTTTGCTCCAATCTGTGACGAAACGTACGTCACGGCCAGTAATGATACCAACCAACTCGTTTGCTTCGTTAACCACGGGATAACCGGCAAAACCATTCTTCAGTGTCAATACTTTCAGATCGGCTAAGGTCGTAGATGGCGTCACAGTCACAGGTTGTTGAACCACGCCCGCTTCGTAAATTTTTACTTTACGCACTTCTTCGGCTTGTTTTTCAATGCTCATGTTTTTATGAATAAAACCTAAACCGCCTTCCTGCGCCATAGCGATCGCAAGACGAGCTTCGGTAACTGTGTCCATAGCGGCAGACACAAGTGGGATATTCAATTCAATGGTATTGGTCAGGCGAGTTTTAAGAATGGCGGTATTTGGGAGTACAGTCGAATGCGCAGGAACAAGCAACACATCGTCAAAAGTAAGCGCTTCTTTAATTAAACGTAGCATATGCAACATCTCCCCAGTTGAGTAGGATTTAGAGGTGAAATATTGCGGCGGGATTATACCTTGCATATCGGCACTGGTAAATGGAAAATAGCAAATATCCCCATTTAATTGAGTAATTCGATGCAAGGCACCAAAAACAATATTTATACTGTCTCGCGGCTCAATGGTGAAGTCAGACAAATTCTCGAGGGACAACTGGGTAAAATTTGGCTCAATGGCGAAATATCCAACTTTTCCTCCCCCAGCTCAGGTCATTGGTATCTCACCTTAAAAGACCACTCTTCCCAGATCCGTTGCGCCATGTTTAAAGGCCGTAATCAAACGGTCAGCTTTAAGCCCATCAATGGTCAGCAAGTGTTAGTCAAAGGCGCGATCAGCGTGTATGAACCCAGAGGCGACTATCAATTATTAATTGAGTCCATGCTGCCCGCAGGGGATGGATTACTCGCCCAGCAGTTCGATGCACTCAAAATGAAGCTCGCCGCCGAAGGATTATTCGCCGCCGACACCAAAAGACCATTGCCGAAAAATATCCAACGCATTGGCGTTATTACTTCGCCAACCGGCGCGGCGATTCGCGATGTCTTACACGTACTCGCAAGGCGCGACCCTTCAATCGAAGTCATTATCTATCCGACTCAAGTTCAAGGTGAAACCGCAGCGCAGAGTATTTGTCAGGCAATCAATATCGCCAACCAGCGTTTAGAAGTCGATGTCTTACTGCTCACCCGTGGTGGCGGTTCGCTTGAAGATTTGTGGTGTTTTAACAGCGAAGCCCTCGCCCACACAATTTATAACAGCACCCTGCCCGTGGTTAGCGCCGTAGGCCACGAAGTCGACACCACCATCAGTGATTATGTGGCTGATATTCGCGCCCCAACACCATCTGCAGGTGCAGAGTTGTTATCCCAAGATAGCGACAATAAGGCGCAAAAACTCGCAACAGCTTTATCTCGCCTGCAACAAAGTGCGAAACATTATCAACTTAAGCAAGAAAGACGGCTCAGCTTGCTTGAGCACAGACTGCAACGCCAAGATCCCAAACGGACCTTGCAGCAGTTCGAACAAAGATTCGATGAGATGCAATTAAGACTGGAGTCGGCGCTGTCGAATCGCTTACACCTGCTCAGCCATCGTCAGCAGTTGCTCGCAAGTCGCCTTGAACAGCAATCTCCCAAGCATAAGCTCGCCATTGAGGGGAACCGCCTAAGTTATCTTGCGAGTCGCTTACAGGATGCATTGCAGGACAAACTCAGCCAAAGTGAGCAACGGATAAAATACGCGGCCCATCAGCTTGAAACCGTCAGTCCGCTTGCGACCTTGAGCCGTGGTTACAGCATCACCACTGACATCCACAATCAAGTGCTCGATACCACGGATAAACTGACAATCGGTGATAGCCTGCAAACCCGCTTACGCCATGGGCAAGTGATATCAACCGTCACTCAGATAAAGCTGCTTGAGTAAGTTGATAGTTAGCATACTGATATTTATAGCTTAGATAAGCAATTTTATACTTAAGGTAAAAACAACAAGGCGCAGAATTTATCTGCGCCTTTCTATGTTGTCTAGTTTTGTTCTAGCATCCCATGAAAATGATTTTATTGAATGCTGAATTGGCTAGCTTAAATGCAGTCTCACATCGACACCACGGGTATCGGCATACTCTTGGCGACGCTTATCCATTCGCGATTGGTACAAATGAGTATCAGCAGAACGCAGCCATTCATGGGGATCGGCCACCTCAGAATTTAACGATATTCCGAAACTACACTGACAATCCTTAAAGCCTTGGCTGGCTAATTGTTCGCCTAACCCATTCAATGTACTCAGTAATAGTGGGATACCCACTGAAGGTGTCACAACTACAAACTCATCGCCACTAATACGATAAAGCTTTATATGCGCGAGATCCGTTGCTTGCAATAATTTCACTATCATTTGCAATAGCCTATCGCCCTCTTGATGGCCGAGCGTTTCGTTAACACTTTTCAGACTATCAATATTCAATAGCGCTAACGCCATTGGCTGCACTACTTTATCGGCGAAGCCTAGTTGCGAATTCATATACTCATCAAAGGCATAGCGATTACCTACTCGGGTCAAACCATCTAAACGTGCCTTTTCCCACGCAATTGCGAGCTCTTCAATATGCGCCTTACGTTCTTCTGCGAGTAACTTAAGCTTATTCGCTAACGCTAAGGACAGCAGCAGTGCATCGGCCGTGCCGCCCATCAGTGTCGCCAGCTCCGCATGTTCAATAAAGTCAGGGGTTAGCCCCATATTCCCGGGCAAAATAATCACCGCAGGCAAGAGTAAACAAGTAAAGGCGAGAATAAAATAACGCGCAGGAGCAAAGCCTTTCATCAAGCATACATTACCGCAGGTAATCGCTAGGGCAATCCACAGCATAATTAGCACAGAGGCAATAATCGCCGTATAGGACAACAACCAAATACTGGTCGGCAAAGCCACAATACAAGCAAACATCAAATACTGACTGAGGCGCCACAGTCGCGGTGAGTAGCTAGGTAACTGCAAGAAGTGCTTGTAAAACATGATATTAAAAATGGGCAAACTGATGAAAAACAGATGATGCAACTCAAGATAATGGAAATTAAACAAGTGCGCTGGCAAATGGAAGGTCAGTGCCCAGCCACCAAAATACGCGAAGACGTAAAGGCCATAATAAAGAAAAGCTTTATCGAGAATAGAGATATAAATCAGAATATTATATAAGGCGATAAATAATAAGCCGCCTAGGCACAGCAGCACGGCCATGGCGAGGCGATCAGACATCAACTGATGATCCGTCACGCTTTGTAGGGCAATCTCGGGAGGCGATGAATAATAACGGCTACTCAGCTTAACTAACAGCCAATAATCCGTACCCATATTTAAGGTAACCTTACGGCCATAATCGAATAAAAATTCGTAGGGGGCGGTGTAACCGCTGTGGGCATGTTGTGTACTGCCATCACTACCGAGTATCCAGTAATCAACAGATTCGATAATTGAATTACTCGCATCCACTACCCAATTCGACTGACGCTGATTGACCATCACAGGCGTGATCATCCAATAGTCACCGCCAGTTAAACTCACAGAATTAGCTTCATCGAGTTGGCCCATCCAATTGGGCACAGCATCAAACTGTTTCGGGGGCTGTTGATCCGCTTGAGCATAGAACAAATACGGCGAATCGAACGCAATTTCAGCGCTTAATACAGAGGGACTTAATGTCCATATAAAAAGTAAAAAACACCAAAATAGGGTTTGTTTAAGTTTGTTCATCGGCTTATTAAGTTAAAGGGCCATAGATCATTTAAACAGCTATGAAGTAAATGCTAATGCTGTCAATCTTAGTCGATAGTTGGAATTGTAGGTTAACTTTATGGCTACATTTAGTTTTTTACAATCAATTAGGCTAAATTAGTCGAATATCCCATGTCGTATGGAGGTATTTTAGTCTCAAAATCCAAACCGTGGCCTGAAATCAAAAATACAACTTAATACTGACTTATTTTTTGCTGGGTTCCTATGCTGCCTCTATTGATGATTTTAGCCGCACAATTACTGATTGCCAGTGGCAACCTGTTAGTGAAGTTGCTTGAAAATGATGTACCCGTGTTCCAACTGGTGCTCTACAGACAACTCTTTGCCACCTTGCTAGTGCTGCCTTTTGTGTGGCGCTTGCAGGGTCATCTCAAACTGAGCCCTTATTACAAAGTGCATCTTGCTCGCGCCCTATTGATTGGGCTCGGCAACGCCATTTTTATGCTCGCCATTTTGCATCTTCCCCTCGCAACGGTAACCGCCGTGATTTATACCTCACCTTTGTTACTCCTCGTGCTTTCTGCGTTATTTTTACATGAACGCATCGGCTATCGACGCTCAGTTGCGGGGATCATTGGCTTTACTGGCATTCTACTTATCAGCCAACCAACCGAATTTAACCTGTATATTGGTTTAGCCTTTTTCGGTGCGATGACGTCCGCATTGAATAGTTTGATTTTAAAGGCCTATTCGACCCATGAACATCCTTTCTCTATGCTCTTTTGGTCTAATGCCTTTGCGATGATATTTCTGATACCGGCGACCTTATACGAAGGCGCGGATTTTAGTCTGCCAGTGGCGCAGGTGGGATTAACGTTGGGACTATTTTATATTGGCATGACCTATCTCATCATTCACGCCTATCGACGTGCCGATGCGAGCCAAATGGCGCCTGTAGAATATACCGGATTGATTTTTGCGGCCTTGTTCGGCTGGTGGATACTGGATGAAGAACTTAGCCTAGTGATGTTAATCGGTATCGGATTAGTCATTTTCTCATCCATATTGCCCAGCTACAGCGAGCTAAAAGCAAAATTGAAAAGCCGGCGAAGTTGACCTCGGCCGGCTCTTTACATCGACTGCTAAGTTAACGCAGCGAGATCAAAACGATTTGTTTTAGAAGCGGAATTTGCCGCCAATATACACGCCATCTTCGAAGGTAAAATCGCGGGCATCATCGTACTCATAGGCAATCTTGCGATAACCAACATAAAACGCCATGTTTGGCGTTACGCGGTATTGCACTTTTGAATCGAGCTCATATTGACCATCAACATTACCAAACGATAAGACTGACGGTGCGTAGTAAGCGGCGGCGTGTAATGAAATATTAGGTCCCATAGATAGCGCATAACGGCCACCAACAGAAATGGCGCTACCATTTGGAGAATAGTCAGACCAAAGCTGACTTAACTTAGCGCCAACTTCAAAGTGATGCACACCCACATCATGGGTCATGTGCATTGCACCTTGGGCAATATGGCCGCCCTCGTCAGCATAGATATAACCTAAAACTGCGTTAGTATCTTTGCTCAATTGCAGTTCTAACTCAGTAGAAACCACATCGTTGTTCAACCCAAGATTAAATTCTGACGCATTCACTTGCAGCGCTGCTGCACTTAATAATAAAACACTTGCTACTCTGAACTTAGCCATAAAAACACCTCAATAAATGACTGTGGGTAATAGCCGCAGATCATACCGAATAAATAAAGAAAATCAGCCTATTTGCGTATAAATGGGGATAATTTGCGAGGGATATACAAATGTAAAACAAACTCGAAACAGCTGAAGATCTAAGTCTTTTCACTTACAGCACAATTACACCGCTTGAATGCGATCACCCACTAAAGACAACATGATCGCTTCAGCGTCGACATTGGTACTTAAGGCTAAGTAATACCAACCCACAGTGTTGCCCGTGCCGCGGATACTCAAATAATCACGCCAAAACTGAAAGCCCGCCTTCAACAAATTGGCTTGGCTCGACGTATTCTCGGCGCGAATAGTGGCGTATAAAATCGAGATCCCTAAAGCCTTCGCCACTTCGATACGTTTTTGCGTTAAACCTTGAGCTATGCCTTGACGTCGATAATGGGACGACACCACCAGATAACCCAATTCACCGACAGTGCCTTTATCGACAGTGCCTTTACCGGCTTTTATCGCAGCGCAACCGACTATCTCACCCTTAAGGGTTTTCGCTAAGATCACCGCACGAGAATCGAAAAATACCTGATGGTCCAGCGGATGGGCGTTATCATCACGCCCATCAATCAATTGTGCCGCCAGCGCTAATTCCTCTGGCTGTTCACTTATTACAAACTGAATGTCACTCATATCCAGATTAAACCGTTAATGTTGCCAACATACGGGAAATGCACGCCAGTTAGCTGTGCACTCATATCCCACTTCGCTTTCACTCTCATACTACAAATCTAACAGAGCACTATTGATATAACTGTTTATATACCAATGCACTACAGATACAAGAGGGTCGCCATGCCTAAGAAAGTAAAGAAGCCCACCACATCTGTCACTGTGGTCAAGATCACTGAACCCGACAGCGCCGCATCTTGATTAAACTTCTGCAGCACCATAGGCACGACCACACCAGCAATTGCTGCCACGGCCATGTTGATCAAAATTGCACAGCCAATCACTATGCCTATGGTCGCTTCACCGAACCACCAGCCAGCGACTAAACCTATGACTATCGCCCACAAAAATCCGTTAACTATGCCAATACCGAGTTCGTTCTTCATTAACGAAAACAAGTTACCCGCTGAAATCTGTCCCATGGCCATACCGCGGATCATCAGCGTCAACGACTGACTACCCGCAATGCCGCCCATAGAAGCCACAATCGGCATCAATACCGCTAACGCGACCACTTGGGATAACACATTTTCAAATAAGCCAATCGTCGCCGAAGCGAGGAAAGCTGTCAGCAAATTGATCCCGAGCCACACAGCGCGGCGCTGGGCGCCTTTCATAATCGGCGCGAACAAGTCGTCGGACTCATCCATACCCGCAGTCGCCATCAACTGCGCTTCATAATGTTCACGCACTAAAGCGGTCGCAGTTCGCAGCGTCACGCGACCAATTAACTCGCCAGACTCATCGATCACGGGCAATTCAATTTCGCGGCTGTGCTCTATCGCTTCGGCCGCTTCCAATAAACTCGTGTCAGCGGATAACGCACGGCTATCCTCGGACAAGAGTGAAATCAATAATTCATCGGGATTATGTTTAAAAATGTCATACCGACGCACTGTGCCTTGATACTTATCCTGATCATCAACGATAAACAAATTGTCGTTACAATCGAGTTCAATACGGCGGAAAAAGCGCTGTGCCTGCGCAACGTTCGCCTTATCACTGAGCACCAACATTTGATGATCGGTATAACGGCCGATTTCATTCTCAGAGTACTGATCGTAGAGTTCGAATCGTTGTCGCTGACGCTCGCCCATCTGGGCCAAGGCGCGATCGGTAAAACTTTCAGGGAGATAATCACTCCACTCAATTAAATCTTCTGGGCTTAACTGGGCAAATAGCAAGTCCACTTCATTGTCGGGCATCCGTTTAAGGATCCCCATGCGCGGATCGGCACGCATTAAGCTCAACACTGTCACTCGGTCAGCAAATTCAACTTGCTGCCAACGCTCGTAACGCTCATCCAAGGGCAAGGATTCAAGCGCTAAGGCTATGGTTCCAGGTTCTGAGTCATTCAAAATTTCGCTAAACACTTCAGCTTGTTCTTCGCCTTCAACTTCAGTGAGTTGTTGAACAACCTGCCCCACGTCCGCTTGCATGTTTGTTTCGTATTCTGCGTCATTTTCTGTCACACAGATGCCCTTTTTTTTAGCTACAAATTGCTGTAACTATATTGATAATTAAGTAAATTAGCAAACCCGCAAAATGAATTGCGCACAACTATATTGCTGAAAATCATTTTTGGGTTTATGCTGTTGACTAAGATCCTATGGAGGTGAACATGACTACGAATATATACAGCCAATCAGCGACAGACATTCAAGGCAACACAGTAAGTTTAGAGCAGTATCGAGGCAAAGTTCTCTTAATCGTCAATACCGCCAGTGAATGTGGATTTACACCGCAATACAAGGGATTAGAAGCGTTATATCAAAAATATAAAGACCAAGGATTAGTGATTTTGGGCTTTCCTTGCAATCAATTTGGCGCCCAAGAAAAAGCCGATGAGCAAGGTATTCAAGCCTTTTGTGAATTGAATTTTGGCGTGACATTTCCACTATTTTCTAAAATAGAAGTGAATGGCGAACATACCCATCCACTTTATCAATACCTTAAGAAAGCCGCTCCCGGTGTATTAGGTACTCAAGGTATCAAATGGAATTTCACCAAATTTTTAGTTAATCGCCAAGGCGAAGCGATTGAACGATTTGCATCTACCACGAAACCCGAAGCGTTAGATAGTAAAATTGCCGCTTTGCTAAAATAATTTACTCGCTATCTATTTGAAATTTTGCGTTTTATAAAAATTTAGATTTATTTTAACTTTTTATGGAACTTTAACCGTACAAGCCCCTCAAATATATTGAACAGTGAATGTCTTTTTCATGTTCATCATCTCCCTGGGGCTTCTAGCGCGGCCCCCTTGACCTAGGAATAGGTCACTAGGCAACCATTGGGTTGCCTTTTTTTATCCCAATGATATATATGTAAAATAAATGTAACAGCTCATTTCAACTGCTTTTTATCCCTCAGAAAATCTTTTTTAAACTTTTTGGAATTTTTTTGCGATATCGATGAACTTAATTAAAAATGGCGACTCTGAGTATAGGTAAGGATTAACGGATAAGATTAAATGCACCTTGAGAATGAAATATGTGAAGTGCAGTTTCATCTACTCAAATGACACAGTTTCTGTTTTATCGCATTGAGTCTAATTAGTTGGTCGTTCATCATCATCTCCCTTTTGGGACACAATAGAAAACACGCTAGCGCACTGAATTCTACTTGTATCCCGCACTGATTTCCTTGTGGCAACCTTAGGTTGCCATTTTTTTTTGCTTAAATTTCAACAAGCGCTAGCTCATAGATTAATAAGCTGACACGCTTTTAATTTTTATCGCTATGATTTTAATGTAAAACAAATGTAGCACTTAAGTGTGAGCACTCAATATTTACCAGAAAAATACCTCAGAAAATCTTTTTAAACTTTTTGAGATTTTTTTCTGATATCGGTGAACTTAATTAAAAATGGCGACTCTGAGTATAGGTAAGGATTAACGGATAAGATTAAATGCACCTTGAGAATGAAATATGTGAAGTCGCAGTTTCATCGACTCAAATGACACAGTTTCTGTTTTACTGCATTGAGTCTAATTAGTTGGTCGTTCATCATCATCTCCCTTTTGGGACACAATAGAAAACACGCTAGCGCACTGAATTCTACTTGTATCCCGCACTGATTTCCTTGTGGCAACCTTAGGTTGCCATTTTTTTTGCCTAAATTTCCATACGCACCTAAATCGCTATAATCGCCTAAATGTCTATAATATTAGCGACTTGTCTAATTGAACTTGAATCGAAGGATGATAACCTGCGCGAGCCTTTGTATAGATATCTTTTAATTCAGTATGATACCCCGCGATTTGCAGCTCAGCGTAAAGTGGCCGCACAAATTTGCCGCGGCCAATACGCACTAAATAAGCACTTAAAGCCGGCAACACAGGGTCGTAATGATTGCGAATCGCCACCCTAAACCAATCACAGGCAATTTCCGCATTGGTCGATTGAGTGAATCGGAACGTTTCGTCCAGAGCCATCAGTTGCACTTGGCTGACGACTTCCGGTAATTGGGTCAGAAAATACTGCCAATGATGTACTCGCCAATCTTTCACGCTTAATTGGCTCGCGGCCGTTCCCTGTAAAAAACTCGCCAGCGCATCATCGACTTTATCTAAACTCATGGATATTGGTCCGCAATATCCCTCGGGCAAACCTTCGCCATAAATCCACGTTAGCAGCTCGGCTTCAGTGATCTTATCTGAGTGTAATGGCAGTAAGGTTTGCTGCGCGTATTCGACAAACACTTCGGTGGTAATCGCCTTAAAGGCAAAATGATCCACATAGTTGCGTAAAAACTTATCGAACGCCACTCGCCCTAACCTGCGCTCGAGATCATGGACAAACATCGAGGCTTTATCATAGGTAAAACGATTAAAAGCAAGGTTGGGATCGCCCTGCTGCACATTGGCGGGCAAGGTTTGTTTATCCTTAGGCAAAGACGCCATTTCTTCTGTTAAGCGACCAAACTCTATCACCCACTCCAGCTCTGCCTGTTCTTTGCCATAAACCGCTTCCACGATACGGTTAGTAAAGTAAGTCGTAAAACCTTCGTTTAACCAGAGATCTCGCCAGGTTGCATTACTGACTAAATTGCCCGTCCACGAATGCGCTAACTCATGGGCAACGGTGGAAACCAAGCTTTTATCGCCAGCGATGAGTGTGGGCGTTAAAAAGGCTAAACGTGGATTTTCCATCCCGCCAAAGGGGAAACTCGGCGGCAAGATAATCATGTCATAACGGTCCCACACATAAGGACCTAACAATGACTCGGCAACCTCGAGCATATATTCGGTATCTTCAAACTCTTTTGCGGCGACCGCCAACATACTTGGCTCGGTATAAACCCCGCATCTTGGGCCTATCGCTTGAAAGGCAATATCACCGACGGCCAGCGCCATTAAATGTGTCGGGATAGGTCGTTCCATCTCGAAGTGAAACACACCATTAAGCGGTGTGTCGGGATGATTCATCGCACTCATCACTGCGCGCATGCCTTTGGGCACTTGCACTTTAGCATCAAAGGTCACTCTCGCCTTAGGCGTGTCCTGTAGTGGGATCCAGCTACGGGCATTGATCGGTTGTGATTGGCTAAAGAGATAAGGTAACTGTTTACCCACAGTTTGCTCAGGTGCTAGCCACTGTAATCCTTGGGCGGCTGGAGAGGTTTGATAGTGAATACAAACCTGTTTGCAAGGTGACGTTGGCAAACTGATACATAATTTTTGCCCGAGAATGGAATTGGCTTCACTCAGTACAAATTCGAGCGGCTCCTCATTCGCTTCTATTAAAAAACTCACTGTATCAGTGGCATTGACGCTATCCGCAGCATTCACAGAAGTAACCGCGAGTATGGTTAGATCGCGGCTATCGAGCCAAAGCTCTGTTACATCGGGCTCAAGGTATTCCAAGGACAGCGTCGCTTTACCGAAAAGACGCTGCGCGTCAAAATCCACCACTAAATCCAAAGAGACATGTCTCACTTGCACTTGTTCGGTATTAGCAAAAGAATGGTAATCTCGGGTTAAATCCCAAGTCGTTGCATCCGCTAGCGTACTCTTAGTTGGTTGTAACACTGTCGCCTCGATATTCAAGTTCTGGGCTCTGGGCTCTGGGCGCTAGCCCTCTAAGCTCTGGCTCTTAATTGTTAGGGTAAGTTTGAATACTTAATCGTGAGTTGTATGCCGCGCAGCTGTGGTGCAGCGCTTCATGACTTGTCACTGTTATAACTACACAGTCATAACTTGCCACTGTCATAACTCATCACGGATTGTTAGGCGTTATTATCGACTGCACATTTGCTCAGAGGCAAATCGTAACTGAGCTTTAAGTCAGCTTATCGGCACGTTATAGGCAAGTTTTTTGTAACAGTTCATCTTTGGCGGCGATCACAGAACTGCAATCGGTTTTCTTTCGTCATGCAAGATTTGCCCGTTGCGACGGCCAACAGCGTCAATAGCGATGAGCAAACGGAGCAAACGGAGCAAACGGAGCAAACGGAGCAAACGGAGCAAACGGAGCAAAAATCGAGGCTCGCACTTCTTATAAAAGCAAAATGCAAAATTATTTAAAATATTTCGCACTTTCTCTGAACTAATTTAAAGACGCTGAGTCAGATATTATGAACCGAATCTTTGTAATGAGTTTCTTCGTTCATCATCATTCTCCTTTAGATGGTTTCTAGCGCGACCGTCCCAAGATTCCGAATTGGAATTTACAGCAACCTATTTAGGTTGCTTTTTTTATGCCTTGATTTGGCAATCAACCAGACAGAATTACCAGTCATCATCGCCCGGATAAAACCCCAGAAACAAAAAAGGACCTCCGAGGAGGTCCTTGATTAATAAGCCGTTTGGCTTACAAGCGGATACCCACTTGTTCTAAATCTTTAGCAACTACGCTCTTAGGCAGAGTCACATAACCATCTTTCTCAACCACTTGCTGACCTTGCTTAGACAGCACATAACGTAGGAATTCTTTTTCCATTGGTGCTAAGTCTTTGTTTGGTTGCTTGTTCACGTAAACATATAGGTAACGTGATAGTGGGTAAGTACCGTTAGCTGCGTTTTCTGCAGTTGCTTCGATAAACTCTTCGCCTTTCTTAGCAATCGCAACTGCTTTAACACCAGCAGTTTTGTAACCGATACCTGAGTAACCAATCGCGTTTAGAGATTGAGAAACAGATTGCACTACAGATGCAGAACCTGGTTGCTCGTTCACGTTCGCTTTGAAGTCGCCTTTACACAGTGCGTGCTCTTTAAAGTAACCGTAAGTACCAGATACAGAGTTACGACCGTAAAGTTGAACGTCTTTAGCAGACCAGTTACCGTCTAAGCCCAGCTCGCCCCAACGTTGGATGTCGCTGCTACCACATTTGTGAGTAGAAGAGAAAATACCATCAACTTGTTCAACGCTTAAACCTTTGATTGGGTTATCTTTATGTACGAATACTGCTAAAGCATCGATAGCTACGCGAACCGCAGTTGGCTTATAACCATAATGTTTTTCGAACGCTTCAATTTCGTTAGGCTTCATCTTGCGGCTCATTGGGCCGAACTGTGAAGTGCCTTCTGTCAACGCTGGTGGCGCAGTAGAAGAACCCGCCGCTTGGATCTGGATGTTGACGTTAGGGTACATTTGTTTAAATTCTTCAGCCCAAAGTGTCATCATGTTGGCTAACGTATCTGAACCTACAGATGATAAGTTGCCTGACACGCCACTTGCTTTTTCATAAGTTGGCAGAGATTGATCAATCGATGCCATCGCAGTTGCAGAGAATACACCAGCGGCTGTTAGGGTAATCGCGCCGACAAGCTTTTTCAGTTTCATTATGTGCTCCAGTAGTAAGCTAACTAATTTGTAACTTAAGTTTCTTCAGACGCAGCCAGTATCAATCGCTACAATGACAATTCTATGTCTGTGATGTGACACTTAGATGACAATGCGTTATTTATCGCTTTTTTCTGTCACTAATAAACAACTCTCTGAACCTAGAAACAAAAACAGGCCATAATGGCCTGTTTTTATTATTAATTGCGAATATTTCACTTAAGCAATTTACTTCTTACGCTCGATAAGATGCAAGGGAATAACAAAGCTAAAGGTACTGCCTTTACCCAATTCACTGCTGATTTTAAGCTCACTGTGATGATGGTTAAGTGCATGCTTTACAATCGCAAGACCTAAACCACTGCCACCGGTTTGCCTTGAACGCGCACTGTCTACCCGATAAAAACGTTCAGTTAATCGACCTATGTGCTGGGGCGCAATGCCTTCGCCCGTATCCGTTACGCTAAAGATGGCTCCCGTGGCCATACTGCGCCACTGCACTGTGATTTTGCCGCCGGGTTCAGTGTAACGAATCGCATTAGAAATCAAATTAGAACAAGCGCTTCGAAGCTGCAATTCATTCCCATGGGAATCAAGCCCTGGTTCGCAATAGAAGCTCAACTCGTATCTATCTTGTGCCAGCGCTTTAGCTTCTTCCTTCAGCACCTCCATCAGTTGCGTCATGTTCACTGTATGTTCGAGGTTGATATCGGCCGCATCTTCAATCCGCGATAATATCAATAGCTGTTCGACCATGGACTGCATTCGCCGCGTCTGCTGCTGCATTAAGGCCAGCGGCTTGACGTTCATCGAATCGGGTTCCGCCATGCTTTGCATCATTTCGAGGTAACCCTGTAGCACAGTGAGCGGCGTTTTCAGCTCATGTGACACATTCGCGACAAACTCTTTACGCATGCCCTCAAGCTGACGTATACGAGTGATATCCCGCGCAATTAACAGTAGCTGCCTATCACCGTAGGCCATGATACGGATCTCAAGCAAACGCCTATCCGATACTGGCGAAGGTAACTCCAGCGGATCTTTGTATTGTGCGGATTTAATATAAGCGGAAAAATCAGGATGGCGGATCAAGTTATCAATACGCTGGCCATTATCCTGCGGCCAAACAAAACCGAGAATAAGCTGCGCTAACTTGTTGCACCATAGAATATTATGCTCTGAATCGAGCACCACAGCGGCATCGGGTAACGCCTCTGCACCTTGGCGGAATCGCGCCAACAATGCGGCTAATTGACCGACACGTCGACGATTTTTCCCTTGAAGGCGATAAATGCCGTTAAACACCCCTTCCCAACTCCCACTGCCCTGCGGCGGCGTGAGTTTCCTATCGCGCCATAACCAAAAGTTAAGCCGTGATAATTGTCGGTAATGCCAGCAAACCAGCCCTAGCATGCCGATAAAGAGTATCCAGAGAAGTTTCCCTACCAATAAACCTATTAGCGCACAAAGCAGTAGATATAAGGCTAAGCGCGTAAACAACCGGTACCCTGAATAAGAGTCAGACATAAATAAACCCAAACATCAGGCTAAATAAGAGGAGCACAAGATAGCCTAAAAGCTAACTTGTGCCTAACACTTATTCGGCACTAAATGCGTGTAGAGAAACGATAACCTGCGCCACGAACCGTTTGGATCAAGCGGTCGTGACCAGACTCTTCAACGGCTTTACGAAGGCGTCTGATATGCACGTCAACGGTTCTGTCTTCAACATACACATTGGTTCCCCACACATTGTCGAGCAGCTGTTCGCGGCTGTAGACACGTTCTGGGTGGGTCATGAAAAAGTGTAATAAACGAAATTCGGTTGGGCCCATATCTAATACAGTATCGCCTACGCTCACCCTGTGGCTCACAGGATCGAGCATTAAGCCCTGTACATCAATGGTTTCTTCTAAACGAGTCGGTGCACTGCGACGCAATACGGCCTTAATACGTGCGACAAGTTCTTTAGGGGAGAAAGGTTTAGTGATGTAATCATCGGCGCCGACTTCGAGACCTTTGACTTTATCTTCCTCTTCACCGCGGGCAGTTAGCATGATGATCGGAATTTGGCGCGTGAACTCATCTTGCTTCAAGCGTTTCGCCAATTGAATACCACTTCCGCCAGGAAACATCCAATCCAATAAAATCAGATCGGGGTAAGGCTCCTTTAGCAGCGCAATGGCCGAATCAAAATCTTCCGCCGCAGAGGTCGTAAACCCATGCTGTTCCATTACAAAAGTCAGCATCTCGCGGATGGCTAACTCGTCTTCTACTATCAATATCCTTGCAGTCATAAGTGATTTTCTGTCAGTGAATGTCAACACGGCTATTATTAGTCATTTTTATTACAGATTTATGAATTAGCACGCCGTTTGAGCCATATAGTAGTAATATTTGTCATAATAAGTTTATATAACTGTTTGTTTATAGCAATAAAAAAGGAGGCAATATGCCTCCTTAATTGAATCTTAATACTGGATTTAGAATTTGTGTTCTAAGCCAACACCGATATATTTGTCATCATCAGTAGACGCTTCTAACGAACGATTGGTGTAGAAAGCGAAGACTTTAGTAGGTTTAGCCAGTGCATAATCAGCACCTACTGACCATGAATCACCTTTGTCTTCCATGTCTTGATATTGTGCTTTCAAAGTAACAGCATCGATATCGTAAGCGGCACTGAACAGGTAACCATTAACGCTATCGGTCGTTACAGGCAGCGCGTTTTTATAAGTTTCTTCCTGTTGTTGGTACATACCACCTAAGGTTAAATCAGCGATTTTACCTTGAACCGATGCACGCAGGATTTCATAACCTTTCACATCTGAGTCATAAGCTATAGCAGCATAGATAGGTGATTTTTTCAGTTTAGCGTCACCGTACATAGCGGCTAAGCTGAAACCATCTTGACCCTGTTGGTCAGCATCACCTTCAGCAGCATAAGTCGCACCGAATACAAAACCGCTGATTGATGGAGATAAGTAAGTCGCAGTTTGACCTAAACGGTTGTCGCCTTTGAACAGGCTTTTTAAGTCGCCAGATAAATCGTTGAATTGGTCAACGTTACCTTGAGAGATTTTTAACAGCGTGTCGTTACGACCAACTGAGAACGAACCGAATGCGCCTTTTAGGCCAACAAATTGGTTACGAGCTTTAAAGTTGTCGCTAGTCGCAGCACCTGTATCAACTTCGTATTCAACTGTGTAGAACGCTTCCAGCGAGCTAGACAGTTCGAAATTACCCTTCACACCAAAACGAGAAGCATTACTTTGAATAGTTGTTGTAGCATCACCTTTCTCATCATTTGATTGAGCGGTGACATTCAACTTACCATAAACAGTCAGTGGCTCAGCGGCATAAGCTGAAGCCAGAGTTGCAGAAGCTAGCGCAGAAGCAAGTAGAGTTTTACAAAAAACGTTCATCATTTAATCCTTTCGACGTTATGTTCGTCTTGGTTATTGGTTTGGAACGACCGAAAGTGTGCAATGAATGTGTTTCAGTTTTATTTCAATTGTGACTGTTTAGTGCGCAAGGTAAAAAAGCTGACGCTAAGCTTGGTGCTAAACCCAGTAAAGATGGGGCCTACAGCCGAGTTAATTCTTATGTTACAGTTTAATGAATTCTGATTAGCCACTAGAAATTAGCTGTCGAACACAGGTTTACCCCGCCCAAACTATGCCGTAAACTGCCACTTTAATTTTCAATGAGCGCCTCTTATGTGGTTTAAAAATCTTACTCTTTATCGTTTCAATAAACCTTTTGCCGTCGAAACCGAAGCGCTAGAAACTGCGTTGGCCGATTTCACTTTCTCCCCGTGCTCAAGCCAAGATGTCAGTAAATTTGGTTTCTCAAATGCGTTAGGCAAAAAAGGCAGTTCTTTGGTACACAGCGCCGACAATCGCCATCTGATCTGTGTGACTAAAGAAGAGAAAATCCTCCCAGGCCAAGTCGTCAAAGAAGCCCTAGAAGAAAAAGTCGCCCTCATTGAAGATGAAGAAAATCGTAAGATGGCGAAAAAAGAAAAAGATGCGCTAAAAGATGAAATCATCACAAGTTTACTGCCACGCGCTTTCTCGCGCCGCAGCCAGACTCACGCACTGATTTTGCCAGAACTGGAAATGATCCTTGTCGACAGTTCAAGCGCCACTAAGGCCGAAGAGTTGTTAGCACTCCTACGCAAAGCACTCGGTAGTCTGCCAGTGATCCCATTGAGCTTTAAAGCGCCAGTCGAATCCAATTTAACCGAATGGTTAAAACTTGGCAGCGCGCCATTACCTTTTGAAATGCAAGATGAAGCTGAACTTAAATCCGAAGCGGATGAAGGTGGTATTGTGCGTTTCAAGCAGCAGGATTTAAAAGAAGACGAAGTATTAGCTCACCTCGCAACAGGCAAGCAAGTCCACAAGTTAGCACTGCATTTCGGCCAATCGATTGCACTATTATTGCAATCGGATGCCAGCGTAAAACGTCTTAAATTCTCAGAAGAATTTAGAGCAGGTAACGATGAAGTCGGCACTGATGACCCTATGGCACGTTTAGATGCAGACTTTGCCTTAATGGGCAGCGAGTTAGTCGCCTTGATGCATGCACTCGTGGCAGCACTTGGTGGACTCGAAGAAGCGCAAGTTTAAGCTGAACTAAATTTAAGCTAAGTGAGTAACCCAAGTGAGTGAGTTAGGTAAACTAAATTAGCGACTCACTCATATTCTTCTCGGATGAACGAGTTGAAATAACAAAAGGCGCAACTTCTAAATGAGGGTGCGCCTTTTTTATATCTGCTAAACGCCTAAGATTAAGGCATTCGGCTTAATCGCAAGTCGAATACCCTTAGCTTTAGTCATTGGTTTTAGACACTAACTCACCTTTATTATCAAACGGCCAATCAATGCCTAACCAAGCCTTGAAAAAAGCTTTCTGTTGCTTAGTCGCTTTCGCATCGCCCTTAAGCACTAACTTACCGCTTTGCTGTTCACTAAGGGTGAGCTTAACTTGTTTGATTTTATCGTTGCTGAATAATGTTACTTCAATGCTATCGCCAGTCTTAAAGTCTTTAATGCGCTTATCAAAACCCGCAGCCGTCACCTTAAGACCATTAATCGCTAATACTTCATCCCCCGCGACGATACCCGCTTGCCACGCTGGGCCATTACGCAGCACTTGGTCTAACACTAAAGAACCATGGGCGCTGCTTAACGTCATGCCGGCAAATGCCTGGGCTTTTGAATCTTTACCATAGGACAAAACTAACCCAGCCTGCGATAACAACTCAGGGAAATCTAAGCTCATCGGGCTATTCACATTTGCCTGCCACCAAGGCGCATAATCTTTGCCTGATAAGTCTTTGAGGATATGCTGCACATCGCTAACACCATAGCCTTTTGGCACACGGTGATCTTGATATAAACGGCGATGCACATCGCGATATGAATGCTTAAGTTTCGTATCTTGCAGCAACGAGAAATCTAACGCCAAAGAGGTTAAGTAACCCTCAGAATAAATATTCACACTGTGATTAATCGCATAATCGCCGCCCGTACTGCTCCACTCTCCAGCACTCGCCTCGGCGACTGATTGGGTTTCACGCCCTGGAGTAAGCTGGTTTTTCTCCACGCGTTTAGCTAAGTCTTCGAGGAACTCTTTAGGCGTCATCACCCCAGCACGCAGCAGTAACTGACCTTGGAAATAACTGGTAGAGCCTTCGGCCATCCACAGTAATTCCGTCATGTTTTCATGCTGATAATCATAGGGCACAAGTCCCGCAGGACGATAGGCCTTTACGTTCCAGGTATGGATAAACTCATGGGATGCTGTGCTAATAAAGCGCAGGTAATCCTTGCGTTCACGGAAACTAAAACGCGGCAGTTGGATAACCGTAGAATTTAAATGTTCTGTCGCGCCACTGGCGCCGCTAGTGGCGTGCACCATATACACATAACGATCAAAGGGATAATCATCCCAAATCGCCTTTGCTTGAGCACTTAATGCCGTTAAATCCTTAACGACTTTATCGGCGTCATAGTTACCTTCCCCCCAAAATACTAACTCATAGTTTTTGCCATTAGCACTGAATTGCTTATGGGTGCTCACACCGGTTTCGATAGGGGAATCAATTAACACATCGTAATTCGGTGCGATGAAAGAATGCGCTGGCGTGCCTGAAGCCATACCTGAGTAACTTTGCCACGCTTCAGGGACGTTCAATTGAACCGATACCGGCTCAGAGCGAAATTGCGGGCTATACATGAACACGCCGCTGGCATCTAAATACGCGTGGCTCGCATCAATATGGCGAACCCTTTGGCCTAATTCATTGGCATACAACTGATAACTAACCGTCACGCTGGTTGGCTGCGTGAGCGCGACTTGCCATTCACCGCTCGCCGTACGTTTCCATGGGAGTTCATGACCTTGATTGTCTTTGGCGCTAAATAAACGCACACCGTCGGCCAAAGGCAATACTTGATATTTACCCGTGCGCCACACTGGCAGATTGACCGTAAAATCGCTGGTCTTCACTTCAGGAAAAGTCACACTCACTTGGGCGATATGATGCTCGGGTTTAACGAGGTCGATTTGATATTTCACATCGGCCAATACTTGGCCCGAAAATAATACACTTAATATCAAGATTGATAGTCTGTTGGGTTTCACTCTTGCTTCCTTCTGTTATTATGCTTCTTATGATTTTTCCAAGTATAACAAGTCGATGTAGCATCCTCATTAGGCGCTAACAAAAGCTAACAAAATAAGTTCCTTGACTTAAGGAATGAGGAATCACAGTTCAAATGCAAAAACTCACGGTTATTTTATTTACTTTGTTGCTGTCACTGCCTTTTAGCGTTCAAAGCCGAGATCTCGAAGCTGATGAGGTGGAGTTAAGAGAATCTCCACAGCAAATGTATGATGTGCTCAACAAATCCATTTCCTTCCCCCTTGCGTTCCAAAACCGTGACCAATTTGAGCGTGCAGCCCAAGAGCAAGGCTACAGTCCAACCGAATTTGAACAGATTTTGTATCTGCTGACTCGACTGAATATGGAGCCGAACGTGAAAACCAAAGTCGGTTTTCAAGACGCAAAAAGCTTGATTGCAGTTTTATCCACTGCGGCGCAATCCCCCTATGAACTTGCAATGGTCGCCATGTTGAATGGGCGTTACCTTGGCCGTACCGAGCAAAAATATCAAGAAGCGATTGGCCTGTATAATGAAGCGCTCACCCGCATCAACGACAGTTATGACATCGAAGCATTGATTCTTAAACACAATATTCATGAGCACTTAGGCGGCTTACATTTATTAATCCGCCAAGAAGTGCCAGCCCTGATGCACTTCCACACGTACCGCGACATTGCCTATAAGCTCAGAAACGATTATTTAATCGCAGCGGCTGAAGCAAGACTGGGGTTCTATTACAATTTTAATCAGCAGCTCACCAAATCATTGCAGCATTACAGTGAAGCAATTCGGATCTCCAATCGCTCTAATTACCCGTCAATGAAAACCAATCTGCAATTGCAACTTTCTAAGGTATATCGCGATTTAAAGCAGTGGGATGAAGCCCTTAAAAATGCCCACGAAGCCGCGGCCGGTTTTAAAAAGATGGGCAATGACACCTATCTTTCAAGCTGTATGACAGTGATCGCTATGGTCTATGGCGAACAAGGGGATTGGAATAAAGCGATTGATTACTACCTTAATGCCCAGCAATTAGATGCCAAACGCGGTAACTATATTGCCCAAGGCCTTAATTATCACAATCTTGGGCAAGCCTACTCAAATATTAATGACAATGTTAACGCCCTAAAATATTTACTGATGGCCAATCAAATATTCAAAGAAAAACAAAGCCATCATTATCAGGTTTATAACGAACTCTTAATTGGCGAAATCGCGCAAACCAACCAAGATTGGCCGTTGATGATGACCCATGCCGACATCGCATTGGCATTGGCTATCGACTTAAAACTCGTCAATGAACAAAAAGCTGCCCTCACACTGATTGCCTCGGCGTCGCAAAAATTAGGGGAATTAACCAAAACCATCGATGCCCAAACCCGTATCATAGCGCTAGGTAATACCCTTGCAGAGAAAGAGAAAGACTCCCCAGTGTCGACCTCAGCCCTTGCGGAACAACAACTCAAACTTGAGCTCAACATGGTTCAGGGAAAACTTGCCGAGACAGTGAAGGAAAGCCACAGCACCCACACGCTACTGCTCATCTGCTGCCTGATTGCCGGACTCTTGCTGCTGGTGATTGCGTATATGTTGCATCATCGCCGCAAAACCATGGCAAAAAACGCCGCATTAACCCAACTGAGCCTACAGGAACCCTTCACACATAACTTAGGCTATGCGGCGCTATTAGCGCACTTGGGCCATAATCAACATCAAGCGTCTACAACAGCTTTAGGGATTATCGCCTTCCCCACCCAGCTCACGACCGACCTCGACTATGGCCAATATTTTAGTGATGCAGTAACGGCGCAACTGGCCACTCATCTAACCGATGCGCTCGCAGCACCTGTGTATGTGATACGCCAAGGGGTATTTGCAGTGCGGTTCACCCAAGCCGTTGAGCCAACGCATGTGCTCAGCCAGATACGCCAGAAACTCGACCAACAGCACATCGTCCATCATTTCCGTCTTGGTTTTGCCAACTTGCCACTGTTAGCGAAATCAGAAATCAAAATGGCCGCGAAATTAAAGTTCGAAACCGTGCAGATGGCGCTCGCTTGTGCCCGCAGTTTAGAGGGCAATAACGATTATTTTGTCGCCCTCAGAGCACTCGATTTTGTCCCTCTAAGCTTATTTGCCAATCCGTTATTTTTACACCTTGAAAAAGGCATTGAGCGCGGGTTAATCAGATTAGATACCAACGGAAATAAAGAGGATGTTCGCTGGCCTTGCTGGGAAAATAACCAAGATAGGCAATTACTGGAAAATATTTGATCAATATCAGCAATTAATCACAGAGTCATAGGTAAATCGCATTTGCACTCTACGCCCAGTGTTATAACATTAGTATCATATGAGTTAACAGCTAATCTGGACATAGGATCGTCATGTTTTTTAGCCTTGCAGAGTTAGGACAACACTCAGGATGAAGGATTCGAGCGCTACAGTTTCACAACTTGCCTTGCTGCAACAGAAACTTCATTCGGCCAAACTTGCCCTCGATGAAGTCAATGAAGACAGAAACGCAAAGTTACAGACATTACTGCAATTTATTGGTCACTTAAGCCTCGCCTGTAAAGGGCAAAATCTTGAGCTAGATAATAAACTCGCCAAACTTCGCCATAACTTAAATACGTTTGAGCGAGTCGATGAGGCGTTGCCAGAATTAGTCGATGTCGAGCGCCTGTTAAAAGGCCAATATCACCATGTGATGGTACAACTCGAAGAGAGTCGTGCGGGTTTGTCACAGGTGATCCGTCAAATCCAACGCGTTAACTCTGCACCTGAAAAGCTCAAAAAAGAAGTCAATTACTTCAAACAAGATCTGGCTAAACCTTTCCACACAGTTTGGGAATATATTCCTAAAGTTAAGCAAATCATCGGCTTCTACGAAACCATATTACAGCTACAATTTAACGAATCTGAAAAACTCGATGTCTTGCCAAAACACAGGCAGCTAGCCCATGAGCTGGCGCAGATGATTTCGGAAATCGAGTTTCGTAAAGATCAGCGAGACCAAGTCTTAGTGATCAAAGAAGTGCTCTCTTCTGAGATTGAAGTAGACAGCTTGCTCGAAGCCTACCAAACCATTTTAGCGTTATTACTTGATAACATCGCCCGCGAGAAATCGGCATCCCAAGAATTTTTGTTTGCCCTCAACGATGCCTTAGCCGCAGTGCGTGAAGTGGTCAGTGAATCTTACAACCACAATCAACGCAGTTTTCAACTCAAGACCCAGTTGAATCGTGAGATCAACACCCGCGTCGATAACGCAGGTGAAATCATTATCGATGTGGAAGATATTGTCGATCTTAAAGCCCAATTGACTGAGCAACTTAACTCCATTCGTTCAGCATTGGCCCGTAAAGAAGCCTTAGAGCAAAGAGAACAAGCCTTACTGCGTAAATCAATGGAAACAATGCGCAAAGAGCTTAATGAATTAAGTAACGAGGCCAATACCTACAAAGAGCGATTGTTTGAACAACAAAAACTCAACTTGCTCGATAGCTTAACTCAATTGCCTAACCGTGCCGCGTTAGAAGAGCGCATGGATTTGGAATACCGCAACTATCAACGGCATAAATCTCCACTTTGGGTGGCGGTTGCCGATATTGACCACTTCAAAACCATCAACGACAGCTTTGGCCATAGCACAGGTGATAAAACCTTGCAGGTGATTGCAATGGCATTGAAAAACTCACTACGAGATACCGAATTTGTGGCCCGTTATGGCGGCGAAGAATTTGTCCTGTTATTACCTGATGTCGCACCTGCTGATATCGCTCAACTTTTAAACAGAGTGCGCGAGAAAGTAAAAAATATTCCATTTAAATTTAAAAATCAGAGAATTACAGTTACAGTATCTATAGGGGCTGCGCAAGTTATGGGAAGTGAGCTCATACATGAGACCTTCGAACGCGCCGATGCAGCACTCTATAAAGCAAAACACGAAAGCAGAGACAGGGTTGTGATTGACGTATAATTGAGCCCCACTATACGCCTCCTCTAATCACTCCTGTCATGACGAAGGAGTGATAAATGATAGTAAAAGTCAGCCCTAAAGGCAGCATGGATCAGCTTTCGCAACTTGAAGTTGATCGTCTCAAAAAAAGTGCCAAAAGCACGCTATATCAACTGTACCGCAACTGCTCCTTAGCAGTACTTGCCGCGGGTTTAAAAACCGACAACTCTAAAGCCCTATTCGAGCAATACCATGATTTCGACATCCACGTCCTACAACGGGAACGCGGTGTTAAATTAGAACTGGTCAATCCCCCTGAACAAGCCTTTGTCGATGGCCAAATAATCACCGGCATTCAAGAACATTTGTTCTCAGTCTTACGCGACATCCTTTACATCAGCGACAGATACGACTCGCTCAAACACATTAATCTGACCAACGCCCACCATATCACCAATGTGGTGTTTGATATTTTGCGTAACGCGCGGGCGATTGCCCCCATGAAAGACCCTAATGTGGTCGTCTGTTGGGGCGGGCACAGTATTAATGCTATCGAATACCAGTATACCCGCGAGGTAGGCTATCAACTTGGCCTGAGGGAATTAGACATTTGCACTGGCTGTGGTCCTGGCGCGATGGAAGGCCCGATGAAAGGCGCGGCCATAGGCCATGCCAAACAAAGGATTAAAAATGCCCGTTATATTGGTTTGACTGAGCCAAGTATTATTGCCGCCGAGCCACCGAATCAAATCGTCAATGAACTGGTGATCTTGCCCGATATTGAAAAACGCCTCGAAGCCTTCGTGCGTTTAGGTCACGGCATTATTATCTTCCCAGGTGGTGCTGGCACGGCGGAAGAGCTGCTCTATATCTTAGGTATCTTACTCAACGAAGAAAACCAAGAAACCCCTTTCCCGCTGATCCTCACAGGCCCCACTGAAAGCGCCGATTACTTCATCAAAATTGATGAGTTTATTGCCTCAACCTTGGGCCCTGAAGCTCAGAAAAAGTATCAAATCATCATAGATAATCCCACTGAAGTGGCGCGTATCATGAAGAAAAGCATGGAGCAGGTGAAAGCCTATCGCCGCTCAACGGGTGATGCTTACCAATATCAATGGGCACTGAAGATTGAATCTGAATTCCAGTTACCTTTTGTCCCGAGCCACGAGGTGATGGCAAACTTGGACTTGCACTTCCAAACCAACAAAGCCGAGCTTGCCGCCAACCTGCGCAAAGCGTTTTCGGGTATAGTGGCAGGCAACGTCAAGTCGGAAACAATCAAGCACATAGAGCGCGATGGTCCCTTCCAATTGAAAGGCGATCCTAAACTCATGGATATGATGGATAAGCTCTTGAGTGCATTTGTGCAACAACAGAGAATGAAGCTTCCCGGAAGCGCTTATATTCCTTGCTACCAAATAGTGAAATAGAGAGCGAAACAACGACACCCCATGAACAAGTTTTTAATCATCGATGGTCTCAACTTGGTTCGCCGCATCTATGCGGCGATCCCCGATGAAACAGATATGCAAAGCCTCACAGAGCGCGTCAGTTCGGCGTGCACTAAACTGCTGCGGGTGCATCGCCCTACCCATGTGGCTATCGTGTGGGACGGTGATGAAATCTCATGGCGTAAACAGCTTTATCCCGATTACAAAAAAGGTCGTAAACCTATGCCAGAACCACTGGCGCAGGGTTTAGTTGCGCTGCAAGACCATTTAACCGCAATGCACATTGGCTCTATTTATGCCGCCGCGGAGGCCGATGATGTGATTGCGACACTGGCGATAAAAACCGCTAAAGCGCAAGGTGAAGCCATAATTGTGTCAACCGACAAAGGTTTTAGTCAGCTTAATCATCGCCAAATTAGTCAATGGGATCACTTTAATCAGCAGTATCTTGATATTGCGGCGTTGGAACAAAAGCTTGGTGTTGAGCGCAGCCAATTTCTCGACTTGATGGCATTAGCGGGCGACAGCGGTAATAAAATTCCTGGTATTGCGGGCATAGGCCCTAAGTCGGCCGCCGAGTTATTGAAAACCTTTAGAAGCTTACCGACCTTGTTTTCATCCTTATCCAACCTAGGCGCTAAGCAAGCCAAAAAACTTGCCGAGGGCAAAGAGATGGCGAGGCTGAGTTATAAGCTGGCGCAGTTACAAACGGACCTACCACTCAATATCAACTTGAAAGACTTTCGCGTGATTGACTCCCCACCTGAAAAAACCATCAATCAAGACTAAACTTCTGTTAATACAAAGTTGCAATTAACGCATTTACCTTAGCGCAACAAAAGCGTATTTTATGGACGTGCTCAAGTGACTCATTTAATGAGGTAAAGGAATAACTATAAATGAAATCAAAAGTTTCAGTAATTATCGGTAGTATTTTTGCCGCCTACGTCGCCTTTGTCGCTGTGGTTGTACTGGTTTATGAACCAACGCCAGAAGACATGAATTGGGAGGACCGACAGGCCTATAACAGCCAGAAGATGAACGATTTAACCTTAGGGCAAAATATCGGTTCGGTAAAAGAATTGCTCGGTAAAGCCGACTTTTCAGAGGCAAAAGCCGTCAAAGAAACCAAGTTACAGGTGCTCTTTTATCGCACTCACCATGAGAAATCAGACGGTGTGACGACCAAAGAGGAATGTACCCCGCTTATTTTTGAAAATGATAAGTTGATTGCTTGGGGCCAAGATACCTACAAGCAATACCTCGATGCGGGCACGGACACTGTGCTCACTTCCGCCCACGAGACATTGAGCAGTAAATAAATACGACTGACATCTAAATAAAAACGCCACCTAATCGGTGGCGTTTTTGTTTTCATAATTAACCAACTGAACGTCTTAGTGACAGCATACCTAGGTCACTCAGTGCGATAGCAATAAGCTAAATCAGTCACTTATTCATCATCGGCCTTGTACTCGACATAGGCTTCGCCTTTGCTGAGCCATTCTGGCGCGGGTTTACCCTTCAGATAATGATCGAAATACTGCATCATGCGAATGCTGTAATCGAGCTTATTCGGGTACTTTTTCAAGTGATGCGGCTCATCCTCATATTGTAAGAACACCACATCTTTACCCGCACGGCGCATGGCCAAGTACATTTCAACACCTTGTTCCCATGGCACCGCATCGTCCTTATCACCAAACATGATCATCAAAGGCGTTTGAATTCGGTCAGCGTAGAATACTGGCGAGTTTTCAATGTACTTTTGTGGCGCGGCAAACAAACTCGCGCCAATACGGCTCTGTCCCGTTTCATACTGGAACTGACGCGCAATACCCGTACCATGGCGAATACCACTGTAGGCGCTGGTCATGTTCGATACCGGCGCACCCGCGACCGCCGCCTTAAACATCTTAGTTTGAGTGATGGCAAACGCCGTTTGATAACCACTCCAAGAATGACCTTGCAGACCAATAGCATCGGGATCGGCAATACCCATCTCAATCAGCTTTTGCACACCTGAAGTGAGCGCTTGCACCGAACTCGTACCAGGGTAACCAATTTCAAAACGAATATCAGGCAGGAACACCGCATAGCCATTATTGATATACCAAGCAAAATTAGGCCTGTGGTTAATGTTCATCTGCGGGAAGGCATGCAGTCTATCCGTCATAAAGCGATAGTAATAAACCAGTACAGGAACGCGCTTACCCGCTTGATAATTGGTCGGCTTGATCAGCACCCCATCTAAAGGCTTACCATCGCCATTCGTCCAGTGAACTAACTCAGATTGGCTCCAGTTATAGGCTTGACGCTGCTTATCTAAATCCGTTTGCTTAACTGCATTTTGCGGTGCGCTATAGTTAGCCGTATACAAGTCAGGGAATAAATCGAAACGCTCCTTAGAAAACACAATGGTATCAGCGTCTTTGCTGCGGCCTAACACAGTCAATTTATACTCGCCTTGCATCAGCGTCTTCACGCCCGCTGCGCCTAGCGTCGCTTGGTAGAAGCCATCACCCTTAGTTTTATCGCTATAACCGTGGAGTAACACAGTGGCGTTATAGGCAAGTTCAGTCGGCTCATCGGGATTATCGACTAAGCCCTCGAGACGATATTGGATTTTCTGGGTGCGCCCTTTGCCTGCGGTTAGCGCAAAACCTGCCTTAGACTCAGTATTAAACTGCCAGACATCGTATTTATCGTAAACTAAGAACCCTGCGTCATCTTTAAGCCAAGGACCAAAACCGTATCCCGGCGCGCTCGAAGGATAATCATGGTCTTCATCAGCAAAGCTGACCTTCAGGGATTTTGTGAGATTAGTACGACGAGCCTCAGCAATATCATAAAGATACACATTACCTTGCTGATAATAAGCCACATACTTGCCGTTACCCGACAAACTTGGCTCGGCATCGCTCGGCTGCTGAGTCAAAAAAGGCACCTTACTGCCAGTGTTAATGTCGACCAGATAATAGTCTTGATAGAAGCCAGCCCACGTCGCCATCTTGCGATAAGGCAAATCTGAACTCGCCAACATAAAGCGCTTATGCTGTGAAATCGTCACATCTGGCACGGTTTTATCGCCAAGCTGCACCACGTTATTTGAGCCTAAATGCAATACCGCAAGGTAAGTGCGTTTTTGCTCATCCTCATATTGCTTGATTTCGTGAGGTTTAATCCGTGGGTCGTCACCATGCCACACCTTAAGCCCACGCTGTCCAGTAACAATATCGGCATCGAACAGGTCTTTTTCTTCGGTGATTTTCTGCAAACTAAGCTGCTGGCTCACCTCTGGCACGCGGCCGAAGAACAGCCGTTCGCTGTCCAATGAGAAGCTTAAACTTGTGTAGCGATTAAGTTTCCACTCAGGTGACTCAGGAGTTTTGCTGATTTTACCCGATTGCAAATCGACCAACGATAACTGATAGCTGCGACCATAGGGTAACTCGCTATCTTTGCCCTGCGTAAACGCTAGCCAACGACTATTTTTAGCCAGCGCTAACGCACCAACCTGTTGGCTAGGCGAGTCAAAAACGACGGTTTTTTGGTGGGTACGTAAATCCACTAACTGCAATTGATGCTGTTTATTGGCGATATCATTCACCGCTAACGCAAGTCGGCGGCTCGCCTTATCAAACACATAACCTGTCACTTGCTCAACATCGATGCGCTGGGTTTGACCGTCTAAACTAAGCAAAGTAAAACGGCGGCCTTGGTCAAACTTATCAACCTTTGGCTTATCGGCTTTCGCTAGGGTTTGTGTGCCGGCTTCAGCGAGTTTTTCGATGGTTTTAGGCTCAGCATCTTTTTTAGACTCTTCATCGGCCTCAAACCACATTGCCAAATGCTTACCGTCATCACTGAACACGAATTCCTTCACGCGCTCAAAGCGGGTTTGAGTGCCCGTTTGGGTATCGAGTAATACCATGTCGGACTTGAGTTTTTTCTTCGCCTTGGCATCACTCGTTTCACGCGTGAGCAAACTCGGTTTAACCACCACAGCCACAAAGCGACCATCGTGACTCACTAAAGGATCTGACCCACCTGCAATTTGATAACTTTGCTGCGACAGCACATTTTTCACAATGACGTGACTATCCCCGCGATCGGGCGCAGACTCGACCGCGATGACTTGGCCCTTATCTGCGATAACCGGCTTTTCAAGGGACTCAAAGTGCATGATGTCTGTGAGGGTGAGCGGTTTAGTGCTGGTTTCAGCCTGCACTGCAGGCAATATTCCAAGGGATAACAGCACCAGAGATGTGATAGGGATTAACTTCAATGTCTTCCTCTTTTATATATTTATTAGACTAAAGTAGACTTTTTTAACCATTGGCTCTCCATCATGGTGATAACCCAGTATTTTTACAAGTTATACCACATAAAAAATCGTGATATTGCTCACTATTTCCTGTGAAGTTTGACCAAAGATGGTTAAAATAATAGACAGAAAAAATACCAAATTCATAGTCCTGCTACCCAGTTAACGCTGGGGGCAGACAATTGCAGTAACGACGAACCGTGGAAGGACTTCTCCATGTCAAAAAGAACGATAACCGTAATTCCAGGTGATGGAATTGGCCCAAGTATTATTGATTCAGCCTTAAAAATTCTCGATAAAGCGGGCTGTGATTTTGAATATGAATTTGCCGATGCCGGCCTGACTGCACTCGAAAAGCAAGGCGAGTTACTGCCACCGCGCACCTTAGAATTAATCGAAAAAAACCGTATCACACTGAAAGGTCCGCTGACGACGCCAGTAGGTGAAGGCTTTACCTCTATCAACGTGACCTTACGTAAAAAATTCGGCCTGTACGCTAACGTACGCCCAGTGATTTCGTTCAAAGGCACTCAAGCTCGTTACGAAAATATCGATATCATCACAGTACGTGAAAACACTGAAGGCATGTATTCTGGCTATGGCCAAAAAGTGTCTGAAGATGGTTTGACAGCAGAAGCCACCAGTATCGTGACTCGCCAAGGTGCCGAGCAAATCGCCACTTTCGCCTACGAACTGGCTCGCAAAGAAAACCGTAAAAAAGTCACTATCGTGCACAAAGCCAACATCATGAAGTCAACATCAGGCCTGTTCCTGAAAGTGGCCCGTGAAGTGAGCCTACGTTACCCAGACATCAAGACAGAAGAAATGATCGTCGATGCAACGTGCATGAAGTTAGTGATGAACCCAGAAAACTTCGATGTGATCGTGACGACCAACCTGTTCGGTGACATTTTATCGGATCTGTGTGCAGGTTTAGTCGGTGGTTTAGGTATGGCACCAGGCGCAAACATTGGCCGTGATGCAGCGATTTTCGAAGCCGTTCACGGTAGTGCACCGGATATCGCTGGTAAAAACCTCGCGAACCCAACCTCAGTAATTTTAGCCTCTATCCAGATGCTGGAATATTTAGGTATGGCTGACAAAGCTGAGCAAATCCGTAAAGCGGTATCTGCAGTGATCGAAGAAGGCGACCGTACCACTCGCGATTTAGGCGGCACCCACGGCACGACTGACTTTACTCAAGCTGTTCTTGAGCGTCTGTGATCTCAATGCTGAGCGCGTTTAAGACGAGTCTATAACGCGCTTGTTCAAGCTTAAGCTTCATAAGAAGTAAGCGCTTGAAACTCAAATGAGTAAACACGAAAAAGCCCCGAAGTTTCCTTTGGGGCTTTTTGTTATCTGGCTTTTAAATCTGCATGGCTTTAAAACTGCGTATCTTTTAAATCTGCGTGACGATTACCGTATTAGCGTACCTAAGTAACGTACGCGAGTAACGACGGTAATATCACTGCAGAGTTATCGCAGGAATTAATTCCACGCGGTATTAGGACGCAGCCATAAATGCACTGTCACTTCATCACGGTCGTGATAAAGATGCTTACACTGCACTTTAAAATCGGTCACGCCGTTCTCTTTAAGAATGGTCTGCATGGTCTCAAGAATGGCAGTGACTTCTTTATAGCGGCTCTTCATCGGTAATTTAAGGTTGAAAATCGCTTCCTTAAACCAACCGTTAATCGCCCAAGCTTCAATCAGTTCGGCAACACGCGCTGGTTTCTCAACCATGTCGCACACTAGCCAATAGATATTTTTGCGCTGTGGCTCGAAACGGAAACCGTCTTCACGGTAATGCTTCACTTGGCCCGTTTCCATGAGTTTCTCATCCATAGGACCATTATCGACAGCCGACACAAACATGCCACGACGCACCAGTTGATAAGTCCAGCCACCAGGGCAAGCGCCCAAATCCACTGAATTCATGCCACTGCGAATACGCTCTTCTTGCTCTTCCTTAGGCACGAATTGGCCAAAGGCTTCATCGAGTTTCAGGCTAGAACGACTCGGAGCATCCGCCGCCATTTTCAGACGTGGAATACCCATAAAGTGTGGCGAGCTGTTATTGCTGTAGGAATAACCCACATAGGCACGGCCGGGTCCGATAAAACACACGTGGATAATCGGACGTTTTGGATTTTCCTGCGCGAGCAAACTGCCAGATTTTTTCAAATGCTGGCGTAAAGGCACTGTGAACTTACGGCAAAAAGCCGATAGCTCTTTCGCTTCGTTAGTATCTGGCGTTTCAACCCGCACTTCACCCGCTTTGCTGACGTCACTGAGTGCCGCCACGATTGGGCTTATTCTGTCATTTTCAGGCAAGTCGACTAATAAGTCGCTGGCAGCAAACATCTGACGAGCGAAAATGAGCGAATCTAAAGGCAGTTGTTTGACTAAGGTATCTGCGGCGTCATCTTCAAAACATTGGTACACGACATAGGCGTCGTTATTGTTGGCCTTAACAAAGCCACCCACATTGAGCTCACCGGCTCGCTGTTGGATTTCTGCAGCGCATTCTTTTTCAAAGCCTGCGCGGCAAAATAAAAATAGGTTTTTCATGGGGATCCCTGAGAAATCCAAGCCAAAGCATTGGCTGACTATCGATTTGGGCGTCAGTATACCAATTTCAATCCACAAATGCCCTATTTGCCTACTGCGGAACCTTGAATTGCGATTGGAGAAATAAAAAAGGCTTAGGTGCGCCCTAAGCCTGTTAACTCACACTTAACGTTCGAGATTAAGACTCGTGACCGTCAATCACTTTATGGCGCCATACCGCGGCAGCAAATAATAACCAGCCGAGTAAGAAACACCCACCGCCCATTGGCGTGACAGGGCCAAGCCACTTAGTGCCGAACAATGCCAGTCCGTATAATGAGCCAGAAAATAGCACTATGCCTGCAATAAACAAATACGCCGACCAGTCCAATAAACGTGAGGTTAACCATTGGCCCGAAAAGGCAACCATGATTAAGGCGAAGGTATGGTAGAAATGGTATTGCACCCCAAGATTAAACACGTCAATCAAATCCGGTGGTGCGACTGCTTTTAAACCATGGGCACCAAAAGCCCCTAAGGCGACGGCTAAGAATCCGCTCACGGCGGCGAGTAACAATAGACCTTTACGCATTTAACTCTCCTGCTGGAATGGGCTTAACTCATTCAACATTCATTCGCTCAACATTAAGCTAACCAATAAAATCGCTTGATAAATCAATGGCACGTGCAAGGTTAGCCGCTTCAGTGGTGCCTGACGACTTTCTTGGGACAAAACTATGATCGCCGTCGGTTATCCAAGCCAATTCTATCTCAGCTTTCAAAGGCCAATTTGGGATCTGCTCTTTGCAACCGAACTTATCCCGCTCGCCCTGTACGACTAATACTGGGACTTGGCATTCATTCAAAGGTTCCAATCTGGGCTCGCCACCTTTGAGTGGTACGAAGGGATAACCTAAACAAATGACTCTATCGATGCGCGCCGCTAATGCGGGATCGCAGGCTAATAACGCTGCCATACGTCCGCCCATGGATTTGCCCATCAGTACGACACGCTCGACCTTAGGTTGTGAATGAGCGATATCGAGCATCTGTGTAAAACACGCGAGCAATTTAGGCGCGCGGTCCGGTGGACGCCGTTTACCATCGACGGCATTGGCCTGCATATAGGGAAAATTAAAGCGCATCACTTGGCAGCCCTTAGCCACAAGCCCCGCCGACATGGACTGCATAAACTCAGAGTCCATGTTAGCGCCCGCGCCGTGGGCCAATAAAACCACAGTGCTCGCAGGCTCACCCTCTAATACAAAACTTGGCTTATCCGGGCAACAACTCACTACGCGACTCCTCAGCAAACATATCTAACATCCATTCGCGAAACGCGACGACCTTACCAAGTTCAGCGTGATTCTGCTGGCAAACCAAGTAGTAAGCATCTTTACTGACCAAGACTTCTTGGAATGGGCATACGAGACGACCGGCTTTTATGTCGGGACGCGCCAGTACGCTGTAACCTAAAGCCACGCCTTGACCATGGGCTGCCGCCTGCAATACCAAGGACGAATGACTGAAAATGGGGCCTTGGTTCACATTAATATCGTTAATCCCACATTGTCTAAACCACGCCTGCCAATCGTGACGATTCATATCATGTAATAGCGTGTGATATTTTAAATCGCTCGGTTTTGACAACGGCTTAGGACCGTTGAGCAACATGGGCGAACACACAGGAATGAGCACTTCGTTTCTGAGCTTATCGGCGCGCAGACCAGGCCAATTGCCTAGACCATAATAAATAGCCACATCCACATCATCGGTTAATGAGCTGGCTTCGGTATCGACAGCTTTAATACGCACATCGATATCGGGATTTTTCTCACTGAACTTTGCCAAACGCGGCACTAACCATTGAATTGCAAAACTGGGCGACATACTGACCGTCAGTGAACCAATCGCACTGCGGGCGAGTAATCGGTCGGTAGCATCGGCGAGTTGAATAAAGATGTCTTTGATGTCGAGGAAGTAGCTCTGCCCTTCTTCAGTTAAAAGCAAAGAACGGTTCTTTCGACGAAATAATTTTAATCCGAGGAAATCTTCTAATGCCTTTATTTGATGGCTCACCGCAGCCTGCGTAACAAACAATTCTTCTGCTGCGCGCGTAAAGCTCAAATGCCGCGCGGCTGCCTCAAATGCTTTAACCGCATTAAGCGGTGGTAATCGTCTGGACATAGTGATCTCAGTCTCGTTTTTTAATTAGTTTTTCTAATCCGTATTGTTACATTTAATCGTTTGTAAAGGCCAGTGATTTTGGTTAAATTTTGCGCCATTGAAACAGCGGTATCCACGAAACACTTATATCTATGAAACACCCTAGTTGGACAATCTCAAAGTTGGTGATGGGAATGTCTGACAGCGTTAATTTGTCAGCCCGGAGGCGACTATGTTTAATTTAAAATCAGCGTTTGCGTTAGCGATAATTTCAGCACTCAGCTTAAATGCCAGTGCTAATGTACTCGTTGACGAAATCGTCATCGATACTAGCGACTTACAAGCCAGTATCACTGCAGACTTAACTGCTGCAATGAATAAAATGCACCAAGAAGTGCTGCAAGAAGCCACGCTATTGATTGCCGCAGATGATGTCGCATCAAATCAGCAAGTCGTTAAGCCTAACAGCTTATAAGACAACACCAATTTAGGTTTTCACCGCGAAGACCAAAAGAAAAAGCCGCATTGATATGCGGCTTTTTTGTATTCAAGATCTATGGGCTCTTCCCACTGACAAGACATGTCAGTGGGCAAGTTTACATGGATTTATGGGCGATACACTTTGACGTTAGTGTAGCCTTGCTCGATTAAATACAATGCCTGCAATTTACTCATCACCCCACGCTCACAATACAGCAAATAAGTCTTTTGCTTATCGAGATCGGCAAATTGAGTCGCTAACTTGAAGAATGGGATACGTTTAATCTCAATGCCTTCAATTTGCAACGGTTTGCTTTCCTCTTCTTCAGGGGCGCGAATATCAATGACCACTTGGTTGGTATCAATACTGGCGACCGTTTCAGTCTCAGTAATCCGAGTATCCATTTGTTCTGCGATCTCCCTGATATCAATAGTGACAGACTGGGCGATGATTTGATCGATCAAATCTTCAGAGAACTTCTTCTCTTCCGCTTCTACTTTAGCTAATACCGCTTTAACCGTCGGCTTTTGCGAAATCACGCCGCAATATTCAGGCATAGACTTGGCAAAATCTTCGGTGCCGATTTTACGGCTCTCGTTGATAATATCTTGTTTATCCATGGCAATCAGCGGACGTAAAATCAGCAGCTCAGTACAGCGGTCAATCACGTTTAAGTTGGTCAGCGTTTGGCTAGAGACTTGGCCTAAACTTTCACCGGTCACCAAGGCTTGAATGCCCATACGGTCGGCAATACGCGCCGCGGTGCGCATCATCATACGCTTGAGCACAACGCCCATTTGGCCATTATCGATACGCTCTAAAATCTCAGCAACCACAGGCTCAAAAGGCACAGAGATAAACTTCACCTTGTGGGATTCGCCGTAGGTTTTCCACAAATGGTAAGCCACTTGTTTAACACCAATTTCGTGCTGTGCGCCGCCCAGATTAAAGAAGCAGTAATGGGTACGCGCGCCCTTTTTGATAAATTGATAGCTAGACACACCAGAGTCAAAACCACCTGAAATCAAGGACAACACATCTTCCTGTGTCGCCATCGGGAAACCACCTAAGCCTTCAATACGCTTAGTGACCATGTAAAGATTATCGCGTTCAATTTCAAGGTTAACGGTAATATCGGGATTCTTTAAACGCACACCTAAAGCATCGGTAAACTGATTTAAGCCGCCGCCGACGTAACGCTCAACTTCGATAGAATTAAAATCGTGATCGCCAGTGCGCTTCACTCGCACACAAAAGGTTTTACCCGCGAGTTGGTCACGGTAAACAGGCAAGACTTGCTGATAAATATCGTCCACAGATTCAAAGCTGTACTCATCCACTTGCACTACGTGTGCAATGCCAGGAATACACGCCAGACGCTCACCGAAGGCTTGGGCCAACTCAGGCTTATCCTTTGGTACCATCACCATAATGCGGTCCCACTGACGTTGAACTTTAGCGTCTTCGTCGACTTTTTTGAGCACATTACGTATGTTGGTTTCGAGCATTTTGGTGAAGCGCATCCTTACGGGTTTGCTCTTCATCATGATTTCTGGGTACAGCTTTACAATAAACTTCATGGGATTTCCGCGGGCAATTTTAAAACAGCAAAATTGGTTAAAAGAATAATCGGGGGATTATATACCCAAGCGACCTAAAAATGCGAATTTCAGCGCGCATCGCAAACAGCCACACAAGCCACATTTATGGCGGATTAATGGCGTATTAGTAATTAAGTCACGGCGGGATTTTTAAGCGAATTCGGTCGGGATAATGTCAGTGAAGCCTATTCGCTCAGTTTGAATTGCCCTGCTTAAAATGAGTGGTTTGAAATGAATTATTTGAGATAAGTCGTTGAGGTAAGCTTGAAGGAAGCTTAGGGATTACTCACTCTCTGCGATTGGCGTAAAGCCCAAATGGATTCAAAGCAACCACAGCGCTTTGATGCACAAAGCGTTAGCAAAAAATGAAAAGTCCACCTTAACCCAATAAAAAAGCCGCAACAGGATTGCGGCTTTAGATCCAGTGAGTACCAAGCTACCTAAGGCGAATTACCAACCTGAATTTCATCAGATTCCTTCGCTTTACCTTGCTCAATGGCAATTTCCACCCTGCGGTTACGGGCACGATTCTCCGGTGAATCATTTGGCACTATCGGATTGTTAGACGCCATGCCAACCACTTTCATCCTTTTAGAATCAAAGCCTTTAACTTGTACTAACTCGTGGGCCACAGCCACAGCACGTTTACTGGATAAATCCCAGTTAGAGCTATAAAGCTCATCGCTGATTTGCATATCATCCGTGTAACCCGATACCGTAATAATCCCTGGCACATCTTTTAGCAGTTCGCCAACAGAGCGCACCACAGGTTTAAATCGAGGCTGAAGGAAGCCAGAACCAGAGGCAAATGCGCCCTTCTCACGGATACGGATAATAATCTGCTGACCTAAGGACTCAATTTCTATCGCACCATCGGTGATTTCTTTATTGAGTTCCTGCGCCATCTTCTTCACTTCTTGATTGATCTTATCCTGCGCCGCTGCCGCTTCGGCCTTAACCGCATCAGCCACTTCCTGCGCTGTTGCAGTGGCTTCGCCGCCACGCTGGGAACCACTTTGCTGCTGCACGCCGCCCGCACTGTCGTCTTCACCCGCTTGGTAATCCAATACAGGTTCCGTCATTTCATTGGTTTGTTGGTTGATTATTTCAATCGGGGTGGGATCGGGACGTCCTGGTCTAAATTCTAAGGCAATCACTGACGTCCCCTTCGGGATATCTTTGACTTCCACCTTATTTTGCACACCAAAGGCATACTTCATTGAGCCCGCGATCTGCTTAAACTTCATTACGTCCATTTCGGAAAATGACAATAACAACACGAAGAAACACATCAACAGCGACATCAAGTCAGCAAAGGTCGCCAACCACATCGGTGCTCCGGCCGGTGGACAGTTGCACTTAGCCTTAGCCATGGGCTACTCTCCGTCCGTTGTATCTATTTTGCGATTTTTCTCAGCCAGATAATTTTTCAAGAAGCCTTCAATCACCCGAGGGTTTTGTCCGTCTTGAATCGCCAATACCGCATCCATAATCAAGTTACGGTTCAGCATTTCTTCACCCATCCTAAGCGTTAACTTATCCGCGATAGGAAGACAAACCATGTTGGCGACCATAGCGCCGTATAAGGTGGTTAACAAGGCCACCGCCATTGAAGGGCCGATGGATTTAGGATCTGACATGTTTGACAGCATGGCCACAAGACCCACCAGCGTACCTATCATGCCCATTGCAGGACCTACGTCACCGAAGGCTCTAAAAATGCCGATCCCAGTACGATGGCGCTCTTCGGTCAGGGCGATATCCTTCTCTAAGGCAGCGCGCACCACTTCACCATCGTGACCATCAACGAGCATGTCGACGGCTTTTTGCATAAAGCTGTTGGTAATTTGCGCTTCTTCTAAAGCTAAAAAACCGCCTTTACGGGCGGCATCAGCCATAGTCACGGACTGTTCAATCAAATCTTCTGGCTTATCAATCTTAAAAATAAACGCTTTAGCGGCGATTTTTACCGCACTAAAAAACTGTTTAAGATTGAACTTCATCATCACTACGAAGAAGGACCCACCGAAAACAATAAGAATCGAAGGTACATCAACGAAAATCATTAAACCGCCGCTGGTGGCCATTGCCCCTAAGATGAAACCAAAGGCACCCACAATTCCAATTACTGTTGCTAAATCCACAACGGCTCCTCACTTTTCGTAATAAACGACATAATACTCACCCTAGGTAAGCAATAACACTCAGCAGTTCCACTGAGTAAGATAATCCCAACGACACACATGCGAGCCTTGTCTATCAAGTTAAAAATTACCATACAAATGATGATACTATTGTCAGTTATCGGACACACACTAAGCAAGTTTAGCGACAATTTATATTTTCTGAAAAAATTTCAGTAACAAAGCGTGCTATTGAGCAAATATCTTTAGTCTGAATTTGACCCTAAAGCCGCCCTGATATACCTTGTGTCCGCTAAATCAAAGGAAGCATAAACGTGGCGAAGAAACCCGAAAATCTCAGTTTTGAAGAATCCCTTGGCGAACTCGAGCGCATTGTTGCCGATCTAGAACAAGGCGATATCTCCCTCGATGACGCGTTAAAACAATTTGAACGTGGCATCAATCTGGTTCGAAATAGCCAAGCAAAACTCGAACAAGCCCAACAAAAAGTGGCCATTTTACTGAAACAAGATGAAAATGCGCCCCTATCCACCTATGCCGTTGAGGGCGAATAAGCGTGTTAGTCAGTGCCATTCAAGAATTTCAACAACGGGTTGATAATCAATTAAAACAGCGTTTTAGTACGCTTGAAGATACCGCTCCCCAATTAAAAGCTGCCATGACTTACGGCGCCTTATTGGGTGGCAAACGCATTCGACCTTTCCTTGTATACAGTGTCGGACGCATGTTTGGGGTCGAGCTCGAAAAATTAGATGCTTGCGCCGCAGCCATTGAATGTATCCATGCTTATTCATTGATCCACGACGATTTACCCGCCATGGATGATGATGAGCTGCGCCGTGGTCAGCCCACAGTGCATATCGCGTTTGATGAAGCGACCGCCATTTTAGCTGGGGATGCACTGCAGACCTTAGCCTTTGAAATTGTCACCGAAGCGGTAGCTGGGATCAGCAGCGAGCAACATATCGCTATGGTCAGAGTATTGGCAAAAGCCTCAGGTTATCGTGGCATGTGTGGCGGCCAAGCGATAGACTTAGCCTCAACAGATAAACATATTGATCTTAAAGCATTAACTCAGTTACATAATATGAAAACGGGCGCCCTTATCAGCTGCGCTGTTGAGTTAGCGTTAATCGCCGCGAACGCGCCAAAAGATCAGTATGCTGCTATGATGGATTTTGCCCGTGCGGTCGGACTCGCCTTCCAAGTACAAGACGATATCCTTGACATAGTAGCCACCACCGAAGAACTCGGTAAGCCGCAAGGCTCTGATACTGAATCGAATAAGAGTACGTTTCCACAACTACTTGGACTACAAGGTGCACAAGACACCGCCAAACAACTGATCCAAGAGGCACTATCAGCGCTGGCTAAATTGCCATACAATAGCCAGTTAATTGCAGACTTCGCCCGCTATATCATTGAGCGAAGAATATAATAAGAGTCGAAGTATCTCGCTATGAGTTTGGACATTTCTCAGTTTCCCGTGTTGGCGCAGGCCAACACCCCTAATGAACTCCGCCAGCTTCCTCAGGCACTTTTACCACAAGTAGCCGACGAACTGCGCGAGTTCCTTCTTAAGTCTGTTGGCATATCCAGCGGACATTTTGCCTCTGGGCTCGGCACAGTGGAACTCACTGTTGCGCTGCACTATGTCTACAACACCCCTTTTGATCGGCTGATTTGGGATGTGGGCCATCAGGCTTATCCCCATAAAATTCTTACGGGTCGCCGTGACAAGATGCACACCATTAGACAAAAAGATGGTTTGCATCCTTTCCCATGGCGTGAAGAAAGTGAATACGATACTTTCAGCGTTGGGCATTCAGGCACGTCTATCAGCGCCGCGCTGGCGATGGCGATTGCCGCTGAAAAAGAGCAAGCGGGTCGTAAAGTCGTTGCCGTGATCGGCGATGGCGCCATGACAGGCGGCATGGTATTTGAAGCCATGAACCACGCTGGCGACTTGCACAATGACATGCTCGTGGTATTGAACGACAACGAAATGTCGATCTCTGAAAATGTCGGCGCCCTCAATAACCATTTAGCACAACTGATGTCAGGCCGTTTTTACACTACGCTGCGCGAAGGCGGCAAGAAAGTGTTGAAAGGCATGCCCGTCATCAAAGAAATGGCCAAGCGCACTGAGGAACACCTCAAAGGCATGGTCGTTCCTGGCACCCTGTTTGAAGAGTTAGGTTTCAACTATATCGGTCCTATCGACGGCCACGATGTTGATGCTCTGGTCGAGACCATGCGTAATATGCGCAATCTTAAAGGTCCACAGGTGCTGCACATCATGACGAAGAAAGGTCGTGGTTATGAACCTGCTGAAAAAGATCCTATCGGTTGGCATGCGGTGCCTAAGTTTGACCCGTCGCTGTTTAAAAAGCCGGCCACCAAACCCGGTTTACCGACCTTTTCTCAAGTCTTTGGTAAATGGTTATGCGACATTGCCGAGCAAGATGAGAAAGTGTTAGCGATTACGCCTGCGATGCGCGAAGGTTCGGGCATGGTGGAGTTTTCCCAGCGTTTTCCTAAACAATATTTCGATGCGGCGATTGCCGAGCAGCATGCTGTCACCCTATCAGCAGGTTTTGCCTGTGAAGGCTTCAAGCCTGTAGTGGCAATTTACTCGACCTTCCTGCAACGCGCCTACGATCAGCTTATTCATGATGTAGCGCTGCAACAATTACCGGTATTGTTTGCTATTGACCGTGGCGGTATTGTCGGTGCCGATGGTCCAACTCACCAAGGTGCATTCGATTTAAGCTTTATGCGTTGCATCCCCAACATGGTGATCATGGCGCCGTCGGACGAAAATGAATGTCGTCAAATGCTCTACACTGGCTATTGCTATGATGCAGGCCCAAGTGCAGTGCGTTATCCAAGGGGCTGTGCCACGGGAGCGACGCAAGTCGAAGCGATGACGGCATTACCGATTGGTAAAGGCGTGATCAAACGTGTGGGTAAGCGCATTGCCATACTCAACTTTGGCACCTTGTTAGCCTCAGCATTAACCGCAGCCGAAAGCTTAGATGCAACGGTTGTTGATATGCGCTTTGTGAAACCACTTGATGTTGATTTGGTCAAAGAGATGGCGCAAACCCACGAAGTGCTCGTCACAGTGGAAGAAAACGCCATTATGGGTGGCGCTGGTGCTGGCGTGCTTGAGCAGCTTCAAAAGCTGCGAATGCCTAAAGCCGTGCTTCAAATTGGTTTGCCAGATGAATTCATCAAACATGGCTCGCCAGAGGAAGTCACCCATGATTTGCAACTGGATGCCGAAGGTATACTGGCGCAAATCAATGCTTATCTAGCACAATAAATGGCTCAATAGTTGGCGGAATAGGTAGAACTAGCTTATCTCGGTAAGGTGCTCAGTCCTACCAATATAGATTCCGCCAATATTTTGCACATATTCCGCCCATAAAAAAAAGGACTGCAATTGCAGTCCTTTTTTGTTGCTGTCTGTTATAACAGCGGCTGATCCAATAAAACTTAAGCTTCGATATCTATCGTTGCGCTTTCTTGGTTAGGGCCACCCTGTGACACCATTACCATAGCAGGGCGCAGCAAGCGACTGTTCAGCTCATAACCCTTTTGCATCACCAACATCACAGTGTTCGCAGGGAACTCAGCGCTTGGCTGCATGCCAATCGCTTGATGTTGATCTGGGTTAAATGACTGACCTTGTGGATCAATTTGCTTAACACCAAATTTAGCCACCGCAGTGAGTAAGCTTTTTTGAGTTAACTCAACCCCTTGATAAATCGCTTTCGTCGCTTCATCTTCTGGGTTAGTCCCCATCAATGCGCGCTCCATGTTATCAAGTACTGGCAAAAGTTCATTGGCGAACTTTTCCAAGGCAAACTTGTTCGCCTTTTCCACATCCATTGCGGCACGACGACGAATATTATCGACTTCGGCTGCGGCGCGGATGACTGAATCCTTCTGCTCTTCAACTTTCGCCAAAGCTTCAGCGAGTAACTGTTCCAGCTCTTCAATACGGAAATTGGCCTGGGTAAGCTCATCGATCAGACTTGCTTCTGCGGTAGATACTTCAGACTCTACACCCTCTTGGATCAGATCCTGTTCTGCTTTAATCGATTCGTTGCTCATTTTCACTCCAGCTAAAAATGCTTTGTTTCTGAAATACTCTGGGCATATTATGGGGATCAATTTTGACGTTTCAAGGCCTAAGGCCAGATCTAGCATAAATATGACCACAAAGTTTCATACTATCGGCCTTATCGGCAAACCTCATCACCAAGGGACCAACCAAACCTTAAAACGTCTGCATCATTGGCTGACAATGCAAGGCTTTGAAGTCTTAGTGGAAGAGCGTGTTGCTGCCGAGTTAGGGCCCAATATCGAGGCGGTCGATTTACTAGAAATTGGCGCGCGCTGCGACTTAGCCATAGTCGTCGGTGGTGACGGTAATATGCTTGGCGCAGCTAGGGTATTAGCCCGCTTCGATTTAGGCGTGATTGGCGTTAACCGCGGCAATTTAGGCTTCTTAACCGACCTGCCGCCCGATGCCTTTGAAGAAGCGCTCGCCAAGGTACTCGACGGTGAGTTCGATACCGAGCACAGATTCTTACTCGAAGCCGAAGTCTATCGCCACGGTATGCTCAAGGCGAGCAATACCGCCGTCAACGAAGCCGTACTCCATCCGGGTAAAATTGCCCACATGATTGAGTTTGAGGTCTATATTGACGATCAGTTCATGTACAGCCAGCGTGCCGACGGCATGATAGTGTCAACGCCAACCGGTTCGACGGCTTATGCCCTCTCCGCTGGCGGCGCTATCCTGACGCCTAATTTACAGGCCCTGATTTTAGTGCCTATGTTCCCGCACACTTTGTCGTGTCGCCCGATTGTCGTCGATGCCTGCAGCACGATAAAAATGGTTGTGTCACCCGAAAATGGCGAGAACCTCGAAGTCAGCTGTGATGGCCATGTGCATTTAGCCGTGTTACCGGGCGATGAAATCATAGTGCGCCGCAGCTCTGAACGTTTACGTTTAATTCATCCTAAAGGTCACAATTATTTCCACGTGCTGCGAACAAAATTAGGCTGGGGCAGCAAGTTGTTTTAAGCCTGCGCATATTTGTCCTATTTCCCATAATGGGTCCTATTTCTATAACTTACCCAATTACCCTATTAAAGAGACGTATTCCGTCTCTTTTTTATTTTGTAAATATTCCCATAAAAATGGCGGCTAAAGACGAGAAGCTCTTTTTGAGTTCGTAGAAAGAGAAGTATCCCGCTGTTCAAAAAACTGAAAGTGACTTAAATAACGGTTATTTAATTTCAAATTAAAGTAATTTTAATTAAGTGACTTACATCACAATAAAATTTCGATTTTAAAAAGCGTGATCTGCATCACTATTGAAAAACACCTATCAATCATAAATTTAATCAATATAAACAATCACTTGACAAACTTCAGTGCAATTTCACTAATTCTACGGCGTCGCCTTACGTGATCTTAATCACACCTTGAAAATGTCTTAAAAAATCATTAAGAGTCTATTAATGAAATAAATGGATCAGTTAATTGCAATAATGACGATAAATATGAGTGATAGCTCTACTTTTAATAACCAGAAAAACAACAAACTCAATTTTATATAACCAAAGTAGATATACATCCAAGAGTCTAAGTGATCATTGTCACATATAAGAAAATCCCCTGAGAGAAGCACCCCGCAGCACTGTAAATTAGCATTTCATATAGCAGCCAAGATGATCTAGATCATATTAGTCAAGCCCACAATAGCGTCTAGTACACAACACAGAATGTCGAGACCATAACTCGTTGCAGTATTAACTGCTGATTTATCGGTCTGGGAAGTCGACATGAAGGCAGATGAAAAATTCTAATATCAATAATAAGACAGACCACTTTATGAAGAGGCAAGCATGACAATACTTCAACTCCTCGCCAGCTTGACGCCTGTGCTCAGTGTAATGCTATTTCTAGTATTACTCAGAATGCCCGCATCAAAGGCTATGCCCATTTCCATGCTAGTCACTGCGCTCGCCGCTGTGTTTATTTGGCAAATGGATACCACATTACTGGCGGCATCGGTCCTCGAGGGACTGCTATCAGCCATCACTCCATTAACCATCATCTTCGGCGCGGTATTCCTGCTTAATACCCTGAAATACTCAGGTGCGATGGATACCATCCGTGCGGGCTTTACTAACATCAGTGCCGATGCCCGTGTGCAGGTCATTATCATTTGTTGGTTGTTTGGCGCCTTTATCGAAGGTAGTGCCGGTTTTGGTACACCCGCCGCGATTGGTGCGCCACTGCTTGTACTGCTGGGCGTACCACCGGTTGCCGCTGCGGTTGTTGCTTTGATTGCCGACTCAGCCTGCGTATCATTTGGAGCGATTGGCTTACCTGTGCTCTTTGGGATGGAACAGGGTCTGATCCAAGGTGGCGTAAGCATGGCTGCGGAGCAATTTGCGGCACATGGCGGTAACTATGCTGGTTACGCGCAATATATCGTCATGCATATGATCACTATCGACTTAATCACAGGTTCATTAATCCCGCTGGTCATGGTGACTATGCTGACCGGATTCTTTGGTCGCAATAAATCCTTTAAGGAAGGCTTAGCGATTTGGAAATTTGCGATTTTTGCAGGTCTTGCGTTTACTGTCCCCGCATGGATCATCAACTACCTCGCAGGCCCTGAATTCCCAGCGGTTATCGGTGCATTAATCGGTATGGCACTGGTGATCCCTGTTGCGCGCAAAGGTTATTTGCTTCCTAAAACCTCTTGGAATGATTTTGCCGAAAATGACAGTCAAGAGGGAGTCAAGGTTGAAGCCACAGCCAAATTCTCACAAATAGCCGCTTGGACGCCCTATATCATCATGGCTGCGCTGTTGGTGTTATCTCGTACAGTTATGCCGCTTAAAGCCTGGTTATCAAGCTTCAATATCAGCTGGACAGGTTTAATGGGCACCGAACTTAAGGCCAGCTTCGCGACGCTATACGCCCCAGGCGCCTTCTTCGTCGCCGTGTGTATTCTCGGTTTCTTCCTGTTCAAAATGAAAAGCCCTGCGATTAAGCAAACGGTCGGTGTGTCATGTAAGTCCATGTTACCCACCATTATTTCATTAGGTGCTTCGGTGCCTATGGTGAAAATCTTCTTAAACTCAGGTGCTAATGGTGCAGGTCTTGCCTCTATGCCAGTTGCCCTAGCCGATATGCTTGGCCAGTCAATGGGGGCGGTATGGGCATGGGTGGCGCCTATAGTAGGGATTTTTGGTGCCTTCTTATCGGGTTCAGCCACTTTCTCGAACATGATGTTCTCCAGTCTGCAATACAGTGTGGCTGACAATGTTGGCATGAACCACACATTGGTTTTGGCACTACAAGGTATAGGTGCGAACGCCGGTAACATGATGTGCGTAATGAACGTGGTAGCCGCTGCCACTGTGGTGGGTATGGCGGGTAGAGAATCAGAAATTATCCGTAAGACTATGCCGGTTGCCATCGGTTATGCCCTATTGGCAGGAACTATTGCAACCCTATGGGGTGGTTTCTAATTCATTGATTTAATTGAGCAGTCGAAGTCACTACCTATGACTTCGACTTCTGTCAGTTTACAAAGAGAGCAATGCAATGTCGATTAACTACAAATTGGTCATCGATGATCTAAGAGTGCAATTAGGCGACCACCCTGTCACGGATGATCCCGTCCGTCGTTTTGCTTGGTCCACCGATGCGAGTTACTTCAGAATCGTCCCAGAAGTCGTAGTCCATGCCGAGACCCTAGAGCAAGTTAAACAGACCTTAGCGGTAGCCAGGAAGCATAATGCGCCCGTGACTTTTAGAGCAGCGGGCACCAGTTTATCGGGCCAAGCTATCGGTGAGGGCATACTGCTCATTCTTGGTCATGATGGTTTTAGAAAGATTGAAGTCAGTAGCGATGCCAAACAAATTACCTTAGGTGCCGCTGTCATTGGTTCCGATGCCAATGCCGTATTGGCGCCACTTAACCGCAAAATTGGCCCCGATCCTGCGACCATTGCCTCGGCTAAGATTGGCGGTATTGTTGCCAATAATGCTTCAGGTATGTGCTGCGGCACTGCCCAAAACAGTTACCAAACGATCGCCTCTGCAAAGCTGCTTTTTGTCGATGGTACAGAGCTAGATACTGGCTGTGAGAAATCAAAGGCTGAATTTGCTAAAACCCACGGCAAACTACTCGAGGCGGTCAAAGAGCTGTCACACATGACTCGCCATAATGCGGTATTGGCAGACCGTATTCGTAAAAAATATTCGATCAAGAATACCACTGGCTATGGTATCAACTCGTTACTCGATTTTACCGATCCCTTCGACATCATTAATCATTTAATGGTGGGTATGGAAGGCACCCTCGCCTTCATTAACGAAGTCACCTACAACACAGTCAATGAGGCTAAATTTAAAGCCTCGGCCATGGCCGTATTCCACAATATGGAAGATGCCGCCCGCGCGATTCCATTGATCAACGGTGAGAGCGTTGCAGCGGCTGAGCTCCTAGACTGGCCATCTATCAAAGCGGTAACGGGTAAGCCTGGTATGCCGGACTGGTTATCGGAATTGCCCGCATTATCCGCTATTTTGCTTATCGAATCCCGTGCCGATGACGCGCAAACCCTCGAGGCTTATACCCAAGATGTCACCGCGAAACTCGCCGGCTTTGACTTTATTCGCCCAATGGAATTTAGTACTAACCCAGCAGTTTGTGACAAGTATTGGGCAATGCGTAAAGGCTTATTCCCCATTGTGGGTGGCGAGCGGCCAAAGGGCACCTCGGTCATTATCGAAGACGTAGCCTTCGAACTCGAGCATCTAGCGGCAGCAGCACACGATATTACTGAGCTTTTCCATAAACATGGTTACCCTGAAGGCTGTATCTATGGCCATGCCCTAGCGGGTAACTTCCACTTTATTATTACGCCGACTTTCTCTACCCAAGCCGATATCGACCGCTTCCATGCCTTTATGGACGATATTGCCGATATGGTGATTAATAAGTACGACGGTTCAATGAAAGCCGAGCATGGCACCGGCCGTGCTGTGGCGCCGTTTGTCGAAAAAGAATGGGGGCAAGATGCCTACACCCTGATGAAAAGTATCAAGCAAGTGTTTGATCCTAATGGTATCTTAAACCCAGGTGTTATCCTCAACGACGATAGCAATGTCCACGTTAAAAACATCAAGCCCTGCCCTGTGGTCGATGATTTTGTCGATAAGTGCATCGAATGTGGTTTCTGCGAAAAAACCTGCCCAACATCGGCGCTGAACTTCTCGCCGCGCCAGCGTATCGCCACTTTGCGTGAAATCGAACGCTTAGAGCAATCCGGTGATAAAGCCGCCGCAGCCGAAATGCGCGCCGCCGCTAAGTACGATGTGGTTGATACCTGCGCCGCCTGTCAGCTTTGTACTATTGCCTGCCCGGTTGACAACAGCATGGGCCAATTGGTGCGTAAGTTGCGCACGCCATACATCACGACCACTGAGCAAAAAGTCTTAGATTTCCAAGCCAAACATTTTGGCGCGGTCAACCAAGTGATCAGCTCAGGTTTTGACATGCTCGGGGTTATCCATAAAATCACTGGCGATGGCATCACCAATGCGCTAATGAAAACCGGCCGTTTGATTTCAAAAGAAGTGCCCTATTGGAATCCGGATTTCCCCAAAGGCGGCAAACTGCCAAACCCCTCCCCTGCAAAAGTGGGCCAAGAAACTGTGGTCTACTTCCCTGCTTGTGGCGGCAGAACCTTTGGCCCAACGCCAAAAGATCCCGATAACCGCACTCTGCCCGAAGTCGTCGTCACCCTGCTGGAACGCGCAGGTTATAACGTGATTACCCCTGAAAAGACCCGCGATTTGTGCTGTGGTCAAATGTGGGAGTCTAAGGGCGACTTTAAAAATGCCGATGCCAAACGCCAGGAGCTTATCGATGCGGTGAGCAAAATGACCAACGGCGGCAAGTTGCCTGTGGTCGTCGATGCACTGTCTTGTACCTATCGCACCCTCACGGGTAACCCCAAAGTACAAATTATCGACTTAGTTGAGTTTATGCACGACAACTTGCTAACTAAGCTCAACATCAGCAAAAAAGTCAATGTATCATTGCACTTAGGTTGTAGCGCCCGCAAGATGAAACTTGAGCCTAAGATGCAGGCGATTGCCGATGCGTGCTCAGCCCAAGTGCTTAAACCTGCGGGAATTGACTGCTGCGGTTACGCGGGTGAAAAAGGCTTGTATAAGCCTGAAATCAACGCCAGCGCGCTGCGTAATATCAAAAAGCTCATTCCTGTCGAGATTAAGGAAGGCTATTACGCCAACCGTATGTGTGAGGTTGGCCTCACTCAGCACAGTGGCATTTCCTATCGCCACTTGGCTTATCTGCTCGAAGAGTGCAGCCGCTAAAACACTGACTAAACGGGGCTCAAAGTAGCCCCGTTTTTCTTTAGAAGACAACTATTCTCATTTATCGGCCGACACGCTTCAACTTGTAGTTAAATTACAAAATCAAACCATAATAAAGCAATTAAAATCATAAACTTAAAATATTCTCATTTTTGCAAAAATCTACAAGCTCATTTACTAAATTAGGGCTACTTATTTACTTTAGATAGGCCTATATTTGATCAACTACCTTAGCATTTGTGTGGACTTTGGGGGCACAATGCAAGGCAATGTCGTTCACTAACAAGAAAGAGAAAACACAATGAAAATCGCCCTTTTCATCCCGTGTCTAGTCAATCAAATGATGCCAGAGGTTGCTATTGCCACCTTGGAATTATTAGAGAAACTTGGGCACCAAGTGATTCTACCCGCGGGTCAAACATGTTGTGGCCAGCCGATGACAAACTCGGGTTGCTTCGATGCAGCGCGCAGTACCACCCTTAAATTGCTCAACGCCTTTAAGGGAGTGGAATGCGACGCTATTGTTTGCCCAGCCGCCTCTTGCTTAGTGGCCGCCAAAGAAAACTTCCACGAGTTTGATAGCAGCCCTGAAGCGCAAGCTGTGATCAACAAGCTCTATGAACTCACGGAGTTTTTACACGATATCGCGCCGATCCCCGCCTTTACCAAGCCCTTCGCGCACAAGGTAAGCCTACAACTGAGTTGCCATGGTATTCGCATGTTAAGCCTTGCGACACCAAGCGAGCAGATGGGGCCAAGATTTAACAAAGTCGAAGCCGTGCTCGCCAATATTGCGGGTATAGACATAGTCTATCCCGACCGTCGTGACGAATGCTGTGGCTTTGGCGGTACGTTCGCCGTCGATGAGGGCGCAGTGTCAGCCAAAATGGGCAAAGACAAGGCCCAAGCCCACGCGGCAACGGGTGCAGAGTATGTCGTAGGTTTTGATCCTTCATGCCTGTTGCACCTCGATGGCATGATCCGCAGACAGCAATTGCCGATTGAAATTCGCCACATAGCGCAAGTGCTGAACGCCGCGCTTTAGGAGACTCACCATGGCTTACAATCATAATCACGATGCTAGTCAAGGCTCACAGGTCCATGCCCATAAAGCCGATATTTTCTGCCGCGACGAAACCCGTGTCGACTGGCATTCAAAAGCGCTGTGGATGCTCAGAGAAAAACGCGACCGCGCCGCGGGTAGTATCCCAGAGTGGGAACAGCTGCGTCAGTTAGGCTCAGAAATTAAGCTCCATACGCTCACAAATCTTGCCCAATACCTCGAAACCTTTGAGCAAAACTGTATCGCCAACGGCATACAAGTCCATTGGGCAAAAGATGGCGCCGAACATAATCGTATCGTGCATGACATTTTATCGCGCCATAATGTCAAAAAATTAGTGAAGTCTAAGTCAATGCTGACCGAGGAATGTCACCTCAATCCGTACTTAGAACAACGTGGTATTGAAGTCATAGATACTGACTTGGGCGAGCGGATTATTCAGCTCGCCAAAATGCCGCCATCACACATAGTGGTGCCCGCTATTCACATGAAAAAAGAAGAAGTTGGCGACCTCTTCCATGAGAAACTCGGCACTAAAGCAGGGGCAGCCGACCCCTTGTATTTAACCCGTGCCGCCCGCGCACATTTACGAGAAAAATTCCTTACTGCCGATGCAGCGATGACAGGCGTGAACATGGCGATTGCTGACAAAGGCGCCGTGGTGGTTTGTACCAACGAAGGCAACGCCGACATGGGGGCTAACTTGCCTAAACTGCAGTTGCATTCAATGGGGATCGACAAAGTGGTGCCCGATGTGGACAGTGCCGCCGTTTTGCTGCGTACCTTAGCACGTAACGCTACGGGTCAACCTGTTACGACTTATAGCGCCTTTTACCGTGGTCCACAGCCTGCTGGCGAGATGCATATTATTATTGTCGACAATGGTCGCACTGAGATGCTTAAGGATAAAATCCTTGCAGAATCATTGAAATGTATCCGTTGTGGTGGTTGCCTCAATACCTGCCCTGTGTATCGTCGCTCCGGCGGTTACAGCTACAACTACACCATTCCAGGCCCCATTGGTATCGCTGTAGGCGCTAAGATTGATGACACTAACTCGATTGCTTGGGCCTGTACCTTGTGCGGCAGCTGTACCTATGTCTGCCCAACAAAAGTGCCGCTCGATAAGATTATTTTCCACCACAGACGCCTTAAGGCCGAAGCCGGAAAACTCCCTTATGGCAAAAATAGTTATATGCCATTAGTAGGTAAATTTATGGCAAGTGAAACCATGCTGAATTGCTCTATGAGTGTGGCGAGAACCGCGCTGCGCATTCTACCGGGCAGTCTGTTAAAACCCTTTAGCGGCGCATGGGGTAAATACCGTGAACTGCCCGTCGCCCCGAACTCCAGCTTCGAAGCTTGGTTTAAGAAACACAGGAGCCTATAAGATGTCTAGTAAACTTGAAATTCTCAATGCGCTCAAACTGTCGGCCTTAACCAATCATCCTATGCCAAGCATAGAAGTGGCGCCAAGGCTCGAAAATCTCGTCGGCCAGTTTGAGACTAACCTCAATACGGTCGCGGGTACGCTGCATAAAGATGGTGGCGTCCAAGCCCTACAAGCCAAAGTCGATGAACTCATCGCCCAAGGGTTGCAGGTGATCTCTTTAGTTGATGGCGTGACGGCAAACCGCGAAGTTCCCCCCACCGCCCATGAGCTAAGAGACATAAATTATGCGGTAATTCCAGGTGAAATTGGCGTTGCCGAAAACGGCGCCATCTGGGTGAACAATAAGAATCTAGGCCACAGAGTGACACCTTTTATCTGTGAAAACCTGATCTTAGCCCTACCAACCGATAAGATTGTGCCGACCCTACATCAGGCAGCTAAAGAAATCACGTTAGCCTCAGGTGAGTTCGGGGTGTTTATCGCGGGTCCATCAAAAACCGCCGATATCGAACAAGCCCTCGTCGTCGGTGCCCACGGCGCCTGCAGCTTGAACGTGTATTTGCTGTAATGCCTCAAGATTTAATGTAACCAAGAAAACACAAAGGTTACGGGACAATCGAAACACGAAAGCCGACCTTTATTGGCGGCTTTCTTATTTAAACGTTAGCATCAGATGGCGAACGGGCTGTTAAACACGGATGTTGTGCAAGTCAATCAGTGGATGCAAGGCCGCGCTGTCCAGCTCTTTGATGAGCCCCGCAGCCTAAAGCAATCGTTAGTGATAAGTAGAGGATCTTTATCAAGTCGCTTTAACCAGGTGCGATAGCACAATGCTGAGGATACCTTGCGAGTCTCCTCGACGCGGCTGGTCGTATTCTCGACTATCTCCATGAGGCATTTATAGTAAAGGTGGGTAAATGAACGAGGTATTACTACAAATAAAGGCGCTCACCAATGGCGATCCTTTGTTGACGGCTGTCATTGTTGGAGTATTAACATTTACGTTAATTGGGCTCGTAGGCTACATGTTAAAAGATGTCCCCGCGAAACTGTTAAGTGGGCTCAGTAGCCTGCTGTTTGTGCGGCTCACTATAGACGATAGTCATCAGGCGCGCGCAGAGGTATTCAATAAGCTGTCCTTTTTGATCAGTAATACTACTATTCCGTTTTTTTCACGCTCTATCTCTGAGGCTGTGTACTTTGACTATAGTGCGAGTTACGACGGGCGTGTCAGTGTTAAGTCTATTGGCTACGGTATGCACCTGTTTAAATACGCTGGTTGTTTCATGTTGGCTAGCCGTACTAAGGTCGATAGTACTATGGCATACGATTCGATTACTGTAAGTGCACCCTGGTGGGCAAAAGATAAACTACATAGTTTTTTAGAAGATACTCGTGGGGACATCTCTACTGAGCCAAAAGTGAATATTTTCGAGGAAACCGAATGGTGTCGCTACGGCACATTGAAATCATCGGGTTTTAGTGAATTAGTTCTAGATGAAGGGTTTAAGCAGGAGTTGATGAGGGAAGTTGATAACTTCGCCAGTCGGGGAAAATCGGTTGTCAGTAAGCTAACCATATTACTACATGGAAAAACGGGCACAGGTAAGACGGGTATAGCGAGGGCCTTAGCGGTTGAGTATCATCGCGATCTATACATATTGAATCTATCGACTGTCAATGATGCCACTATTCATAAGGCTATTAGAAAAGTACCGCCCGGAGCTATGTTGTTAATCGAGGACTGTGACTGTGTAAAGGCTACGGTATCACGTACTGCTGAAAGCAATGTAGATAACCCACCACTCACTTTAGGTGGCGTACTCAACGCGTTAGACGGCGTCATTCCACTTGATGACTGCCTTGTCATAATGACCACAAATCATCTTGATAATCTTGACCCTGCGTTGATACGTAAAGGTCGTGTAGATGTCAGTATTGAAGTACCACTTATCAGTGCAAAACAAGTTAATGAAGACTACTTTGAACGTTTTGGCGCAGTGCTTAATAGAACTGAGCCATTGTTAGGTTGTGAAGTCTATGAACTCCATCGTAGAGCGAACTTAAGATATGGTAGTGTCCATAATGCTGTGTGATTTCAGCAAAAATCTGGCCATCCATTTTAGATCAACAACATAATGCACTTTTGGTTTGTCTACAACTTGTACGAGCAAAAATTGCTTAAATTAGAGTCATTAAAAGTTGAAGGGCTAAAGTTGATGCATAAAGATGAGCTAACTCATTAAAAAATGGTGTATTTTAAACATGCCCACCCAATAAAACAAATGGGCAGTGATTGATTTGGATAAGCAAGGTACAGTGAGTTGCAGGACATGACATCCCATTTTTAAGCCAGGCCAGTCAATAATTGATTTTTTACTTTCTATAAGGGAACGACCAAGTGTTCTTGGGCGTTTTTATATTTGGATTAACCAATCGCAATGCATCGTATAGTTCGCTTCGCTTATATGGATAGTTGGGACTCAATAAAACTGATGAACCATTATTCATTTTCACTGAAATGAGGCTAGCGTTTGCGCCTATATTTGTACTGTGTTCAATCTCAATAATGTCTTGCGGATTGACGCTGAACGTCCATTCTTTAAAAGTAGGATGAAATGAGCTCAACTCAGAATTTGTAAGCTTGATATAAAATTTTGCCGGATGAGTAAGTAACCATGCTGCTAGCAACAATAGTACAAGCTCTGACCCAACAATAATATATTTTATATAAAACAAGAATTCGTCATAAAAAGGCTCATTTTTTGAAATCAACATCCAAATAAGCCAAAGGATAAGCGGCAAAAATAGCATATTGAAAACGAGCACTTTGGCTTGTTGTTTTCGGCTTCTTTCGTAATAGAAAAATGTGCGTTCGGTATGCATACATTTAACGTCCAGATTTAGCACGAAAAGCTGCGCGGCGGGTTGACGTTGC
>NZ_JAUOER010000013.1:0-140974 GCF_031932025.1 Shewanella sp. SP2S2-4
CTAACTCAAACAAAGAAAATCAGCTTTCCGAATTATTATTAACGTGTTTCAGCGATGGACACGGTAATAAACAGAATTTGCTTGGTGACAATAGCCTTGTGGAACCACCTGATCCCATCCCGAACTCAGAAGTGAAACGCAAACGCGCCGATGGTAGTGTGGGGTCTCCCCATGTGAGAGTAGGTCATCGCCAAGCGCCTAATTATCTCATTGAGATGTAACGAAGCCAGCTGAATAAGCTGGCTTTTTTGCATCTGAAATTTGTGAAATCAGCCTAGTTTGATTTCAATTTATAAATTTCTCTCCTATTTTTTTTCCAAAACTCCCTCTTTCACGCTCCACGACATTAATAATCCATGCCGTTTGGATTTTATTTCAGCCGTTATTCTGACAATGCTCCGATTTCGCTACAGTGATCTGAGTTCTAGATCGATCCTCGCTATTGCTATTAGTTAAGCGGTTACTTACCTTATGTTTTAATTTGTTGGGGTATATAAGGATCTGAGATGAAGTTAGAGATGATTTGTACTGGAGAAGAGGTGCTGGCGGGGCAGATTGTTGATACCAACGCCGCTTGGTTTGCCAGTACTATGATGGAGCATGGTGTCGAGATCCAGCGTCGAGTGACTGTCGGCGATCGCCTCGAGGATCTGATTGCGGTGTTCCAAGAACGTAGCTTACATGCTGATGTTATTCTCGTTAATGGTGGCCTCGGGCCGACGAGTGATGATATGTCTGCTTTAGCGATGGCGAAGGCGAAGGGCGAACCTCTGGTCGAGAATGCGCAGTGGCGTGAGCGTTTAGAAGACTGGTTTACCCGCAATAACCGTGAAATGCCCTTAAGTAATCTGAAGCAAGCCATGCTGCCAGCCTCGGCTGTGATGGTTGATAACCCAGTGGGAACCGCTTGTGGTTTTAGAGTTAAGCTTAACCGCGCTTGGTTATTCTTTACACCGGGTGTGCCTTTTGAGCTGAAGCACATGGTTACAGAGCAGTTTGTGCCTTTTATCCGCGATGAGTTTAACCTTGATGCTAAGGTTGCCTTAAAGAAACTATTGACCATAGGCCAAGGCGAGTCGGCGTTGGCAGATAAGTTAGAACCGCTAGAGCTGCCAGAAGGCATTACCATTGGTTACCGCTCTTCTATGCCGCATATTGAGATTAAGATTTTTGCCCGTGGCGAGAAGGCGATTGCGGTATTACCTCGGGTCGCTGGGCACATCAAAATGGTGCTGGGTACTGCGGTTGTTGCGGAAGATAAAGCCACTCTTGCCGAAGAAATTCATTATAAGTTACTTAACTCTGGCTTGACCTTAAGTGTTGCCGAGTCCTGCACTGGCGGCATGATCACCAGTCAGTTGGTTGATTTCCCTGGTAGTTCATCTTACTTGCAGCACGGATTAGTGACTTACAGTAATGAATCTAAAGTGCGCGTTTTAGGCGTCAATCCTTCTACCTTAGATGATCATGGCGCAGTCTCGATTGCGACTGTGGAAGAAATGGCAAAGGGGGCAAGGCAAATATTGGACAGTGATTATGCGCTGGCAACCAGTGGTATTGCGGGACCCGATGGTGGCACAGATGAGAAACCTGTTGGGACTGTGGCGATCGCTTTAGCAACTCGCGGCGGTGTTTATAGTCAGATGATTAAACTACCGAGACGTTCACGGGATCTGGTACGCAGTTTAAGTGCTGCTGTAGCTTACGATATGCTAAGACGTGAGCTTTTAGCTGAAGCTGTGATCGTCGATTATCAGTCGATTGCTCGATTCAGTAAGTAACTTTTTATACAAGCTTGAAGATTATACAAGCTTGAAGATTTATTGGTTTACGGCTGTTTAAACGTATTAACAAAAATGCTCCCGAGGGAGCATTTTTTATGGAGTGTGATCCCGAAAAATCAGTTATTTAGTGAACTTAAGCACTAATTTGCCAGGGGCAACTTGAATGCTTTCGGTCATTTTTGCCATCAGTGCTTGGTTACTGTCCTTAGTATCCAGCACATATACAGGCTGGTTTTCTAAGAATTGTCTTAGATAGCCCATTACCTGCGGCGTGGCACTGCTGATGGCTTTTTCAATATCTTTTGGTGTTGACTCCACTTTGACTAATTCGAGCTGGCGCAGATAGACACTGTGCGTTGCGCTGTCATACCAAGGCTTGGCTTCGAAAGTCGTAGTGAGTTTTGCACTCAATGGAAAGATTGGATTCTTAATTGATACTTGCGTTGCGGCACTTACGCTCATAGTGTCAGGTTTTGCACCTAGTCTGACATTGATGTCGTTAATGCGCACTTCTGCGCCAACTAATTGATTGCCTTGTTTTATCTCAAAATGGATCTCTTTACTGAGGTACTGCTCCATTTCGTGCTCGCTGATACTGTACTGCGAGACGCAGCCGCCAAGCAGTACAGTGATCCCTAAGCAAATCGTGCGGGAAAGTTTTTTCATTAACCAGTGTTTCTCATTCCCGCTGCCACACCTGCAATAGTCAGCATTAGCGCTAGCTGCACATGTTCAGACGCGGGAGTTTCGGTTGTTTCCTTACGTGTCCGCGCTAATAGCTCGGTTTGTAAGAAGTTTAATGGGTCGATATACGGATTTCGCAGTTTTACTGACTCGCGATTCCACGGCGTATGCGCCATTAAGCTATCTGATTTTGTCAGTTCAAGCACGACTTTAATGCCCAGATCTAAGCGTTGGCGCAAGGTTTCACCTAAGTGATGCAAGTCTTTCGGTACTAAGCAGGTTTCGTAGTAACGGGCCAAATTAGGTTCTGCTTTGGCGTAGACCATTTCTAGCATTGAAATGCGTGTGCTAAAGAAGGGCCATTCCCGTTCCATGTCTTGCAGTAAGCCCATTTCACCGCGTTCACTGGCGGCCTGAAGTGCTTCGCCGGCGCCGAGCCATGCCGGTAACATCAAACGGTTTTGAGACCAAGCAAAGATCCACGGAATTGCCCGTAGGCTTTCAATCCCACCATCGACACGACGTTTGGCTGGGCGGCTGCCGAGTGGCAGTTTTCCTAATTCCACCTCTGGCGTTGCCGCGCGGAAATAAGCCACAAAATCAGGTTCATCACGCACTATGCCACGGTAAGCACCCACGGATTCTTCAGCGATACGTTGCATGCAATCGCGCCATTCTTGTTTAGGCTCTGGCGGTGGTAGCAGGGTTGCTTCCAATACGGCAGAGGTATACAAGGCCAAGCTTTGAACCGCGAGTTTTGGCAAGCCAAACTTGAAGCGGATCATTTCGCCCTGTTCTGTCACACGAATACGGCCATCTACCGAACCCGGAGGTTGGGATAGAATCGCTTTGTGTGCAGGACCGCCGCCGCGACCAATGCTGCCGCCACGGCCATGGAATAGTGTGAGCTTGACGCCCGCTTGTTTACAGACAGCCACTAACTGCTCTTGAGCGTGATACTGAGCCCAAGCCGCCGCCATAACACCGGCATCTTTAGCTGAGTCAGAGTAGCCAATCATGACCTCTTGCATGCCTTTGGTATAGCCACGATACCAGTCGATATCGAGCAAATCGGTAATACAGGCCGCGGCGTTGTTTAAGTCGCTTAAGGTTTCAAACAGTGGTACCACGCGCATTGGATGCGAACAGCCCGTTTCTTTGAGTAACAGTAAAACCGTTAAGACATCCGATGGTTTACCTGCCATCGAAATCACATAGGATCCAAGCGCTTTAGCTGGATGTTTAGCAATTAAACGACAGGTATTAAGAACTTCGGCCACATCGGCTGACGGCTGCCAGTTGCTTGGGATTAGTGGCCGACGGTTACTGAGTTCGCGTAATAGGAAGGCTTGTTTCTCGGTTTCATCCCAATGGTTAAAATCCCCCATGCCGAGATAACGAGTTAATTCGGCGAGCACATCGCTGTGACGGCTGGCATCTTGGCGAATATCGAGTCTGAGCATGTGAATGCCAAAACAGGCGAGACGACGGAGAATATCGAGCAATAATCCGTTGGCGATTAAGCGCATACCGCAGTCGGTTAAACTCTTATAGAGCATTTCTAACGGCGTTTTGAGATCGCTCTCTTGCCAAATCAGGCTCGACTTATCGACTTCAGGATTGTGGCCTTCGATGCGCGCATTTAAATAATCTATGGTATCGCGCAGTCTTTGGCGAAGTGAGCGCAGCACATGGCGGTATGGCTCGCAGCTGTTGTTGGTGTAAGCCTTTAACTCATCATTGGCTTCTTCCATCGACAGCTCGCCAACCAGTAGGACTATGTCTTTTAAGAATAATCTGGCGGCGGCATGGCGGTTGCGATCGAGCACCTCTTGGGTGACTTTCGCGGTAACAAAGGGGTTGCCGTCGCGATCGCCGCCCATCCAGCTTGAAAAACGCACTGGCGCGATATCAATCGGTAATTGCTGACCCGTGCGTTGTTGCACTTGGTCGTTAAGCTGTCTTAAGAAGTCCGGCACCGCATGCCAAAGTGACTCTTCAATGGTCGATAATCCCCAGCGGGCTTCATCAACAGGTGTTGGGCGCTCACGGCGGATTTCATTGGTGTGCCAAATTTGTGCGATCAATTGGCGCAGGCGCAGACTGATTTGCTGACGTTCTCTATCCGATAATTGATCGTTTTCTTGCTCAGTTAAGCAGTCGACAATGGCGGCATACTTTTGGATCAGGGTGCGACGGGAAATTTCAGTGGGATGCGCTGTCAGCACTAGATCGATATCCAGTGTCTTAAGGCAGTCGAGCATTTTCGTTTGGTCTACACGGCCATTTAACATGCGGCCTAGCAGCTGTTCCACGGGATCTGGTACGCAGACGAGTTCGTCACAATTGCGGCTAATGGTATGAAACTGTTCAGATAAATTAGCTAAGTTGAGGAACTGGTTAAATGCCTTTGCAAACGGAACTAATTCTTCGTCTGGCAGGGCGGTAAGTAACTCGAGCATTTGCTCTCTAGCGGCTTGATCGCCCCGGCGTGAATCTTTAGCAAGTTTACGGATCTGTTCAACCTTCTCGAGAAAAGAGTCCCCGAGGTGGGTGCGCATAGTGTCACCGAGGATTTGTCCTAACATACTCACGTTCGATCTTAATGACGCATACATATCGGTCATATTGTCTGCCTTGGTTACAACCATAGTTACTCCGAATAGAAAAACATGAAAATCCTGCCGTACATTTAGCCCGTTAGCACAATACCTATCACTTGGGTCAATGGTCAACAGCAGAACTTATAACTTATACGACTGGCTTATCTAATATGCAACTAATCGCAATGTTCATTGAGGAATATTCAATATAAATGCGAAGCTACGCAATATTTTGTGATGATTAGCGTAAGTGAATATGAAGTGCATCATTTTAGGCTTTGCAGGCATGTATCTTAGCTGTTAATAAAAAGGACTGATTTTGCATGAATTTGCCACGGATAACTGAGTTATTAACGAGTTAGCTGAATAAGTGACTGGCTGGCCAGATCGGCATTTTAGTAAAAAACATAAAAATAAATTAAAAATATATATTCACATATATTGCATAATTAGATCTTTGTGGTAGTCTAGCCTGCAGTTGAGATGAGTCACCCTCTGTGACCTGTAGAGTAAATATCATGATTCAGAGCATTAACCTGACAGTGAATAAAATAACAACCAATTACGATTTCCTGCGACGATAATCTTGTCATCATAGATATGCGCGGATGCGTGTACGCTATTCATCTATTCTTTAAGTTTGTTTGATTCGGTTAATAAGACAACACATGAAAAATATCGCCATTATTGGTGCCAGTGGTTACACAGGCGCACAACTGACCGCTTTAATCCATGCAGAAGCAGAACTGACGATTCAGGGTTTGTATGTTTCTGAAAACAGTTTAGATAAAGGTAAGCCTTTAGCGGATTTGTACCCTAGCTATAGCCATATCGCATTAACGCTGTCGCCATTGTCCGATGACGCTAAGGCAAAAATCGTTGCCGAAGCCGATGCCGTGGTATTAGCGACTGAGCATTCAGTGAGCTTACATTTAGCCGCTTGGTTTTATAGCCAAGGGTTAGCGGTATTCGATTTAAGTGGTGCTTATCGTTTCAGCGATGTGGCGCAATATCCTAAGTGGTATGGCTTTGAGCATGAATATCCTGAAGTTTTAGCCAAAGCCGTATATGGCCTTGCCGAATGGAATGCTAAAGAAATCGCGGCGACTAAGATGATTGCCGTGCCAGGTTGTTACCCGACCGCATCGTTGACAGCGTTAAAACCGCTGGCGAGTTTACTGACATCGGCTTATCCGGTGATCAATGCTGTGAGCGGCGTAACGGGTGCGGGCCGTAAGGCGCAGTTACACACCAGTTTTTGTGAAGTGAGCCTGACACCTTACGGCGTATTAGGCCACAGACATCAACCCGAAATCGCCACTCAGCTTGGTCAAGAAGTGATATTTACCCCGCATCTTGGCAACTTTAAGCGTGGCATTTTAGCGACTATTACCGTGCAGCTAAAACCAGGCACTACGACTGCCGATGTGGCAGCGGCCTATAGCGTATATGACCAGGCGCCATTGGTCACAGTGAAGCATAATCAGTTCCCTAAAGTGGACGATGTGGTGCTGACACCTAACTGCCACTTAGGTTGGAAGTTTGATGAGAATAGCGGTTACTTAGTGGTAGCCAGTGCAATCGATAATTTGATGAAAGGTGCTGCCAGCCAAGCGCTGCAATGCATAAAGATTCATTTTAACCTTTAATTGTTCATCCTTATTTAAGAGAGTCGTCAAGATGTCTACAAACAACTCAGTATTAGTTCTTAAAGTTGGTGGCGCGCTGCTGCAGTGTGAAATGGGGATGGCGCGGTTAATGGATACGGCTGCGGCTATGTTAGCCAATGGTCAGCAAGTGTTGATGGTGCATGGCGGTGGCTGTTTGGTGGATGAACAGTTAGCGGCAAACGGCATGGAAACCGTCAAGTTAGAAGGTTTACGTGTGACTCCGCCTGAGCAAATGCCGATTATTGCCGGCGCACTTGCGGGTACTTCGAACAAGATCCTCCAAGGCGCAGCGACTAAAGCTGGGATTGTGAGTGTGGGCATGAGCCTCGCCGATGGCAATACTGTATCGGCAAAGATTAAAGATGAACGTTTAGGCTTAGTGGGCGAAGTCACTCCAAACGATGGCACTTATCTTAAGTTTATCCTCGCCCAAGGTTGGATGCCGATTTGTAGCTCCATCGCCATGATGGACGATGGCCAAATGCTTAACGTCAATGCTGACCAAGCGGCGACGGCCTTAGCCAAATTAGTGGGCGGCAAGTTAGTGCTGCTGTCGGATGTGTCTGGTGTGCTCGATGGTAAAGGCCAGCTCATTCACAGTTTAAATGGCAAGCAGATAGCAGACCTTGTTAAACAAGGTGTGATCGAAAAGGGAATGAAGGTCAAAGTTGAAGCTGCGCTCGAAGTTGCACAGTGGATGGGGCAGGCGGTTCAAGTTGCCTCGTGGCGTGATGCAAGCCAATTAATCGCATTAGCAAAAGGTGAAGCCGTAGGAACACAAATCCAACCATAAGTGGAGTAGGTTATGAAGCATTTACTATCGATAAAAGAGTTAACCCAGCAGCAGTTACTCGATCTGATTGCCTTGGCAAAAACGATCAAAGCCAATCCGGCTGAGTATCGCCACGCGCTGGATGGCAAGAGTGTGGTGATGTTATTTGAAAAGCCCTCGCTCAGAACACGCGTTAGCTTTGATATTGGTATTAATAAGCTTGGTGGCCACTGTTTATACCTAGACCAACAAAATGGTGCGCTAGGTCAACGGGAATCGGTTGCTGACTTTGCTGCTAACCTGTCTTGCTGGGCCGATGCGATTGTGGCGAGAACCTATTCGCACGACACCATAGAACAATTAGCCGAGTGTGGCACAGTGCCCGTGATTAATGCCTTGTCGGATCTTTATCATCCTTGCCAAGCATTAGCCGACTTTTTAACACTGGCCGAGCAGTTTAAGGATGTCAGCAAAGCCAAATTAGCTTATGTTGGTGATGGTAATAATGTCACTAACTCGCTGATGTACTGTGCGGCTATTCTCGGTGCTACCATGACAGTGATCTGCCCAGCGGGTCACTTTCCTGATGGCTACGTAGTGGCAGAAGTGCAAGAGCTTGCTAAGCGATATGGCGGTAAGCTGGTACTGACTTCAGATATCGATGCGATTGAAGGTCACGACGCTATTTATACCGATACTTGGATTTCAATGGGCGATCCAACACCGCTGGCGGATATCAAAGCGAAGTTTGCACCATACCAAGTAAACAAAGCCTTGATGGCGAAAGCGGGCGCTAACTTCTTTATGCATTGTTTGCCCGCCCACCGTGGTGTAGAAGTAACAGATGAAGTGATGGACGGTGCAGGCTCCTTAATTCTGCAACAAGCCGAAAATCGGATGCATGCCCAAAATGCGGTACTGGTAACCTTATTTAGTTAAATTAACCCTGTTTAGCAGCCTGTTTTCTCCTAGGTGAGAAACGAGTCATAGGAATTTAAGATGTCTAACGAGATAAAAAATACTGGCGTGAAAAAAGTGGTTTTAGCCTATTCAGGTGGTCTAGATACCTCGGCCATTATTCCTTGGTTAAAAGAAAACTACGATAACTGCGAAATCATCGCATTCTGCGCCGACGTTGGCCAAGGCGAAGAAGAGCTGGTTGGCTTGACTGAAAAAGCCTTAGCTTCGGGTGCGTCTGAGTGTCATATCGTCGACCTGAAAGAAGAATTCGTTAAAGAATATATCTACCCAACGATTGCGAGCGGTGCGATTTACGAAGGCACTTATTTACTCGGTACGTCAATGGCGCGTCCTATCATTGCCAAAGCGCAGGTTGAAGTGGCCCGTAAAGTGGGCGCCGATGCTTTATGCCACGGTTGTACCGGTAAAGGGAACGATCAAGTACGTTTCGAAGGTTGTTTCGCTGCATTAGCGCCTGATTTAAAAGTGATTGCACCATGGCGTGAATGGACCATGCAGAGCCGTGAAGATCTACTGGCCTATTTAGCCGAACGTGACATTAAGACGTCAGCGTCAGCGACTAAAATCTATAGCCGTGATGCCAATGCTTTCCATATTTCCCATGAAGGTGGTGAGTTAGAAGATCCATGGAACGAGCCAAGCAAAGGCGTGTGGACTCTGACAGCCGATCCTGAAGATGCACCGAACAAGCCTGAATATGTGTCGCTAGAAGTAGAACATGGCCGTATCACTAAAGTGAATGGTGAAGCCCTAACGCCTTATGCTGCGCTGATGACATTAAACGCGATTGCTGCGCCACACGGTGTGGGTCGTATCGACATCACAGAAAACCGTTTAGTCGGCATGAAGTCTCGTGGCTGTTACGAAACACCCGGCGGCACTGTGATGTTCGCTGCGCTGCGTGCGATTGAAGAACTTGTACTCGACAAAACCAGCCGTAACTGGCGTGAGCAAGTTGCCGCACAAATGGCGCATTTAGTGTATGACGGTCGTTGGTTCACGCCACTTTGTAAGTCACTGCTGGCAGCATCTGAGTCATTGGCTGAGTCAGTTAACGGTGAAGTCGTGGTTAAACTCTACAAAGGCCAAGCAACGGCAGTGAAGAAACGTTCACCTAATAGCTTGTACTCTGAAGCGTTTGCCACCTTTGGTGAAGATCAAGTGTACGATCAAAAACATGCAGAAGGCTTTATCCGCCTGTACTCATTAGCGAGCCGCATCCGCGCACTCAACGCTAATGACGTTAAGTCTAAGTAATAGGTCGTTTAAAAGGGCGCCTAGCGCCCTTTTTTGTTTCTAGGTTTTGATCAAGTTTTTTGATTCAGATGAGTCGATTTCAAATCAGCAGTGAGTAAGGGGAGTTAGCATGGCTTTATGGGGTGGAAGATTTCAGGGCGAAACGAGCGCGCTATTCAAATTATTCAACGATTCTCTACCCGTGGATTATCGCCTGTTCGAACAGGATGTGGTCGGCTCTATCGCTTGGGCTGATGCGATTGCTAGCGTGGGTATTATCACGGCCACTGAATGCAGCGACTTGAAAAAAGCACTCAATGATTTGCTGGTGGAAGTGAATGGCGATCCAGCGATTATTCTTGCGTCGGGCGCTGAAGATATTCACAGTTTCGTTGAGTCGGCCTTGATTGCCAAAGTGGGCGATCTCGGTAAGAAATTGCACACCGGTCGGAGCCGTAACGATCAAGTCGCCACCGATTTAAAGCTTTGGTGTCAATCCGAAGGGGCTATATTACTGGCGCGCCTTCAAAGTTTACATGCTGAATTGCTGGCGTTGGCTGAACGTGAGTTTGATGCGGTAATGCCTGGTTACACTCACTTACAACGTGCACAACCTGTGACATTTGGTCACTGGTGTTTAGCTTATGTGGAAATGACTGAGCGGGATATCAGCCGTTTAGCCGATGCGTTAACCCGCGCTAACACCTGTCCATTAGGTTCGGGTGCCCTTGCTGGCACAGCCTATAAAATGGATCGACATGCACTGGCTGCCGCGCTGAATTTTGCCTCGCCGACACTCAATAGTTTAGACAGTGTGTCAGACAGAGATCACGTAGTAGAGCTTTGTTCTACAGCATCGATCAGCATGATGCATTTAAGCCGTATGGCCGAAGATTTGATTTTCTTTAACTCGGGCGAAGCCAACTTTATCTCTCTGAGTGATGAAGTGACCTCGGGTTCATCTCTGATGCCACAGAAAAAAAATCCTGATGCATTAGAGCTTATCCGTGGTAAAACGGGCCGGGTTTATGGCAGTTTAGTGGGCATTCTCACCACCATGAAAGCGCTGCCTTTGGCATACAACAAAGATATGCAGGAAGATAAAGAAGGCCTGTTTGACGTAGTTGATAGCTGGGCAATTTGCCTCGATATGGCGGCGTTAGTGTTATCGGGTCTGAAAGTTAATCGTCCTAATGCGCTGTTAGCTGCACAGCAAGGTTATGCCAACTCTACTGAGTTAGCTGATTATCTAGTTTCTAAGGGTATGCCTTTCCGTGAGGCGCACCACGTTGTGGGTGAAGTAGTTGTTGCCGCTATAGCGAAGCAAATTCCGCTGGAGGAATTCTCCTTGGCCGAATTAAAAACCTTTGCCGCCATCATTGAGGATGACGTTTATCCCAACCTCACCATTGAAGCCTGTTTAGCGAAACGCGATGTGCTTGGTGGGACTGCTCTGCCGCAAATTCAGCAGGCGATCGCGGCTAAGAAAGCCCGCTAAGGCAAGTTATTCAAATCAACAAGCCAATAAAAAACGCGACTTTAAGTCGCGTTTTTTATTGGGTCATTATCCGTATGGGCAATGACTTTCTATGAGTCGTTTATTGGAATAGATCGTCAGTTGGCGCATCGATGAAGATGTTGTTCTCATCCTGAGTTTCGCTGATGTATTCCTTCGGCTCAGTGCCCGAGATGAAGTATTCGAACGCACTGGTATAGTCGGTTTTACGCGTGAGTTTACCCGTTGCTAAATCGATCCGTACCGAGACAATGCCTTCTGGTGGAATCGATGTGGTTTCAGGTGTGCCTTGTAAGACACTGTTCATAAACTCGTTCCAACCCGGACCTGCCGTTTTCGCGCCGGCCTCGGCGCCGGTTATCTGATCTTTCTCTGCGCTGGCATTCCATGCAGTTCTGCCCAGTTGTCGACCGTGATCGTCGAAGCCGACCCAGAACGTACTGGTGAGCACAGGGCTAAATCCACTGAACCACGTATCGCGAGATTCGTTGGTTGTCCCTGTTTTACCTGCAATATCATGGCGTTTAATTAATCTTGCAGCACGCCAAGCCGTACCTTGCCAGCCAGTACCGTGACTCCAATCACCGCCACCCCAGATCACGCTCTTTAACGCTTCGGTGATGAGGAATGCCGTTTGCTCTGAAATGATCTGTGGTGCAAAGCGACCCGTTTGCTCGAAACACTGGGCAACAGGTGCACTCGGTTCAGCACTAGAGTCTCCACTAACACTGAACGCCATAGGATCGCTCGGTGTAACTGGTTGGCTAAGACTTTGGCTAGGCTTACAGGCCAATGTTGGATTCGCTTTCTCAATCACATTACCGTAGGCATCTTCGACGCGATCGATGTAGAAAGGTTCGAGTAAGAAACCACCGTTAGCAAACACGTTAAATGCCGTGACCACTTGTAATGGCGTTACTGAAGACGAACCTAATGCAATCGACTCGTTACGCGGTAAGTCATTAGGGTCGAAACCAAATTTAATCAATTCTGCAATGGTCGCATCGAGTCCAACATGGCGCATTGCACGCACAGACATCACGTTGATTGATTGCGCTAAGCCCACACGTAAGCGGGTTGGGCCGCCATAGATATCAGGCGAGTTTTTAGGGCGCCATGCGGTGCCTTGGCTGATATCGGGTTTATTGATCGGTGCATTGTTGATGAGGGTCGCTAAGGTAAAGCCTTTCTCTAATGCGCCAGCATAGATGAAAGGTTTGATATTCGAACCTAATTGGCGTTTTGCTTGAGTGACACGGTTGTACTGGCTTTGGCTAAAGCTATATCCGCCGACTAAAGAACGAATCGCACCATTTTGTGGGTCGAGTGACACAGTCGCGCTGGCAACTTCTGGTACTTGCGATAACTGCAAATATTGGCCGTTATCACGGATCCAAATACGCTCACCAACCTTGAGCATGTCAGAAGCTGACTTAGGTACACTGCCTTGACGTTTATCAGTAATAAATTTACGCGCCCACTTCAAACCATCCCAAGTGATGACTTTAGTCTCGCCCTTGGCGGTCATGACGCTGGCTTGTTGATCTGCAACGCTGATGACGGCTGCGGGTTGCAGTTCTTGAATCGAAGCCACCTTGGCGAGTTCAGCTTTGATTTGGGCTTGATCTGGTTTTTCGTCTGTCCACAGTACGGCGGCAGGACCACGGTAGCCATGACGCTCATCATAGGCATAAACATTATTACGTAATGCTTGCTGAGCTTTCAGTTGTATATCCGATGAAATGGTCGTGTAGACGTTGTAGCCATTGGTATAGGCTTCTTCTTCGCCGTACTTTTGTACCATATAATCCCGTGCCATTTCAGAAATATACGGGGCATAGAGATCAATTTCGGCGCCGTGGTATTTAGCGATTAACGGTTCTTGTAGTGCGGCTTGGTACTCAGCTTGGCTGATGTAACCCACTTCATTCATCCGCATGAGGACGACATTACGGCGAGCGACGGCACGAGAAGGTGAGGTCACAGGGTTGAGTGTCGAAGGCGCTTTGGGTAAGCCTGCGATCATACTCATTTCTGAGAGTGTAAGGTCTTTAACATCTTTACCGAAATAAACTTGTGCAGCGGCACCAACACCATAGGCGCGTTGGCCTAAGTAAATGCGGTTTACATAGAGTTCTAAGATCTCATCTTTGGTAAGTAATTCTTCAATGTGATAGGAGATAAAGATCTCCTTCACTTTACGAATAATCGTTTTGTCGCGGGTTAAGAAGAAGTTACGTGCGACCTGCATGGTAATGGTACTCGCACCTTGCTTCTTCTCTCCTGTGGTTAGCATGACTAATGCTGCGCGAAGTACGCCAACAGGATCAATACCACCATGTTCGTAAAAACGCGCATCTTCAGTTGCAATAAATGCCTGAAGCAAGGGTTTTGGTACTTCGTCTAGCTTCAATGGAATGCGACGTTTCTCACCAAATTGTGAAATAAGTTTGCCGTCACTGCTGTAAATGCGTAAAGGTGTTTGAAGTTGCACATTTTTTAGTGTTGAAACATCCGGCAAATCCGGCAAAACATAAAAGTATGCTGCCACAATGGCGCCTACTCCCAAAAGGGCTAGACTGAATAGTGCTATAACAATACGTTTTAACCACTTCACCAAAATTTATCCTAATGTTCCGTTAAGTGCGACAGTATATAAGGCGTACACCTCTTGGTGAAGTAAAAACGTGAGAAGCCTAAAATAGCATTTGTAAAATGACGAAACATTCGATACAAGTAAGTATAACAAGTTGATTTTGTGCTAATCTCTTTTACTGAAATATAAATAAAAAAGTGACAATGGATATGCTTTCAAATTTATGGAAGCGTCAGGCTCCGCAGATGGTCGGAATCGATATCGGTTCCCATGAAGTTAAGGCCATTTTGTTGAGTAAGACTGCTGATGGATACAAGATAGTGAGTCATGCGGCGGTACCTATTAAAAAAGGGGCCGTTAACGATCATGATATTCGTGATGCTGATGCCGTTGTCGAATGCCTTAGGCAAATAAAACGTAATTTACCTAAATCGGTTAAATATGCTGCGGTTTGTGTTTCAGGCTCTGCAGTCATGACTAAAGTCATTTACATGGACGCCTCGCTGAGCGAGGAGGAAATGGAAGCACAGATCGAAATCGAAGCCGATAACCTTATTCCGTATTCACTCGATGAAGTCAGCATAGATTTTGAAACCCTCAGTGTAAACAGTACAGATCCTACCAAAGTGGATGTGTTGTTGAGCGCATGCCGCACCGACAATATTGATGTCAGAGTCGATGCGCTCGATAGTGTAGAACTTGAGGCTAAAGTGGTTGATGTAGAAGGTTATGCTTTAGGTCGTGCAGCTGAATTAATTCTGGCGCAGCTACCCGAAGGAGCGAAACATAAGGCCGTTGCTATGGTCGATATTGGCGCCAATATGACGACTTTTTCTGTAGTTGAAGCGGGAGAGACGACTTTTATTCGTGAACAAGCCTTCGGAGGTGAGCAATTTACTCAGTCAATATTATCCTTTTATGGCATGTCTTATGATCAAGCCGAAAAAGCAAAAATTGAAGGCGACCTACCACGAAATTATATGTTTGAAGTCCTATCACCTTTCCAAACTCAGCTATTACAACAAATAAAACGTACGCTGCAAATCTATTGTACTTCGAGTGGAAAAGATAAAGTTGACTACCTCGTATTATGTGGTGGGACCTCTAAATTAGAAGGTATGGCCAATTTACTGACGAATGAATTGGGGGTCCACACTATTATTGCCGATCCTTTTCAAGGGTGCCTGCATGCTGATGAGTCGGTTAAAACTGTACTGCAACCTACAATCAGTAAATATATGGTTGCATGTGGCTTAGCATTGAGGAGTTACGGTCAATGGCGAACATAAACCTACTCCCTTGGCGAGAAGAGGCGAGAGAAAAACAAAAGCGCGATTATATTGGTATTCTAGCTGCGGTATTTTTAGCGTCGGCAATCTTGGTTTATGTGGCTGTATCTCTTTTGGACGTGATGACTGATGAGCAAAAAGCGCGTAATGCCTATTTGCAATCGGAAATTAGCCTGCTAGAAACACAAATTTCTGAGATTAAGAAGATTACCGAGCGTAAGAAGGATATTGAACGCCGCACCGAAATTATTTTGAATTTACAACAATCCCGTAATTTACCGACCCATGTGCTAGATGAGTTAGTGCGAATTGTGCCCCCAGGAATCTACCTTTCTAGCTTAGAGAAAAAGGGCAGCTTGTTACTGATTGAAGGACGCAGTGAATCAAATAATAACGTTGCCAATATGATGCGTAAGGTTAAGACCTCGGAGTGGCTAACCGATCCCAATATGCAGTCGATTGTGACTCAAAATGAAGAATTACGGCAATTACAGCGATTCAGTTTAAGAGTCACGATTAAAGGCGCGAATGTGGGCGAGCCTGAGAAAATGACAAAAGGAGCGAGTAAATGAAACTCGATCTAAGTCAATTTAATGATATCGACTTTGAAAATATTGGTGGTTGGCCTAAACAAGTTAAAAGTTTTTTCGCGATCCTGTTGGCACTGTGTGTTTTTGCAGCGGGTTATTTCTTAGTCGTTTCAGATTCGATTGACTCTTATACCGCAGAGCAAGATAGGGAATTTCAACTCAGAGATGATTTTAAGAATAAGTATCAACTCGCAGCAAATTTAAAACTTTATCGTGAGCAGTTAGCAACGATGGAAGTGCAATTTGCCGAGTTACTGAAGATGCTCCCCTCAGAAAATGAAATGCCAGGCTTGCTAGATGATTTAACCTTTGTCGCCACCGATGCAGGACTTCGAATTAAGAGTTTAGATTGGGAGCCGGAAATTCAGCGGGATTTTTATATTGAATTCCCTATTAAAATGTCTGTTACAGGTGATTATCATCAGCTAGGTAATATGGTAAGTGGCGTAGCAAAACTGCCGCGTATTGTCAGTCTGCATGATTTTACGATTAAGCGCGACGATGCTGGTAACTTGGCCATGGATATTTTAGCTAAGACCTATCGCTTTAAAGAAGGGGCTGAATTACCGCCTGAAAAGCCTGCTAAGAAGGGGAAGAAATAATGAAATTCTTACCTCTATTGGCGTTGAGTCTTTTTTTAATGGGTTGTGTTGGCGATCGCAGTGATTTAGAGCTATTTGTTACTACAACTAAAGCGCAACACGTTGCTCATATTCCACCTTTAAAAGAACCGCCAAAGTTTGAGCACTTTGCCTACCAGGCAGAGTTAATGCGTAGCCCATTTGTACCTCCTTCACGTGAACTAACTGAAGAGGTTGTTGATACCAGCAAAGATTGTTTACAACCAGATTTAAAGCGTCGAAAAGGGCGGTTAGAAACTTATCCTTTAGATAATTTAAAAATGCGCGGCACCTTAAGTGAAGCCGATACGACTTGGGCACTAGTCGAAACAAACGATGGCAGTGTGTATCGGATGGGCGTTGGTGAGTATTTAGGTCTGTTTAATGGACGCATTTCTAAAGTTACTTCACAAAATGTCGAAGTAGTAGAATTAATTCCAGATGGTTCTGGTTGTTGGTCCGAAAGGACAAGCAATTTAGAACTTTCTGGAGAATAACGAGCGAAGGATGAGGGAATAATGAAATCTTCTGCCGCGATAAAAGTCCCGTTAATTTCTTCAGGCTTAATCAAGTCTGTTATAGGGATCGCACTGGTATTTGGAATTTTGCCATCGAGTTTTGCGGCAAATCGATTAATGGATGTTAAATACCATGCTCTGGTTGATCATCAATTGGAGCTAGAATTGGTCTTTGAAGATGCGGTCGCTCCGCCTGCAATAGATTCAAATGCTTCGCCCGCCGAGCTAGTGCTGACCTTCGATAATAGTATCTCGGGTTTATCTAAGGATCGTTTACCTATTAATCAGGTTGGGGTTGCAGATATCACCACTGAGCAGCAAGATACCCAACTAAAAGTCATCTTAGGTATGTCCAAAGTGAAACCTTACCAAGGTTCAGTAATGGGCAATTCATACCGGCTTACGATTAACGATGAAGTGTCAGGGACTCAAGCCCAAGCTGAAAACCCCTTCGTTAATAGCATTAAAAATATCGATTTCCGTCGTAATGATAATGGTGGCGGTGAGTTATTGGTCTATCTAAATAATCGCTCTGTTGCGGCTAATGTCGAGCAAGTGGGCGCTAAGCTTGAAGTGAAGTTGTATAACACAGATATTAATAACGATCTTCTGTATGTTATGGATGTGAAAGACTTCTCCACACCAGTAAAAAGCTTCGAGACATTTAAAGAAGATTTAACAGCGCGTATTGTCGTTGATATTGCGGGTGAATATGATTTCACTTACAAGCAAGAAGATAATCTCTTTAGACTTTCAATGAATAAAGTCGAGAGAGTCGCCGCCAAGAAAGATGTTAAAAAATACAATGGCCGTACCTTGTCGCTTAACTTTCAAAATATCCCTGTACGGACTGTGCTGCAAATCATTGCCGACTATAACAATTTTAACTTAGTCACCAGTGATACTGTGGAAGGCAATATCACTTTAAGATTGGATGATGTGCCTTGGGATCAAGCTTTAGAACTAATTCTTCAAACCAAAGGATTAGATAAGCGTATCGAAGGTAATATCTTAATGGTGGCGCCGAGCGAAGAACTGGCAATTCGTGAAAGCCAAAACCTCAAAAACAAACAAGAGGTTAAAGAGTTAGCACCGCTCTATTCCGAGTATTTACAAATTAACTACGCGAAAGCGGTCGATATTGCAGAGTTATTAAAAAGTACGGATTCAAGCTTACTTTCACCACGCGGTTCAGTCGCGGTCGATGAACGTACTAACACAGTGTTAGTGAAAGATACGGCTGAAACGATTGAGAACATTCACCGTTTAGTCGAAGTGCTCGATATCCCCATCCGCCAAGTGTTGATCGAGTCACGTATGGTGACAGTGAAAGATGATGTCTCCGAAGACTTAGGTATTCGTTGGGGCGTTACAGATCAGCAGGGTAGTAAGGGAACCTCAGGCACATTAGAAGGTGCACAGAGTATTGCCAATGGGATTATTCCTACTCCCGATCAGCGTTTGAACGTTAACTTACCCGCGGCAGCCACTAATCCAGCGAGTATTGCCTTCCATGTCGCTAAATTGGCGGACGGTACCATTCTTGATTTGGAATTAAGTGCGTTAGAGCAAGAAAACAAAGGTGAGATCATCGCTAGCCCTCGTATCACCACCTCTAACCAAAAGGCGGCTTATATTGAGCAAGGTGTCGAGATCCCTTATGTGCAGTCGACTTCGAGTGGTGCAACGTCAGTCACGTTTAAGAAGGCGGTGTTGTCTCTACGGGTTACACCACAAATTACGCCAGATAACCGAGTCATTTTAGATTTAGAAATCACTCAAGATTCTCAGGGTAAAACCGTTGATACTCCAACGGGTCCCGCAGTTGCAATCGATACTCAACGTATCGGCACCCAAGTGCTCGTTAATAACGGCGAAACCATAGTGCTTGGTGGCATTTATCAACAAAATCTGATTAGCCGTGTGAGTAAAGTGCCAATTCTAGGTGACATTCCTCTGGTCGGTTTCCTGTTTAGGAACACAACAGACAAAAATGAGCGTCAAGAGCTACTTATTTTCGTCACCCCCAAAATAGTCGGTGAGAAGATCTAAGCACTTGCTATGTATCGACTAAAGCCAGCAGTGATTGCTGGCTTTATTATTACTGTTATACAATTCTTTGCATAAATAGCGCACATGGCTTGCCATAGTAGACCCTAAGCTGAGATAATCCTCGGTCAAGTCTCATAAGAGCAAGGTAACATATAGGTCGGCTTGATGTTGAGTCGATATAGGCATACTTTTCAATAAGATTCAGACGTACAAGAAATGGCTGAAAAACGTAATATTTTTCTGGTAGGCCCTATGGGCGCAGGTAAAAGCACAATTGGTCGCCATCTGGCGCAAATGCTGCATTTAGAATTCCACGATTCAGATCAAGAGATTGAGCAACGCACAGGCGCTGATATTGCTTGGGTGTTTGACGTCGAAGGTGAAGAAGGCTTCCGTCGTCGTGAAGCTCAGGTTATTGCTGATTTGTCTGAAAAACAAGGTATCGTCCTTGCCACCGGTGGTGGTTCAGTACAAAGCAAAGATATCCGTAATCATCTGTCTGCTCGTGGCATTGTGGTTTATCTGGAAACCACTATCGACAAACAGGTCGCTCGTACTCAAAGAGACAAGCGACGCCCATTATTGCAAGTGGATGATCCTCGAGAAGTGTTGGAGAATCTTGCAGAGATCCGTAATCCATTGTACGAAGAAATTGCCGATGTGATTGTCAAAACCGATGATCAAAGCGCAAAGATTGTCGCCAATCAGATCATTGAGCAATTAGGTTTTTAGGCAGAATTTATGAAGCAAATTCAGGTTGATTTAGGTGTACGTAGTTATCCCATTTACATTGGCCAGAATTTGATGAGTGATGGCGAGACCTTGTCTCGCTACCTGCTTAAAAAACGTATTCTTATCGTCACCAATGAAACTGTCGCGCCTTTGTATCTTAAAAAGATACAAGAGACGATGGCTTCGTTTGGTGAGGTAGAGAGTGTTATCCTCCCCGATGGCGAGCAATTCAAAGATTTAGCACATCTAGATACTATTTTTACTGCATTGCTGCAGCAAAACTATGGTCGAGATTCTGTGCTGGTGGCTTTGGGTGGCGGCGTAATTGGTGATATGACGGGTTTTGCCGCGGCATGTTATCAACGTGGGGTCGATTTTATTCAAATTCCGACAACCCTATTGTCGCAGGTGGATTCTTCCGTCGGCGGTAAAACGGCTGTTAACCATCCTCTTGGTAAAAACATGATTGGGGCCTTTTATCAGCCACAAATCGTGCTTATCGATACTTTATGTTTACATACGCTTCCAGCGCGCGAGTTTGCGGCGGGAATGGCGGAAGTCATCAAGTATGGCATCATGTGGGATGCTGATTTTTTTCAATGGCTTGAAGATAATGTAACGGCACTAAAAACCTTAGATGCCCAAGCATTGGTTTATGCTATCTCCCGTTGCTGTGAGATTAAGGCCGATGTGGTTAGCCAAGACGAAACTGAGCAGGGTGTACGTGCTTTATTGAATCTAGGTCATACCTTTGGTCATGCGATTGAAGCCGAAATGGGCTACGGTAATTGGTTGCATGGTGAAGCCGTGTCAGCTGGCACAGTCCTTGCTGCTCAAACAGCTAAGGCACTGGGGCTTATCGATGAGTCAATAGTTTGTCGTATCATACAGTTACTACAAGCTTTTGATCTTCCAGTGAGTGCGCCGGAATCTATGGATTTCGACAGTTTCATTCAACATATGCGACGCGATAAAAAAGTTTTAGGCGGTCAGATTCGACTGGTGCTCCCAACGGCAATAGGCCGCGCGGATGTGTTTAGTCAAGTCACTGAATCTACCCTTGAACAGGTTATTCGCTGCGCATAAACACTGTGTGGTGGGCGAGTGACGTTTCAAGGTTCTGTCTTGCTTCCTTCTCAGGAAGCCCTCATACAAAGAATGCATCATGTTGCCAGTTATAGCGATCAGCTGCTGGTGCTTTCTGGTGTCAGCGGTTCAGGAAAAACCACCTTAGTGACCGGATTGGCGACCGATTTTGACGAGTCAAATGCAGCATTTGTGATTTGTCCTATGCATGCCGATAACGCTGAAATCCGCCGTAAAATTTTGGTTCAGTTAATTTCATCCCCGATTTTTGACGACGATATTCCCCTCGCCGATACCCTGTTGCGGCTTGCTAGCACGCAAACTAAACCCTTACATATCATTATCGATGATGCGCATTTATTGCCTAAGGCTTTGTGGGCTGAGTGCATTATTCTCAATCAAATTCAGTGTGCGGGTAAGAATATTGCCGTCACACTCACGGTTCCACCGGCATTTTTAGCAGATCTACTTCCACAATTACCGGAGCAGTTACGGCGGCAGATATTGCCTATCAGTATTGAGCCGTTAACCATGCCTGAGCGTGAGGCCTTGTATCAAACGCTACTGAGATACAGCGATCAAAATCCTTTTACCCCAAGGGAAATTGTGCGCAGTCAGCTTGAGAAACAAACCGGTACGCCGCAGGAAGTGGTTAATCTATTAGATAAAGCCTTGCATAGCGCGCCTGAGAAGACATCTTCTTGGATGAAATATAAAGCTGTGATGGTGACTGCTGTGAGTATGTTACTCGCCTTAGGCATTTGGTTTGGCGTTACTCAGCCTTTTTCTGAGGAGCAAGCCTTAGAGGCTGCGACTTATCCTGCGATAGATTCACCCGCCTTCTTGTCCTACGGGCAAAAAGTTTTAGCGCCCTATTTTATGCTGCGCGCTGAGCAACTAAAGCTCGCTGCGGAGACTGCGAAAGTGATTGAAATCGAGACGGCAGAAGCCAAAACTGAACAAGCCGTTGATCCTTTAAGTGAATTCCACGGTGAAGCGCCACATCCTGTGCCTGACGATGCCGCTTTGGTGAGTGTGGGTGAGGTGAGTAGCAAGTCTTTTGGTGAGGATAAACCGCCTGAAGAGACCAAATCACAAGCCAAAGTCGCAGAGATTCAACCTGTAACGGCTGCGACTGCAAAGGTTGAAAAGCCGATAACTAAAGTATTCTTTGATACGCAAAAGCCGCTCAAGGGTTACACAATACAGATTGCCAGTGTTGCTCAATTGGATACCCTGCGTTCGACACTAAAGAGTATCGAGCATGTCGAGGGTGTTCGCGTTGCACGACATAAGCAACGCTGGGTTGTCCTTGTTGGCAACTACAGCAATAGCAAGTCAGCTTCGAATGCCGCCGCACAATTGGTTAAAGAGTATCATCTCGATCAACCTTGGGTTCGCAAATGGGCCGATTTGAAAGATTATCAACTAGAAGAAAGTCTGCCAAATCGTGAAATTTCAGAATAAACAGAGTACAATCATGGCCTTTATTTTTGTCGGCATTCATCAAGTTAAATGATAAAAAAACACAGAGCCTTCCTTAAGTGGGCTGGCGGTAAATTTAAATTGGTGGATGAATTGGCCAGTTATTTACCTACTGGAGACCGTTTGGTCGAGCCATTCGTGGGTGCTGGATCCGTTTTCTTAAATACGGATTATCCTAGCTATCTGCTCTGTGACATTAATCAGGATTTGATCGAGCTATACCAGATTGTGAAGCATCAACCAGAAGCTTACATTGCCGCAGCTAAGGCGTTGTTTGTTGATGAGATGAATCAAAAAGATGCTTACTATAAGGTGCGGACCGACTTTAATAAATGCCGTGACCCTTTCCAGCGTTCCGTGTATTTCCTCTATCTAAACCGTCATGGTTTTAATGGTTTATGTCGTTATAACCGTAAGGGCGGTTTCAATGTGCCTTTTGGTTCCTATAAAAAGCCGTATTTCCCCGAAAAGGAAATCTGGGCCTTTTCTGAAAAAGCGCAACGTGCCGAGTTTAAATGCATAGGCTATGAAAAAGCCTTTGAACAGACGCGCAGCGGCGATGTGGTTTATTGCGATCCACCTTATGCGCCATTGTCGACTACATCCAGTTTTACGACATATGTTGGTGCGGGTTTTAGTCTAGACGATCAAGCACTGCTGGCCCGTCATTCCCGCCATACAGCACTGGAGCGTGGCATTCCGGTATTGATCAGTAATCATGATATTCCATTGACTCGCGAGTTATACCGCGGCGCTCACTTAGCGACAATCCAAGTGCAACGTAACATTAGCCAAAATGGCAGTGGCCGGAACAAGGTGGATGAGTTAATGGCGTTATATGATGAAAACTATGATCCAAAGGAAGATTAGGTTCGACATAGCTTAGGTTTAGCTAAGCACTTGTCCTACGAGAAACATCAGACTTGCCACTAAAACGATTGCCAATACGATTCCCATAGCTATGTAAGGTAACGGTGAACCCGTTTGGAAGTCTTTTTTACGATTTTCGTCAGTCTGTACCCCGAAAAAGGCGGCGACGGTACTGTGGAATACTTGCCAGATACGGCTAAGCATTAATAGGCGAGATGCGATGTAGTGGGCTTGAGGTCATCCATAGGTTTATCTTGATGGCCGTGTAATAGCTCAAGCAGATCGACAAAGTGGAACTGACTCGAACGGTTTTTTCCTGTGAGCCACGTTTTCCAGCTTAGGGTTTGTGCTTGATCGGCGCAGCGATTATTAGGATGACTACTAGGCAGAGCATTATTGTAACGGATGTCACTGCTACAAGCGCATGAAGCTGTTTCGGTATTTTCCGTAAGTTTTTCAACGCCAAAAGCTAACGTGGCCACGACAACAGCAGTGAATGCCAACATCATAGATGACTTAAATGTCACTGACTTAACATAGTGTGAAAACAAACTAAACCGCCCCTTCATAACGCTTCCTTTGAAATGAACCAGCATTGCGCCTCGAGTATAACAAACTCGCCTAGTTTATGAACAAAAATTTATCAATTGCCGCCAAAATGCTCGAAAATATTAGCTTATTTTACCGAATCCAAGCCCCAATTGACTGCGATAGTTACAGAATGTGCTGCTTTGCTGACACGGGCATCGCGTATCAATTGCCAGAAATGTGGCTTTAGCTATAGAGGCTTAGCTTGGCTCAGGGTAAAATAAGGCACTTTTTATCCAAATAGCAGCGAGTGTTTTATGCGTCCATTCTTGATTGCTCCATCGATTTTATCTGCCGATTTTGCCCGTTTGGGTGATGATGTAAAAGCCGTGTTAGATGCGGGGACCGACGTAGTGCATTTTGATGTGATGGATAATCACTATGTTCCTAACTTAACAATTGGCCCCATGGTGTGCCAAGCGCTGCGTAACTACGGTATTACCGCCGATATTGATGTGCATTTGATGGTTAAGCCAGTTGACCGTATCGTGCCTGATTTTGCTAAAGCGGGCGCATCTATTATTACTTTCCATCCAGAAGCCTCAGAGCACGTCGATCGCACACTTCAGTTGATCAAAGAATGTGGCTGTAAAGCGGGTCTCGTGTTTAATCCTGCCACACCACTGCATTATCTCGACCATGTGATGGATAAGCTGGATGTGATTCTGTTGATGTCGGTCAACCCTGGTTTTGGCGGTCAATCTTTTATCCCATCGACCTTAGATAAACTGCGTCAAGTGCGTGCGCGTATCGATGCCAGTGGGTTCGATATTCGCTTAGAAGTGGATGGCGGCGTTAAGGTCGACAATATTGCTGAAATCGCCGCCGCCGGTGCCGACATGTTTGTTGCGGGCTCTGCCATTTTCGGCAAGCCAGATTACAAAGCTGTTGTTGATGGGATGCGTGCCGAACTTGCTAAAGTTGGGGCATAGGCATGTGGGATAAGATTAAAGCGATAGCGTTTGATCTTGATGGCACGCTGATCGACAGTGTGCCGGACCTAGCCGTTGCCACGCAGCAAGCCTTAGCCGAGTTAGGTTTGAAGAGCTGCTCTGAGGCGCAAGTGCGTACTTGGGTCGGTAACGGTGCCGAAATGTTAATGCGCCGCGCCATGACCCATGCCTTGGGAGCGGATGTTGAGCAAACCCCGCTGGATGCGGCCATGCCGATTTTTATGCATCACTATCAAGAGAATCTTGAAAAACACAGTGCGCTGTATAGTGACGTGCATCAAGTACTGCAAACCTTGTTCGATGCAGGTTTTAAGCTCGCCGTTGTCACCAATAAACCCTATCGTTTTACCTTGCCATTACTCAATGCCTTTGGGATTAATGACTTTTTCAGCTTAGTGTTAGGTGGCGATACCCTAGCTAAGATGAAGCCCGATCCTTTGCCGCTGCAGCACTTATTGCATGAGTGGCAATTGGATAAAGAGGCGTTATTGATGGTCGGCGACTCTAAAAACGACATTTTAGCGGCGAAAGCGGCTGGGATAGCGTCAATCGGCTTGACCTACGGCTACAACTACGGTGAAGATATTGGGCTCAGTGGCCCAGATGCCGTATGTGAGCAATTTAGTGAGATTTTGAACTGGGTAAAACCTCTCAAGTAATAGGTGTTTACCCGTTCTTTAGTCGATTTTTTATAGTCTTTTTAATATAGATAGTGGAGCAATGACGTAATGACCAAACCCATAGTACTCAGCGGTGCACAGCCGTCCGGCGAATTAACCATAGGTAACTACATGGGTGCATTGCGTCAATGGGTTGCGATGCAAGATAGCCACGACTGCCTCTATTGTGTGGTCGACTTGCATGCCATTACCGTGCGTCAAGATCCTAAAGCGTTGCGTGAAGCTTGTTTAGACACCTTAGCCCTGTATTTGGCCTGTGGCGTCGATCCTAAAAAGAGCACAGTGTTTATCCAGTCACAGGTGCCACAACATACGCAATTGGGTTGGGCACTAAACTGCTACACCCAAATGGGCGAGTTGAGCCGCATGACGCAGTTTAAAGATAAGTCACAAAAGCACGCTAACAACATCAACGTAGGTCTGTTTGGTTACCCTGTGCTGATGGCGGCGGATATTTTGATTTATCAAGCGAACGAAATCCCAGTTGGTCAAGATCAGAAGCAACATCTTGAGTTAACGCGTGATATCGCGACTCGCTTCAATAATGCTTACGGCGATACTTTCACTATTCCTGAGCCGTTTATTCCTGAGCATGGCGCGAAAGTCATGTCGCTGCAGGAGCCGCTGAAGAAGATGTCTAAGTCAGACGAGAACCGTAACAACGTCATCGGCCTGTTAGAAGATCCGAAATCTGTGCTGAAGAAGCTGAAAAAAGCCATGACAGACAGTGATGAGCCGCCTGTCGTGCGTTTCGACATGGAAAATAAACCAGGCGTTTCTAACCTACTGAGTCTCATGTCGGGTGTGACGGGGCAAAGCATTGCAAGCCTAGAAGCCGAGTTTGAAGGCAAGATGTATGGCCATTTGAAAGGTGCAGCAGGTGAAGCGGTTGTGAGCATGTTAGAACCGCTGCAAGAGCGTTACCGCGCCATTCGTGCCGATCGTGCATACTTAGACCAAGTGATGAAAGCGGGCGCCCAGTGTGCACAGGCGCGCGCCGAAGTGACGCTGAAAAAAGTGTACGAGAAGATTGGTTTGTTAGTGTAATCAACCGATAGCGATAAATTAAGCCGACGTCAGCGTCGGCTTTTTTGTGTCTGTATGCTCACCTTAGGCCTGTGATTTTAGCCAAGAGGAGAAGGCGGCAATTGCAGGTTCTGATAAACGGCGTTGCTTACAAAAGAAAGTAAATTCAAATCCAGTATGCACATCGGGAAGATTCAAGGCGACCAAACGCCCCGTGGTGATATCACCTGCCACCATAAAGTCCGGCGCTAGGGCTAAGCCTTGGCCTGCAATCGCCGCCTCAATCGCCATCACAATATGACTAAACACATGTTGTTGTTCGTTATCGAGTGGGATTTGGTGCGCCGATGACCACTTGTGCCAGTCGAGTCCGAGTGGGCCTTCATCGACAACCAGCAGGGCTTGTTGCTGGAAATTATTCAGGCTTATGTCGCGCCATTTAAGGTAGAAATTTGGGCTGCACACTGGGATTAGCCGTTCTTTGTGTAGTAACTGTTGCCAATAGCCGCGTTGATTCAGTTTTCCTGCGATAAAGATATCTGCCGTGCTAGTGCTGAGATCAGGATCTTGGGTGATCATCTCAAGGCGGATTTTTACGCTCGGATATTGGCGGCGAAAATCGGCGAGTCTGGGGATCAACCATTTCACCGAGAAGGAACTGTAAACTGCTAAGCACAGCTGCTGATTGGGCGTGTCGCGCACCTTCAAATTAAGATCACTTAACTCGTTGAATATCCGCTCTAACTCTAGAAATAGTCCGTGTCCCTTCGGGGTTAACTGCAGTTTACGCCCCTGGCGGTCAAACAGTTGCTCGCCAAAATACTCTTCTAATACTCGTACTTGGTGAGACACCGCACTTTGGGTGATGCACAGTTCATCGGCTGCCTTAGAAAAATGCTGCTGTCTGGCGGCGGCCTCAAACACTTGCAGTGCGCGTAATGGTGGTAGCTTTCTCATTATTTTCAATATCTAAAGGCTTTAGTATGAATTTAATTCATCCAGCATGAGAAAGCATCATTTCAGCTTAAGTTTTGGAAGGATTATCATGCCGCCATTGAGATTTATGGATGTTAAAAAATGCAACGCCCAGTTGTTATCGGTTTGATTTTATTGATAGTAGGTAATCTATTTAGTGCCTTCTATGATGTGTCGATAAAGTGGTTGCCGGACGATGCGAATGCCTCGACTTTCCTTCTTGTCAGGCAAATCTCCTCAGTCTTTATGTTGTTGCCAGTGTGGTTGTATTCACAGCGGCCGATGACGACACATATTTCAGTTCACCTTTGGCGTGCCAACATAGGCTCAGTTGGCGCGCTTTTTTTAATTATTGGCTTGATGGCATTGCCACTCGCGACGGTTAGCTCATTGTTTTACTCGGCACCTTTGATGATCATCTTGATGGGGTATTTTTTCCTGAGGGAGCGGATCACTGTTGCCCAGACCATCTGCACTGGCTTAGGTTTTGTTGGTATTTTGATTATCCTGCGGCCGAGTGAGATGAACTGGTATGGCATTGCTGTGCTATTTTCGGCTTTTACCTTTGCGGTGAATCAGTTAGCGCTGAAAAAAGTGCCTAATGCAGAGCATCCCGTGTTAACGCTGATGTTGTATAACTTACTGGGTATTCCAGCGACGTTAGTGATTGCGGCGTTTCAGGGCATCGAAGGTTTGAGTTGGGAGCTGGTGGGCGTGGCATTGCTGAGCAACGCATTTTTACTTGTGTATCATTGGTTTTGCGTGCTGGCCTACCGTAAAGCACAGGCAAGCGATATCGCGATTGCGGAATACACTGGCTTGTTATTTATTGTCTTTTTAGGCTGGTTGTTATTCGATGAGTGGTTGGATAACTTAAGCTGGCTCGGCGCTGCTTTGATTGTGTTGCCTTCGTTGTGTTTACCTTGGTTAGGGTCGCTGTTATCAAAATCGACGCCTAAAGTTGCGGATACACTAACGGGGAAATAACGCTGAGCGTTTAAGCCTAAGTATGCGAGTTGACTCGCGACTTAGGCTTCACTGCCAAAATACTCACATTTCAACATACTTGAATTGTAAAGTTACTCTGTATATTCAAATACTTTCACCACTTTTCGCACGCCTGCTGTATTGCGGGCGATATCGACAGCTAAATCTGCTTGCGAGCGATGGATAACACCAAGTAAGAAGACTTCACCATTTTCAGTGATGACTTTAATGCGAGTCACATCTAAATCTTTCTCGTTTAACATGCGGCCCTTCACTTTGGTGGTGACCCAAGTGTCGTTGCTGCGTGTAGTGAAAGAAGTCGGGTTGCCAATGCGGATCTGATTGTGGATCTTGCCGCCTAGTTTAAGGTCTTGCACAACCTTGATGGCTTTATCCCTTAACATGGAGTTAGGGGCTTGGCCTATCATAAGCACATTGCCATTGACGGACACGCCAGTGATATTGGTTTGTTTTTTAAGATCTTCTTGCTCTAGCAGTGCGCTAGTTATCCTAAAATCCGTATTAGTATCATCAATCTGTGTCTTAACAGTGCGCTCATCATTGGCCATCATGGCGCCACTCACTGCGCCCACCATAACGGCACCGGCGCAGCCTTGTAGCAGCAAGCAAACCATTAACAGTGGGGCAGCGTGTCTCATTGCTGCTCGTCCTGCGGGAAGAGTGTGCGGTCAATGTTGTCACACAGGCAGTGGATCACCAGTAAGTGCACTTCTTGAATTCGTGCGGTGACGTTAGAAGGCACGCGGATTTCTACGTCGCCCACGCTCAGCAGGCCAGCCATAGCGCCGCCATCTTTACCCGTTAGTGCAACGATAGTCATGTCGCGGCTTAATGCGGCTTCCATGGCTTTGATTACGTTACCTGAATTACCGCTGGTGGAGATTGCCAGCAGAATGTCGCCCGGTTGACCTAAGGCAAAAATCTGTTTTGAGAAAATCTCATCATAGCTATAGTCGTTGGCGATAGCTGTAATGGTTGAAGTGTCAGTAGACAGGGCGATGGCCGGTAAGGGTGGACGTTCAATCTCGTAGCGGTTTAGCAGTTCGGCTGAGAAATGTTGTGCATCGCCAGCACTGCCGCCGTTACCGCAAGCAAGGATTTTATTGCCACCCAAAAGACAGTGCACCATCATCTCGGCCGCTTTGGCGATTGATTCTGGCAGTGCTTCGGCTGCATCGATTTTTGTCTGGATAGATTCAGTAAAGCTGTCTTTAATGCGTTCTAACATGGATAAATCCTTTCAGGATAAAGTGTTGCTATCATGCCATATTTCCACAAGCGTGTTGAGGCACAGACGTTAAAAATAATTTGTGTTGCCACTCTCGCACTATTGGCGCTTAAAAGGCATCGACGAGCCAATGAATTTGATCGGCTTCCATGGCGATGACATCGAAACGACAGGGCACATCGAGCCGATTGAGTTGCAAATAGTGGTTGGCCGCTTTGCGAATCCGCGTTATTTGCGCCGCGCTTAAAGCCTGTAATGCGCCGCCATATTGGGTTGCCGAGCGATACTTCACTTCAACAAATACCCAATGGCTTTTATGGCGCATGATTAAATCAATTTCCCCAAACGGATAGCGGACATTACGTTCGACAAAAGTTAACCCTTGCTGTTCAAGGTAACGTTGTGCGTGCGCTTCTGCCTGTTGTCCGAGTGTCATAGCTGGCGGAAGCTGCCTCTTTGGTAACGTCCCCAGCTTAATTGGCGGTTTACTATGCCATCTGGACTAACCGATAAAGCGCCGCTGCGGCCATTGAATTGGTAACCCGTAAATGAGCGCATTTGCGCTAAGCGGCCGATCAAGTCCATTGCATCATACCCCATAACAAACAAACGTTTCTGACTGTTATTCCAGCCCGAAAATAATGTGTTAACCATGAGGTTTTCTTCGCCGTTTTGCATCAGCCAAGGGGCATCACTGAGGGTGAGGTTATTTAAATCCTGCGCCGTTTGTGTGCTTTCGTTCTCAACTCGGCTGCGGCTTGAGGTATACAAGGGCACAGGTTGAGTGAATACGCTAAAGTTTACGTCGATAAAGGCCTTGAGCAGAGTCAGATCCTGCGGCGTTGAAATCATATAAATGGCATCAATATCTTGGCGTGAGCGGAAGTCAGCCTGCACAGAGTTACCCAGCAGCTCCTTGATGCGTGCGATACGGGCTTGGCTATCACGCACGCCAAGGGCATCTTGCACTGTGGTTTTCATTTGGTCGCCGCCATCGTAATAATAGACTTCGACGACGTTATCGCTCTTCTTTTTCCACGCTTGAATAAAGCTTTCGGCCATACGTTTACCAAGGGCATCATTGCTGGCGAGCAGCAATGGCATAGTGACGCCATCTTGATATAAATGCTCGGCGGCATCGGCTGCTTCTTGGGCTGGTGATAGCGCAAAGTAGAATTTGTTTGGATCGGGGGTGAATTTATCAACTTGATTCAAAAACAGTTGTGGTACAGGCACCGCAGGAGCTGCAGCAACCGTATTGGCCGTTTTGTCTGGGTTGGCAGCATTGGCCACTGCATTAGTGGCGGCAGTATTTGCCGCATTCATCACTTGCAGTTGTTCGATTTCAGTCGGCAGTAATGGGCCAATAATAAACTCGGCTCCCGCCATCAGCGCCTGTTGATAGGCACTCGCCGCATCGTTGGCTGTATCGTAAAAATTCACTGCGACTTTATCGTTTTGCTTCGCCATATAGCTGGCTAATATGCCTTGGCGAATCGCATTGGCGGCGTTCGCTCTTGGGCCAGTCAGCGGCAACAGCACTGCAATGTTTTTCGGTGTAAAAGGCTTAGCGTTGAGGGCTCTGTCTAAATCGGCAGGCAACTTTGCCGCAGCTGGGTGATAAGGGTTCTGCTTTTGCCATTCACCTAAGTAGCGCACTAACTGGGTGGGATCGACGGCATAATGCTTAGCGATATAAGCCAGTTGTAACCAGCCTGCAAACACAGGACTTTTAGCATCTTGCGTAAACGTCTTTATGGTTTGTTCGTGCATCGGCTGCAGCACTTGCCAAATGGTGTTATTCACTTCGTTGGCTTGGGCGGGTGGCAAGTAAGTTGTCAGTAAACTCAACTCGCGTACTTGTTCAATTGGCTGTTTATTCAATTGATATAAATGCGCTTTGAACTGGTGATAGGCCGTCATCTGCCAGCTTGGCAGGCTCCAATTACTTGGATAATTTAAGGTTTTAAGGGCATCACTGTAGGTGGACGTGTGTTCAAGCACACGTGCAGTTAAGTATTTATGTTCGGCCAGTAATGTTGGGCTCTGAGTTAAGCTCGGCAGTATCGATTTTAGTAGCTTCTGCGCTGCGGCATAGTCATTGGCATTAATATAGGCATGGGCTGCTAGCAGCAGATTAGTATCGCGCTGCTGCGGATCTTTACTATTGGCCGCTTGCGCCAAATAGACATTTGCCGCCAAAGGTGCGGATGCTAATGAGGTAGCCAATGTGGCGGTTGTTCCAGTGGAATTGGGCGATGAAACACCACAACCCGCCAAGATTACCGATAAAATGGCCACGGAAACGAACTTAGTTGTATTCAGGCTTTTTAACACTGGGCTTCACTCTGGTAAGATGCGGCCTCTAGTTTAACCTTCTCTCGCGCTTGACGAAAGTCTTGGCACTGTCATTACAGAGGTATATATGGACCAAAGCGTCGCACTCTACATAGTTCCTACTCCCATAGGTAATTTGGGCGATATGAGCTCACGGGCAATAGAAGTGCTGAATCAGGTTTCATTGATCGCCTGTGAAGATACTCGCCACAGCGGTAAGTTATTGAGCCACTTTGGCATTACCACTAAAACCACGGCCTTGCATGACCACAATGAGCGTGCGCGTGCCCAGTGGATTGTCGATCAGCTTGCCGCTGGACAGTCGATAGCATTAATTTCCGATGCGGGTACGCCGTTGATTTCCGATCCTGGTTACCACTTAGTCTCCCATGTGCGCCAATCTGGGTTTAATGTGATCCCTCTTCCCGGCCCTTGCGCGGCGATTACCGCCTTAAGCGCCTCAGGTTTGCCATCGGATCGTTTTTCTTTTGAGGGTTTTCTGCCATCAAAAGAAAAAGCCCGCGCCGATAAGTTATTGGCACTGAAAGAAGATCCGCGCACGCTGATTTTTTACGAATCACCCCACCGCATCGAGCACAGTCTAACGACTATGGTCGAAGTGCTGGGCGGTGATCGCCATGTGGTGATTGCGCGCGAAGTGACCAAAACCTTCGAAACCTTTTTATCTGGCCCTGTCTCAGAGGTGCTTGCCACCGTAAGTACTGACCCGAATCAGCAGAAGGGTGAAATCGTGCTTATGGTGCATGGCTACCATTTGAGTGATGACGAAGCGATTCCCACGGTCGCTATTAATACGCTCAAACTCTTATGTGAAGAATTACCATTGAAGAAAGCCGCAGCAATTGCCGCGCAAATTCATGGACTTAAAAAGAATGCTCTGTATAAATACGGCCTAGAGTCTGATTTATAAGCGCTAAAACGGTTACGAGCGGATTATCTGTGGTGCATCAGGGTGGCTTAGGCTATAATCCGCGCCGAGTTGGCCAGACAGTCGCCGCGTTCGCAAGAACGGGGAGGAAAGTCCGGGCTCCAAAGAGCGGGGTGCCAGGTAACGCCTGGGCGGTGCGAACCGACGACAAGTGCAACAGAGAGTAGACCGCCTGCCTGATTTATCAGGTCGGTAAGGGTGAAAGGGTGCGGTAAGAGCGCACCGTGCGGCTAGCAATAGTTCGTAGCAAGGTAAACTCCACCCGGAGCAAGACCAAATAGGGTTCCGTATGGCGTGGCTCGCGTTGGAACCGGGTAGGTCGCTTGAGCCTGTGAGCGATTGCAGGCCTAGATGAATGACTGTCCAAGACAGGACCCGGCTTATCGGCCAACTCACCTCATTCAATAAAAAGCCCGTTTGTCGTAATGACAAACGGGCTTTTTGTTATCTAGCGTTAGGTTTATTCGCCGTACTTTGTTTTTTGTTGCGCCATTGCAGTGGCGAGCATCCATGTTGTTTCTTAAAGGCTTTTGAAAATGCACTACAGTCGTGGTAGCCCAGCGCGGCACTGATAGCGGTAATACTCATTTGACTCGCACTAAGGTACCAACAGGCTTTAGTTCCCTTAACATGTGCCACAAGATCCTTAAAACTTATGTTTTGCGTTGTCAGGTGGCGTTGTAGGGTTCTTTTATTCATCTTGAGTACGGTAGAAATACTGTCCAGTAATGACTGATTGGTTTCTATTCCCTGTGAAATTAAGCTAATTATTTTGCGTTCGATGTTATCAAAGGGTTGGGTTGCAAGATTAATGTAATTTTCTAAATATTGACTTCTCTCTTTGCTATGGAATATTACGGGATAATCGAGATATTTTTTATCAAAAATAATTCTGTCTGCATCTTGATTGAATTTTACATCCGTTTTAAAAATGTGGCGATAAATTTTAATGTCAGAAATTGCACTATGGGATAATTCAAGCCTGATGGCATTGAATTGATTACCTATGAATAAAGTCAGCATCTTGTAACATGCCCCCAGCGCTAATTCTTTGACTTGTTTTACTGGGATGGTATTGGTTGCGTATTCAAAGCGAGTGATGGATGCGGTATTGCCTATTTCACTTAATATCCAATTTTCTGAGGGAGAGTGGGCAGACATATATCGCTGCACCGTATAGATTGCTTCTTTTATTGTGTTGCAACTCGCCATTAATAATCCTAAAGGCCCAAGCATCTCAATATTTTGTCGCTGTGATAGTGTGAGTCCAAAATGGGGCATATTAAGTTGACCGGCACTAATTTCTAGTAGCTTTTGCATTGAATTGAATGAAATGAGTTTTTCATGGGTTTTAAGATCGTCAATGCATAAGTTCACCTGTTTTAACAGCGCATGAGTATCACCCTGTAAAGATGTCATTAGCTCGGCATAACCTTGAAGAGATCCGCTGCGGATCAAATATTCCTGCTCCATTGGCCTCTTTCCTCGGCACAGTTTTGCTGTCTTATATTTTCCATAAAATCGACTGCGAAATTGTTAAGTCACTGTTTTTATTGTTTATTTCATGTTTTTAAATGTCGTCAAATGACAAGAATTTTGAATTAGCAAAGCGTAATCTAAATGTTGTTACCTTACAAGGCAGGTTGGACTAATAACAATAACAAGGCGAGGCTTAGGATGCAATTTGACATAATTATCAAAAATGGACTCTATTTTGATGGCATGGGGAATACTGCCACAATTCAAAATATCGGTATTAAATCCGGCAAGATTATGCGAGTTAGCGATACGGCTCTAGATGAATCTCAAAGTCACCGAGTGATAGACGCCAATCACAAGTGGGTCATGCCTGGTTTTATTGATAGTCATACACATTATGATGCAGAGCTTATCGTAAGCCCGAGCCTATCTGAGTCAGTGCGTCATGGGGTAACGACTGTGCTGGTGGGTAGTTGTTCATTGAGCATGATTTGCAGTGATTATGAAGATGCCGCCGATATCTTTACCCGAGTAGAGACTGTGCCGAGGGAAAAAGTGTTGCCTATTTTAAAGCAGCATAAAACCTGGAGTACACCTAAGGAATGGGTTGATTTTGTTAAGGGGCATCCGCTTGGACCAAATGTCATTACTATGTTGGGTCATAGCGATTTAAGAGTCGGTGTTATGGGGCTATTAAGGGCCACCGATCGTAATGTTGTGCCTAGTGCTAGTGAAATCAAAAAGATGGAGGACTTGCTCGAGGAAGCGTTAGAGATTGGTTTCATTGGACTGTCGACTATGCGGTTAAAGTGGGACAAATTGGATGGTGATAGGGCTTGGTCTAAAAGCTTGCCGAGTACCTATGCGCCATGGAAAGAGATCTCGCGTCTAAATGCGCTGGTGCGCAAGTTTGATCGTGTGCATCAAGGGGCGCCGAATGCTGCCGCTATATTGCAAGTTAATCAGTATATGCGTGAATGCATGGGACTGTTTAAAAAGCCGTTAAAAACAACGTTAATTAGTCGAATGGATCTAAAGGGCAGTGTTTATTTAAGCAAGATCACTAATATTGCGGCGCAAGTGACTAATTTCTTTAGGGGGGATTTTCGCTGGCAAGTGTTGCCTACTCCTTTTACCGTTTATGCCGATGGCATTGATGTGGTGTTCTTTGAAGAGTTTGGCGCGGGTGAGATGGCTTTAAACTTAAAAGCCGAAGTGGAGCGTAACGCATTATTAAAAGATGAAACCTATCGCAGAAACTTCAGGAAGTTTTATGGGGAAAAGTTAAGTCCGAGAGTGTGGCAGCGGGATTTTGGCGACGCGATTATTTTAGATTGTCCCGATAATAGCATCATAGGCAAAAATTTTTCTGAGGTGGCTAAGAGCCGTAATGTGCATGTTGTTGATCTATTTCTTGATTTAGTCGTTGAATTTGGCACTAAGCTGCGCTGGTACACTACAGTCGCGAATCATCGAAAAGACGTGCTGAAGAAAATGGTCGGGGATGATAAGTCGCTGATCACCTTTAGCGATGCTGGTGCGCATATCCGAAATATGGCTTTTTATAATTTACCGTTAAGAATGCTGAAGTTAGTTAAAGAAAGCATGGATGAAGGTAAAGCCATTATGACCATGGAAAAAGCGGTGTGGAAGATGACTGGTGATCAGGCCGATTGGTTTGGTATTGACGCTGGGAAAATTCGTCAAGGTGATCGAGCTGATATTGTCATTGTTAATCCTGAGTATTTTAATCTGGATTTAGAGCAGGTCAGTTGGGCTGAAATGGAAAACTTTGATTTACAACGTTTGGTCAATCGAAATTCACATCTAGTTGATACCGTAATAATTAATGGCAACATAGCTTTTGAAAATGATGAAATTAATCATGATTTAGGTGTGGCCAATGAATTTGGTCAGTATTTACCCGCAAAGTAATTTATAAAATTATCTCATCAGGGTGATATCAAATATTGAACGATGGCACAAAGCCTTGTGGAAATGTGTAGAGCCTCTGTAGAGGGGAACAGTTTTAATTACAGAGTGCTGGTTATTATATTAATCGATGGCTGCGGCATAAAAAATAAATTTATTATCACAGCAAGGAGAGGGAAAGGATTATGCACATGCAGAAAAAATTACTTACCACAGCGGTGACGTTAATCTTGGGCGGTAATATAACTAATATCTACGCTGCAAATAAACCGAATATATTAGTGATTATGGGCGATGATATTGGTTATTGGAATCTCAGTACCTTTAACCAAGGTATGCTGGGTTACAGTACACCTAATATTGACAGGATCGCCAAAGAAGGCGCCAAGTTTACATCCTATTATGCTCAGCAGAGTTCGACTGCGGGCCGCTCGGCATTTATTACTGGACAAATGCCTATTCGTACAGGGCTGAGTAAAGTTGGTTTTCCAGGGGCGAAGGTGGGTATTTCAGAGCAAGATCCGACCATGGCTACTTTGTTGCGAAATCTGGGCTATGCCACGGGCCAATTTGGTAAAAATCATTTGGGCGATCGGGATGAGTATTTGCCAACTCGACATGGATTCGATGAGTTTTACGGCAATTTATATCACCTCAATGCCGAGGAAGAACCGGAGAATGCGGATTATCCTAAAGATCCCGCGTTTTTGAAAAACTTTGCGCCAAGAGGGGTGTTGAAAGTAACCGCAAAAAGTGCCGAAAAAGACAGTCCTAGGGGCAGCGTAGCGCCAACTCAGGGGGATGTGGTTGATACCGGCCCTTTAACGCGTAAGCGCATGGAAACAGTAGATGATGAGTTCATGTCTGCTGCTGCTGATTTTATGACCCGTCAAGTGAAGGCCGATAAGCCATTCTTTATGTGGGTGAATCCTTCTAGAATGCATAATTGGACGCATGTTCCCCCTGAATACAAAGATAAAACGGGCTTAAATACTTATGCTGATGGCATGCTGCAGCATGATGACCAAGTGGGGAAGCTACTCGATAAAGTGGGGCAGTTAGGCATAGACGACAACACTATCATTATCTATACCACAGATAACGGTCCTATGATTGCCACTTGGCCTGATGCGGGTATGGCACCGTTTCGCGGTGAAAAAAATACTGGCTGGGAAGGCGGTTTTAGGGTGCCCGCGATGATTAAATGGCCTGGGCATGTTCAACCGGGTTCAGTGATTAGGGAGATGTTTGCCAGTGAAGATTGGTTTCCTACATTATTGGCCGCTGCTGGTGACGCTCAAGTGAAAGACAAGCTGCTCAATGGCTATAAAGTTAACGACATAACTTACAAGGTTCATCTTGATGGCTTTGACCAGAGTAAACTCATCGAAGGTAAGGGGGCAACCGCACGGGAAAACTTCTTCTACTGGAGTGATGATGGCGACTTATTAGCTATGCGTTATGGCCGTTGGAAGATACATTTTAACATTCAGAAAAGTAACGGAATGGATGTGTGGCGTGAGCCTTTTACTCAGCTACGTGCGCCCTTGCTCTTTGATATGGAAACAGATCCTTTCGAACATGGAGACACTGGAATCGGATACGAACGTTGGTGGTATGACCATGCATTTATTATGATGCCAGCACTGGCGGAAGTCGCCAAAATGAAGCAAACATTAGCCGCTTACCCGCCCAGGCAAAAGCCAGCAAGTTTTGTAAAGTAAACAAAGTAACGTGTATTCATGTGTCCTGCGTGCGATTGCATTCAGGGCACTTGTTATATTGGATTAATTTAAAGGCGCGATGGTGTTATTTCCATGAAAAAGAGCACGTATATGCCTGTGATTCCCCTATTGACAGCCAAGAAAGATTTGAGTGACACCCCAGAATATGTGCGACGTTTTCATGCGATGGCTAAGCCTAGTGGTTCGAAATGTAATATTGATTGTCAGTACTGTTTCTATCTGCATAAAGCTGAGTTGTTAGGGCAACCGAAGCAGACATATATGCCCGATGATACACTGGCATTGTTTATCGAAAATTACATTAACAGCCAAGATGGCGATGAAATAGTGTTCTCATGGCAGGGCGGTGAGCCTACCCTCATGGGGCTGGATTTTTTTAACAAAGTCGTCCAGCTACAGAAAGTTTACGCGCCTAGTAATGTAAAGATTAAAAATGACTTACAGACTAATGGCATTCTACTTGATGATAACTGGGCGATTTTCCTCAAAGAGAATGATTTCCTCGTCGGCTTGTCAATTGATGGTCCACAAGCATTACATGATAAATATCGCGTCACCCGTAGCGGCAAACCCACATTTGAGCGAGTAATGGCTGCGGCTGCTCTGCTGAGAAAGCATCAAGTTCCCTTCAATGCCTTGACCGTCATCAATCGTCATAATGTGATGTATCCGTTAGAGGTTTATCGTTTTCTTACCCAAGAACTCGGCGCCACCTATATTCAATTTACCCCTTGTGTTGAGGCGAATAATTTTAAGCAAACCGCACCACAATTTTGGCAAGAGCAGATGTTACCTATCATAGGTACGGAGCTTGCTAAACCTGGGCATCCTATGTCTGTGGTCACTGATTGGTCTGTTGATCCCGATGAGTGGGGGCGCTTTTTGATAGCCGTGTTTGAAGAGTGGGTGGACCATGATTTAGGCCGAGTACTAGTGAACTTATTTGAGACCGCAGTCGCGCAGGTGATGGGCTTGCCGGCTCAAATTTGTGTGATGGCGGAGTTTTGCGGCAAAGGCATTGCGGTAGAGCACGATGGCAAAGTGTATTCCTGTGATCACTATGTTTATCCTGAATACGAACTTGGCGACATTGCCAAAGACGGTTTGAATGATCTGGTTTTTTCGACTCGCCAAGAGGCCTTTGGGATGGCAAAGCGCGATAATCTGCCCAGTTATTGTTTACAGTGCTCGCATCTCAAATTGTGCTGGGGAGAATGTCCTAAAAATCGTCTCATTCGAGCACCAGATGGCGAACTTGGTTTGAACTACTTGTGTTCTGGATTTCGTGCTTTTTTTGATCATGCTACGCCTATACTCTACGGCATTGCAGCGTTACTGCAGCAAGCGAATAAGTGACGTATTGATAGGGTAGGTAAAAATTACCCTATGTAGGTAACATCTACCGTTAACTGAGGGCAAGGATATAAATGATTTTAATCTAAGACTTTGTTTTTATATGCTTATATCAATTGGCTTAGCCATTGCATTGGTTTATATGCAAAGTGCAGCATTTTGTTGCATTGCACTCAGTTCATCAAGGAGTCTGCTAATGGCCAGTTCAAAAAGTGTAACAGAACAAACTAACAGTAAAGATAACGGCGCGTTAAATTCACCAACCACAGCGAAAGCCAGCGAAGTGACGCATCATGCCGTTGACGCTGTGGCAGAGAAAGCCGCTGTTGCAGAGGATGCTTTGCGTAAAACCGCCGCTAGCTCGCAGGAAACACTGGCGCACAAGCAAGAGGAAATTAAACAGCAACTGCAAAGCTCTTACAGTAAAACCCGTGAGCTGGCAGCGCAGAATCCTCTGGCCACAGCTGGGATAGCGTTTGCTGCTGGTGTAGTGTTGACGGCTTTGTTACGCCGTCGCTAAGGTGGGGTTATGCAAAACCGTGCACAGTCAGAGGCGCCAGAGCAAAGACCTGTCCAGCATGCTGAACCCACTGGACAGCCCGCATCAGCTGCCCAGAATAAAGTGGTTGATCAGGCCATTGAGCAATTGGCTGAGATAGCGGCACTGAGCAGCTCGGTGAAGCAAGCCTATATCAATCAGTTAAATTTGGCAGGGAAAATAGCAACGGCAGAATGGCAGTTAACGGGTCGCAGCTTGATTGTTGCTGCGGCTTTGGTCGTCTGTTTTGGGACGGGTATTACCCTATTCTGGGGCAGTATCTTGTTGTTGCTGGGTTATTTGCTGTTTCAACTGAGCGGCTCGCTGTTGATTACCGCGAGCGCGTTAGTGGTATTGCAGTTTGTGTTATTGATTTGGTGTTGGCGTAGTCTGAGCTATGTGCTGTCGCAAGCGGGTTTTTCAAAGACTTGGCAGCAGTTACGGCTGTTGTTTTCTACTCGACACTCAGCCAATAAACAACAGGAAGATCAACAATGCTAGTGCAACAGTTACTGAAAAAACAGCAATTGAAGCTCACTGTACTGACAGAACAAGGTCAGCTGCAGCATGAGTTATTGCAGGTGAGGAAACAACAACTAGCGCAAAGCGGTCGTGCTTTTATCGGTTCGACCCCCGGCCTTATTGTCAGTTTTAGCTTGGGTTGTCTGTTTCAAATGCGCCACAACAGCACAGTAAAACTGCTGCGTAGTACCTTCGGTCTGCGTTGGATGACCAAACTCTAACTGCCCAGTTATTCTCTGGACGGTTAGCGTTTGGTTTTGTTGGGCTAAACGGCATGACTCTGTAGATCAACATCTTATCAATGCGCTTTAACTCAGCGCCCTACCTTATTCGCAATTCGTAAATCAGCCGCTAAAAACTGCGTTTCACTAGGAATCGCCATTCCCAACTGTTCACTGACTCGCCGCCCGTGTAAGGAATCGAAAAATCGATATGGGCGACGTTGCCATAGCTGGAGCGTGAGGAATAAATCCGCGCGCCTATACCTATGCTGCCCAGTGGGCCACTGACTTCATTATTCTCGGCAAACTGGCCGCCGGAAGCTTGACCCAAATCAGTAAAGATGGCCCAGCCCAATTCAGCCAATTGGTATAAGTTGATGTTGGGGTAATTACGTATCTCGGCGGTCAATAACCACTGATTGTCCCCTTGTTGGTATTCGTTTGGATAACCGCGCACGCCAGTTTCATCTCCCAGCCCTTTGGTCAGATCCAGATAAGTGTTCTGTGAAAGGCTGGCCCATGCTTTGCCGTAGGCTGTCCACTTCGGATTGATTTGATAGAAGTACTCGGCTTGGACATCGACCTTGTAAGTGTCTTTTTGGGTTGTACCTATTGTGCTAGTGCCGCCCATTTCTAACAGCCACAGTTGGTCGTCAAACTTATAGCCGCCAGTACTTTGCCAATTGACGTGGTAGCCGACAGGATTGTTATCGCCTATGTCATTGGTTTCTATGCCGAGTTGCACATAGTGATGCCAGCCTAAGTTAAAGTCTTCGTTGTTGGTGATCAGGTGAACGTTATTCAGTACATGGAAATCATCTTGGATAAACTCGTAGGCGACCCAAGGGTACATAAAATCCCTATCTTGAGGCAGCATCGAATTAGGGTAGAGATCTGAATTGGCAAACTCGTGTTTATCTTGGGTAACACCGGTAATAAAGCGAGAAAGATGCTCACTGTTCTTATTAATTAACCAGCCATATTGCAGATTAAGGTAGTCGACTGTGTGTTCGAATTCATTTATCTCTTGCCCATTTTGCCTCAGGGTATCAATACGGTTATCGTCTAAAAACTCTGCCGAATACATGGTATTGGTATCGAGAGAATAGAAAGGCTTGCTCACATAAACGTGCTTAGCTTGGCCGTCGCTATTGTCGTAAAACTCGGCGGCAACTGTGCCGTGTTCGATAATGCTCAGCGGAGCTTCGAATGCAAATTTGTAGCCATTACGGGATTCGTTGGACTGGTACTTGAGTCGAGTGCGGATACCTGTTCCGAGTAAGTTGTCTTCTTTAACACCAAAAGAATAACGAGTGTCGCCACCTGAACTGCTCAGGCTAGCAGTGGGCAATAATGACCAGTTATCCCAGGTTTCGACGACAACGGACTCAACCGTGGGATCGGTATCGGCGAGGGGATCTTTTTCGGCGACATAAATTTTGGCGTCGCGGATATAGGGCACAGCCCGTAATAGCCGTTGCGATTCGTCGAGGTCTTTCTGGGCGACAGTATCATTTTCGCCGAAGGTCAGTTTATCGAGCACCACATATTCTTTGGTGTTGATGTGTAAAGCGTTCGCCCAGCGGTGGATGAAAAAAGCATCGGGATCGGATTCATCAAAAATAGGATTGTTAACTACGACGATCTTGCTGACTTTTTTGGTTGCTTGAGCCTGTGTTGCGGGATCGGTGAGCTTAGTGTCTTCTGCTTGGGCAGCACTGATTAGGCTGCCAACACAACAAGGTAGGATGCATGCATACTGAATGAATTTCTGCATAAAAGGCCACTCCCATGAAATTGACGACTGCAGCGAAAACAATCTCACTCTGCAATTCACAATTTAATAACACATGGAAAGCGGGTGTTAGTCAAGAAAACATTTTAATAAGTTTCTGATTTTACTTAAGGTTAACTTAAGGTGGCGGCTGGGCGCGGGCTCCAGCCGAATTCACAATTGTTACAATGTTCGCCTTGGCGGGACGGCGACGTTGGCAAAAATCAATCCCGCGATTAGAGACATAAAAATCAAAAAGATTTGCGAGCCAATATGGGACTGGTTAAGCATGGTCTCACCTGAGATTAAGGCATTGAGTCCGATATAGGTTTTACTGCCGGGCACTAAGATCACTATGCCTTGCAACAGGGCAATGGAGGCGGGAGCTTTCATCCAGCGGGCGAAGAGGTTGGAGTAAATCCCGACAGCCAAGGCGCCAAAGAAAATGCCCACCGAATCACCAAAATAATGTCCGCCGAGCATGGCCGAGAAAAACGCCACAATTCCAGCTAATACGCCCCAAGGCGAATCCTGCATCCGTGCCTTGAAGATAAACACTAACGCCATAGATAAAATCGGTACCGCCGACCAAATTGCCCAGCGCGGCAACCCTTCTGGCTCGATATGAATCGCTTCGCCAAACACGGCTTTACCAATCGCCATGCCGAGCACTGCACCAAAGTACAGTTTAAACAATTGCATAATCGCATCCATGATGCGCGCCGTGCCGGAAATCAAATCCCGCGCGGCAAGTTCGGCCAGACCTAAGGTTAAGGCTAAGCCGGGAATAAAAATAATGATCGAGGAGAGGATCACCACTGGGATATTAATGTTGGGATCAATACGCGCTATGCCGCAGGCGGCAATGGCACAAAGAATGGTGGCGAAGGGTTCGAGCACTTCGGCCATGCGTGCCGAGCGTTCGGCGCGGTATACCAAGCCATAGACAAATAAGCCTAATAACCCCGACCCAAATACATCGTTCCAACCTGTGCCCATCAACATGGCAAAGGCAGCGGCTGAAGTACCAAAGGAAAAACAGGTTAACACTGGGCCATAGGGATTGGGTTTGTTGGCGATTTCTTCTAAGCGGTCTAAGGCCTCGGCCAAAGTGCGCTTGCCCGAAGTTAATTCATCGACTAATTCATCGGTGCGGGCGAGTGAACCTAAATCGAGTTCGCCGGGCTTCACCCGAGCGGCATGGTTATATTCTTGATCTGTATCGTGTTGTAAAACGAAGGTCATCGAAGTTGGCGAGATAAGGAAGTAGCCTTCGATACCTAAGGTGCGCGCAACGGTTTGTAAGTGGGTTTCTAGGCGATAAGCGGGTGTGCCAAACTTATGCAATGCCTTGCCTAGCTTGATGATAAATCTGCGTTTTTCGATAAACTCGTCGTTATCCAATCGGGGTCTTCACTGTATAAAAAGTTGTAGGGATTAACGCGCGCATATTAACCTATCTTGTCTATAAAAGGTTAACGGCTTTTAACCTTAATACAAATAAATTGCTGAATTTTTGCAGCTCGGGCTATAGTCAGCTTTTTGATAAGGGGAAATAGATATGTCTTTGATGGTAACGGGTCTTTACGCTAGCCTCACTGGGCTATTAATTGTCGCTTTAGCCTATCGCGTAGTGAAGGTCAGAAAAAGTCACAAGATTGGCCTAGGGGATGGCGGTAACAATGCGCTTGCCTTAGCAAATCGCGTCCATGTAAACCTGATCGAAAATGCGCCTATCGTATTGATTCTCATGCTGGTGGCCGAAGCCGGTGGCTTACCTGTATTTTATCTCCATTGCTTTGGGACTGTGTGGATAGTGGCGCGCTTACTCCATGCTATCGGCTTAACTCAAGGCCAAGGGGGTTATCATTTTGGGCGTTTCTGGGGCGTATTGCTCACTTGGCTAGTGATCATCAGTCTGGCGTTGGTGAATTTGCTGCATTTTGCCCAAGGATTAGGAAAGGGTCTCTAGACGCTTGGAATTGGGCGGTCAATTCCGCCCTAAGCCATATCCATAGCGGATTTAGGGGTATTACGCTTCTGGCTCAAATACCCCTGAAAATGCCTCGATTGGTGTTTTTTTAATCGCACTTATCCCCCATTGCCTGCTATACTCCGCGTCCCTAAATTGGCGTAACTTATTTTCAGTGGCGCCTTTATTTGACATTACGTTTTCGGGTCACAATCGATGCAAGTTGAATCCACACTCTTTAGTCATCCCAAGTATTGGGCTACAGGCGACAGCACTGCGCCTTTCTTACCTATGTCCCGCAAGGAGATGGATAAGCTTGGCTGGGATAGCTGTGACATTATCATAGTCACAGGCGACGCTTATGTGGATCACCCAAGCTTTGGCATGGCAGTGATCGGCCGTATGTTAGAGGCCCAAGGTTACCGAGTCGGCATTATTTCCCAACCTGATTGGTCGAGCAAAGACGCCTTTATGCAATTGGGTCGTCCAAACCTGTTTTTTGGCGTCACCGCCGGCAACATGGATTCGATGATCAACCGTTACACCGCTGACCGTCGTTTACGTTCTGACGATGCTTATACCGCGGGCGATATTGGCGGTAAGCGCCCAGATCGCGCTGTGACTGTGTACACCCAGCGCTGTAAAGAAGCCTTTAAAGATGTGCCCGTGATCATTGGCGGTATCGAAGCCAGTTTACGCCGCATCGCCCATTACGATTATTGGTCGGACAAAGTGCGTCGCAGTGTGATTTTCGATGCCAAGGCCGACATTCTGATGTACGGCAACGCCGAGCGTCCTTTAGTTGAAGTGGCACGCCGCTTAGCTGCCGGCGAACCGATTAGCTCGCTGCACGATGTGCGCGGCACTGCTGTTATCCGTAAAGAGCCGCTGCCCGAATGGCGCGGTATGGACTCGCGCAAGATTGACCAACTGCATAAGATAGAGCCGCTACCGAATCCTTATGGTGCCGATGATGTGGGTTGTGCTAACTTGTCTGGCCCGTCGGATGTGAAGATATTCGATAACGAAGCCCCTAAACCAATTAGCGTTCAGCCGCCTAAACCTAAACCATGGGATAAGACCTATGTGCTGCTGCCAGCGTTTGAAAAAGTCTCTGAAGACAAATATTTATATGCCCATGCTTCACGGATTTTGCACCAAGAGCAAAATCCAGGTTGTGCCCGTGCGTTATTCCAACCTCATGGCGATCGCGCCGTTTGGGTGAATCCGCCCGCATGGCCGCTCAATACCGATGAGATGGATGCGGTATTCGATTTACCTTACCAGCGTATTCCTCATCCTATCTATGGCAAGGAAAAAATCCCTGCCTATGACATGATCAAGACTTCTATTAACATCATGCGTGGCTGCTTTGGTGGTTGTTCTTTCTGTTCGATTACCGAACATGAAGGCCGAATCATTCAGAGTCGTTCACAAGAATCGATTGTTAAAGAAATCAAAGATATTCAGGAAAAAGTGCCAGGCTTTACTGGGGTGATTTCCGATTTAGGCGGCCCAACCGCCAACATGTATCGTTTAGGTTGTACTAGCGAAAAAGCCGAAAAAACCTGTCGCCGTCTTTCTTGTGTGTTCCCATCGATTTGCGGCCACTTAGGCACAGATCATAAACACACTATCGACTTGTACCGCGCGGCGCGTGCTGTACCTGGCATCAAGAAAGTATTGATCGCCTCTGGCGTGCGTTACGACTTGGCGATCGAAGATCCGGCTTATGTAAAAGAGTTAGTGCAGCACCATGTGGGCGGCTACTTAAAAATCGCCCCTGAGCATACCGAAGAAGGTCCGCTCAGCAAGATGATGAAACCCGGCATGGGCGCCTACGATAAGTTTAAAGAATTGTTCGACAAGTTTTCGAAGGAAGCGGGCAAAGAGCAGTTCCTGATCCCTTACTTTATTTCGGCGCATCCGGGCACGACCGACGAAGACATGGTGAACTTAGCGCTGTGGTTGAAGGAACGTAAGTTCAAGCTCGACCAAGTGCAGAACTTCTATCCGTCACCGATGGCGAATGCGACCACGATTTATCATACCGAGTTAAACTCGCTGAAAAACGTCAAGCATACTAGCGAAGTGGTATCAGTGCCGAAGAAAGGGCGTCAACGTCGTCTGCATAAAGCATTGCTGCGTTATCACGATCCTGCGGGTTGGCCATTGATCCGTGAAGGGTTAACCGCCATGGGGCGTGAAGACTTGATCGGTAATAGTCCGCATCAGTTAGTGCCACCAGAAGGTCGAAATGAGCGCGGACCTAAATGGATGAAAGATGCCAACCAAGGCCAAAAAGCCTTTACTCGCTTCTCGGGTAATCAGTTTGATGACCGCAAGGGCGACGGTAAATCTAAAAGTGCAGCTAAAGGCGGCGCGCAAGCTCAGGCTGGTGCTGAGTCAAAACCGGCCAGCAAAGGTGGAAAACCTGCAGCGAATGGCGCTAAGCCTGCCGGTTCTAAGCCAGCAGGAGCTAAACCAACCGGCTCTAAACCTAGCGGAGCTCATTCGAGCCGTCCGGGAGCGAAAGCGCCTTTCGGCCAGTCTGGTTTTAAGGCCAGCGGTTCTCAGGCTAAAGGCGGCGCTAAAGTCGGAAACCCATCAAAGAGTGGTGGTAAACCTGCAGGTAAGCCCGCTCATGGTCGCCAACAGGCTAAGTAATCACTTTTAGCCATTCAAATAATGTTAAAGGTCGCTCCAGACATAAGTTTGGAGCGGCCTAGCTAGCAAGATCGTCCCGCGATACTTTTCTTTTTATTCTCCTTTTTTACAATCCTTTTTGATTTCGCCACAATTTTGCCAGTATGTTTACCTTAGCTCAGTCTCAAATAGGTTAATGCATATACGTGCTAGCACTTGAGCTTTTTGTTATCAGCCCCTCATCATCTTTACCGATAAATGCTTACAATGAGCGGCGCCGCGATAAAAGAGTCCTAACTGGTATCGCAGGGCGAACTATTATAAAATCTCGTCTGATGCTTATGTCTACTATTTGTTTATATTCGATATTTTAGCTATACATCTCACCCATATCCGCGGCTTGTTAACTAACATTAGATACTATGAATAAAAAGCGTAGACCCACTCTTCAAGACGTTGCCGATCAAGTTGGGATCACCAAAATGACGGTGAGCCGCTATTTAAAAAATCCAACAAGGGTGGCGCAAAGCACCCAAGAAAAGATAGCTATCGCGCTAGAAACCTTAGGTTATATCCCTAATCGTGCGCCGGAAATTTTGGCGCAAGCAACCAGTCGAGCCATTGGCGTATTGGTGCCTTCGTTAACCAACCAAGTATTTGCCGAAGTATTACGCGGTATCGAGAATGTGGCTGGTCAGCGCGGTTATCAAACTATGCTAGCTCACTACGGATATCAGCCCGAATTAGAAGAGGAGCGGGTGGCGTCACTGCTCTCTTACAATATCGATGGCTTACTTTTATCTGAAAGTTACCACACACCGCGTACCGTGCGAATGATTGAAACGGCGGGCATTCCTGTCATCGAAATGATGGATAGCGTGTCGCCTTCGATTCAACAGTGTGTGGGTTTTGATAACACAGCGGCCGCATGCGAAATGGTTAAGGCCATGATTGAAAAAGGCTATCGCCACATTGCTTACTTAGGCGCGCGCATGGATATTCGCACTCAGCTTAAGATGCGAGGCTACGAGTTAGCGATGCAGCAAGCCAAGCTCACACCTTTGGCTATGACCACCAATGAGGCTTCGTCGTTTTCCTTGGGGGCGTCGTTATTGCAACAAACCTTAGCGAAATATCCCTATGTGGATAGCTTTTTTTGCACCAACGATGATTTAGCGGCGGGGGTGATATTTGAGTGCCAAAGACAAGGCATCAAGATCCCAGAAAAAATAGGCGTTGCAGGGTTTCATGGCCATGATATAGGGCAATCCATGACGCCAAAATTGGCGAGCATTATTACCCCGAGAAAGGAGATTGGCCGAATTGCTGCCACTGAGTTATTAGACCGATTAAATGGCAAAGAGATAGCAGAATCGGTTATCGATCTGGGCTATCGTATTGATCTAGCGGAAACATTGTAGACTTCCCCTCGATCTTTCGCTTAACGGCTAATGCCTAATGTTTTTGATCACTGGCTAGCGTCAGAGAAACGCTGAGATGATGACTGCGACTATGCCGCCCGTCGTGCCAATAATGGTTTCCATTACCGTCCACGTTTGCAGCGTTTGTTTTTCTGACAATCCAAGAAAACGGTTTGCGAGCCAGAAGCCTGAGTCATTAACGTGCGAGAGCACAATCGAACCACCGCCAATGGCAATCGTAATCGCCGCCAATTGAGCACCATCTAAGTTTAGTGGTTCAAGTATCGGGATGATAAGGCCGCAAGCTGTTAACATGGCCACGGTTGCCGACCCTTGGATCACGCGCACCGAAGCCGACAAAATAAATGCCAGTATCACAATCGGTAATCCCGAACCTGCCAGCATATTCCCTAACGCATCGCCGACACCCGAATCAATCAGCACTTGTTTGAACACGCCGCCAGCACCGGTGACGAGAATAATAACCCCAGCAGGTTGGAGCGCACTGCTACAGATTTCCATGATGCGCTCATTGGGAATATTGCGTCTCACGCCCAGCACATAGAATGCGATTAAACAGGCCAGCAAAATGGCAGTAAAGGGATGACCAATCAAGGCGAGCCAGTTATGCAGATCGGATTTTTCATCAATAAAGCGCGACACAACGGTTTTTAAACCGATAAGCAGCAGTGGGAACACCACAATACTGATTGATAGTGCGAATGAGGGGATAGGTCCGCCTTCTCGTTCGCTTTTTTCTTGCTGCTCGTGGGCGGGTAGCTCAACATGGACTTTTTGCGAGATGAGGCTGGCAAAGAGTGGGCCGCCTAGAATCATAGCCGGAATCGATGCCAATAGACCGAAGACTATCATGTAGCCAAAGTCAGCATTGAGCTGAGAAGCGACCAAAATAGGCCCAGGTGCGGGGATAAGGAACGCCTGACAGGTGGCAATACCCGCGAGCAACGAAATACCAATTTTAACGACGCTGCCACCCCCTTTACGAACCACGGCAAAGGCGATGCCAATCAGCAGCACCACTGCAACGTCGAAGAAGAGGGGGAGCGCACAGATAAAGCCAGTAAAAGTCATGGCCCAGTGGGCTTTGTCGTTACCAAATTTATTCAGCAGTGTATGGGCTATCTGATCTAGCGCGCCAGTCTCTTCCATTACTCGGCCAAACATGGCTCCCAAAGCGACCACTACCGCCACAAAGCCCAGTGTTCCCCCCATACCTTGTTGAATAGTATTGGTGATATCGGCTGGGTTCATACCAGAGAAAAGGCCGGCAATGATCGACACCAGTATCAGTGATACCACTGCATGTAATCTCACTTTCATCACTAAGAACAGTAGCAGGGCGATTGAACCCAGCGCTGTCAGAATCAATGACATATCAGACATAAGAGGACTTTTCCTTGTTAGTTAAGTTGTCCACATTTTTGTAGGTTACCGGTAACATGTTACCCGTAATATGATAGAGTGGGAAGTGACTAAATTCGAGAATTGGCATGAGGTTAACAAAGTGACTGAGAGAAAAAAAGGCAATAGCTATGTGTTCATGGGCGTCTCTAGTTGTGGCAAATCTTCGATTGGTGCAGCGGTCGCAAAGGCGTTAGAGACGAAATTTATCGATGGTGATGACCTGCATCCTAGAGCCAATATTATCAAGATGAAATCTGGCTCACCGCTTAACGATAGCGATCGCGCTCCTTGGCTTGAGCGCATCAACGATGCTGTGTTTAGCATTGAACAAAAAGGTGAACAGGGGGTGATTGTCTGCTCTGCGCTGCGTCGTCAGTATCGTGACTTAATCCGTCAGAACAACAGTAAGCTGGTGTTTATTCATCTATATGGTGATTTTGAATTAGTCAAAGAGCGCATGTTTGCCAGAAAAGCCCACTTCATGCCGATTGAGCTACTCAAGAGTCAGTTCGATACGCTGGAAATGCCCGCCACCGATGAAGCTGACGTTATCCAAGTGAGCATAGATGGCTCTTTCGAAGAAGTCGTGCAGCGCTGTATTCAGGCGATAAATGGCGAAGCATAAGCATAAGCATAAGCATAAGCATAAGCATAAGTCGGTCATGGGATCTTAACGCGAGGCTTGGCTGCTTTATCATGATGTTGCAGATTAGCCTTTAAAGCGAAGGGGGAGCTGAACGACAGTCGTCGGCATTAATAAGTGACGCTGAAGGTCGAAGCAAATCTGGATCTAGCCGCTCGACATTGAAAAAAACCACTCCAGAAACTGACTTGGAGTGGCGTAGAGATAATGGTAAGCCTGCGGTACCATCCAATGAGTGTTACGGCGAGCGTTTGTAGACGAAACGTGCGCCGCACCTCAGCCTCAAATAGGCTCACGCATATGAGCGATGACGCGAGCTGCTTGTCCTGCAAAACATGGTTAATTCAACATGTGACTAAAACAGCCACTGAAGACTGTTATTTAAAACAGTCTCGCTATATATGACCAAGGAATGCCAAAGTTGAATGAGCGCTTTAGCCACCTTGGTTAATATCCCCTTGAGCCTTAAAAGAAGTAATTAATCCCGACTGCGAAGCTGTTGTCTTCCTGCGCTTCAAGCGCGGCATCATCCATATCACTGAAATCTAACTTCATTTCAGCAAACATCACAGTGTCGTTGCTATAGCGATAGTGCAGTCCCAGCATAGCAAATTGGCGGGTCCAATTACCTTGGATGGGCGTAGTTGCATCTGTGTCTAAATCTAAATAACTGAGTACGACCATAGGCACAAAACCGTTGTCGAATTGATAGGCCGTCATCAACTCGGCACCAGTGGCGTCGTAGAGATCACCATTGACCAGTTCATTACTCTTACTTTGGTGAGCGTTAAAACCCACATAAAGACCGCTGGCTTCGCGTCCTTCGGCATAGTGGTAGTAGTCACCATACATGGCACCAATGCCGATGATTTCATTGGTTTCATCGACTTTGGTATTGCCTAAGTGGCCTTCAAAATCACCGCGGTTAAAGCCTGCGAGTAGCTTGAATTTGTCGGTTGCCGCATAGGTGATGCTGGCGCCGTAACTGCTGTCGAAACTCAACTCAGAGTTACTCATCTCGCTGCCGTCATCATTTTTTAAGCTGACATCGCCATTGGTTTTGGCGGCATATTGCAGGGCAATTTGCACTGGGCCGACACTATTGCGGTAAATAAAGGCGGAGTCGGCACGACCAGTGCCGGTGAGGCCGCCATCGCCAAAGGTGTAAGCGCCAACGCTGTAACCTGCGAAAACGTTAGGTAAATCTGTGGTGCCGGCGACATCGTAATAGGCGCCCCATTGTTTACCAAAGCTCAAACTCCCCCAGTCATCGTGGGACATGCCGACATAACCTAAGCGGTTATAGAGAAAATCATCGGTCTTTTCGGCGGCGAGTTTGCCCCCTTGCATCACTAGTCCATCGTCGCTGGAGACCATATTGATCCCCCATTCCGTGGTAGCAAAGGCGGTCCAGCCGTTTCTCTCACTGCGCTCGAAACTAAATCTGAGGCGCGAAGAATCGTCGATAACCGAGGTGTCGTGGCTGTCATTCAGGGCGGCAAACCCCAACCAACCGGTTAAATCTAATGTATTTTTTTGATCTTTATAAAGCTCAACCGCCTGACTGCTGGTGGCCGTTAATAGCATAGGTAACACTAAGGCGAGACAAGTCTTCTTCATAAATCCCCCGATAATGAGCAAGTATTCTCCAGGGGATCATAGGCTTGGCCTATGATCCCTGAGTAACCGTTCTTTTAGATGGTGTAATTAATCGTTTTCGATAATGCGCTAGCCGGATTTAGGCTGGACGCGTATCGGCAACGGGTGCTTTGTTTGAGATCACGCCGAAGATAGTCCAACCGAAGAAGGTGGCCATGGCGCCAAGCATTACTGCGGTTTCGCCTGAGCTATACAGGGCATAGAAGCTATATAAGGCACCGATCACGGCAATCACGTTGGCAATACGGGCTTTATTAACTGGTACTTTTTGCTGTCTTTGCATTATGCCAAGGGCGGCCATCGATAGTATGTAAGGCACAATGTTGGTGACGACGGCGAGGTTAACGAGTGCTTCGAACTGTTTGCTCAGTGATGGGCTAATAGTCATCAGAGATAAAACGGTTTGAATACAAACGATAATGGTCATACCCCAAATTGGCGCATCGGCTTTACTGACTTTAGAGAAGATTTTAGGGAAAAATCCTTCATCTGCAGAGGCTTTAAACACTTGGGCAATAGTGAACTGCCAACCTAGCAGCGAGCCAGTACAAGAGATAATGGCACAGGCCATCACGATTTTACCGACCACAGGGTTAAACATTTGCGCGAAGGCTAAACCGAAGGGCGCGTTTGACATGGCAAGTTCGGCGTTTGGTACGATACCTGCAATCACGTTAGTAGAGACGATATAAATCACCGCCGCACCTAAGGTACCGCCCATCACAGCGATAGGGACGTTTTTCTCTGGATTATCGACGGCTTCTGAGTTGGCGCAGGCCGATTCTAGACCGAGGAACGCCCATAAAGTCATCGCGATAGAACCGCCTAACGCTTTGAAGAATGGCATATCATGCGGGTTCCATGCGCCTTTGTAGAGGTCGATGTCGAACCAGAACCAACCAATTAACGACACGCCAATCACAGGCAGAATGATCCCCCATACAGTCACGCTACTCACACGGCCCGTGATGCGGGCGCCACCGAAGTTAGCAATGGTTGCCAACCAAAGTACGCCAATGGTCGCAAGACAAATTGCCATAGGGCTTAAGTTAACTTCCAGCAACACGGCTGCGTAACCCACGGCAGAGATGGCAATCGCGACGTTGGCGATTAACAGCGAGACGGCATAGGTGTAGTTGGCCATAAAGTTGCCTGAACGGCCGAAGGCATACTCGGCATAACCGCCCATACCACCGGATTTTTTACTGAACATACCGCATTTAGCAAAGGCGAAGGCGAGGGCTGTAGAACCCGCCGCTGTGACTAGCCAAGATAAAATTGAAATGGTACCGACTTGAGCGAGTTGGGTTGGCAGCATAATAATGCCTGAGCCCATCATGTTGACTATGGTGATAATCGTTAATTGGATTACACCAATTTTATTTGCTGATTTACTCATATTAATAACCTAATTTAGGTGACTTATTATAGGAGGTTTGAAATTGACTGCAGAGCGGGGTTAATTAACTCTGCAGTCAGTTTTCATTATTTATTTAATACATATCCCATAGCTTGAATTTTGCCGTCTGCGGTATTTTCAAGATAAACACCTTGCAGTTCTGGCGAGAATCCAGGTAATAGGTTGATACCTTCTTCGAGAGCGAGGAAATAACGTTGCACCGAACCGCCCCAAATTTCACCCGGTACCATACACAGCACACCTGGTGGATAAGGAAGTGCGCCTTCTGCGGCAATTCTTCCCTCAATTTGCGACAGCGGAACGAGTTCGACTTTGCCACGAATAAATTCTAGATTTGCTTCCTGTGGGTCCATCACTTTGGTTGGGAAATGCGCTTTACGGAACATTTCTTTCTGCAGTTGTTTTACGTCATGACTGACATAAAGATTGTGCATTTCTTGGCAAAGTTGGCGGATGGTATAGTCTTGGTAACGTGCTTTATTCGCGTTGTAGACGTTAGGTAATACTTCAGATAAAGGCGCATCTTCATCGACTAATTTCTCGAAACGAGATATTTGCGAGACCAGATGTTGCATCTTGGCCATATCTTCTGCAGGTGTCATCAGGAATAAAATTGAATTCAAGTCGCACTTCTCAGGAATAATATTATTTTCCCGTAAGAAGTTAGCCAAAATAGTGGCTGGAATACCAAATTCGGTATATTTACCGGTTTCTGCATCTATACCGGGTGTCGTTAATAGGAATTTACAAGGGTCAACAAAGTATTGGCCTTTTTCATAACCTTCGAAGGAGTGCCATTTCTGACCGGGTTCGAATTCGAAGAAACGTAAGTCATCGGCCATTTGTTCAGTTTCATAATCTTGCCATAGGCGACCATCTATCATAGTGGGCACAAATGGTTTGATATATTTACATTTTTTAAGCAGTAGCTTACGTGCTTCAATACCCGCTTTTACCGCTTCACGCCACAGATAACGACCACTCGCGCCTTCGTGCATTTTCGCGTTCACATCTAGCGCCGCAAATAATGGATAGAAGGGGCTAGTAGAGGCATGCATCATAAAAGCGTTGTTGAAGCGTTTATGGTTACAATATCTATCTTGTCCTTTGATATGCTTGTCTTTTTTATGGATTTGCGATGTTTGCGAGAAACCCGCCTGTTGTTTATGCACCGACTGAGTCACGATAATACCGGGATCTTCGGCGGTCAGTTCGAGCAAGAGTGGCGAGCAGTCATTCATCATAGGGATGAACTGTTCATAACCGACCCAAGCCGAGTCAAATAAGACGTAATCACACAGATGACCAATTTTATCAATTACTTGGCGAGCATTGTAGATAGTGCCGTCATAGGTGCCGAGTTGGATAATCGCTAAACGGAAGGGGCGTTTTTCATCGGCTCTTTCTGGGGCGACTTCGCGAATTTGATCTCTTAAATAGGATTCTTGGAAGCAATGGGCATCGATACCGCCAATAAATCCGAAGGGGTTACGCGCGGTTTCTAAATAAATCGGCGTGGCACCTGCTTGAATTAACGCGCCATGGTGGTTTGATTTGTGGTTATTGCGGTCGAATAAAACGAGATCGCCCTTAGCTAATAGCGCATTAGTCGCCACTTTATTTGAGGATGAAGTGCCGTTAAGTACAAAATAGGTTTTATCGGCATTAAAGACTTTGGCTGCGTATTTTTGTGCATCGAGTGGTGCGCCTTCATGGATCAGTAAATCACCCAATTTGACATCGGCATTACACATGTCGGCGCGGAAAATCGTTTCGCCAAAAAAGTCGAAGAATTGACGGCCCACAGGATGCTTACGGAAGAATTGTCCGCCCTGATGACCCGGGCAAGCAAATGTGGAATTACCCATTTCAACGTACTTTTTCAGTGTGCCGAAGAAAGGCGGTAATAGTGCTTGTTCATATTTATTGACTGCCGTTTCAACCTGTTTTCCGTAGAAGTCAGTGTTATCGCCGCAGAGTTCAAATACCCCAGTAATAGATGAGCAAACATCGTCTGGGAAAGTTTCTTCACAGCAAACTGAAACGAATATCGGTAGTTTCAATCCGGTGTTTTTAATCTTTTCAACAATACCATTTCTAACATCATCAACAGAGACTACAGCCGCGCCCACATCACAAAAATCTGTGGTTAGTACATTGACGACTTCTCTGTCGATATCGAAACAAGATCTAACAGATAAGCTAGCGGCTACTTTTAATGATTTCATAGTTAATTTCCCTTTTACTTTTTAAAAAATAGATACAAGTGTGCCTATACCTAATTAAAAACATTAATGGCATGAAAATTAGATATAGCTATTCCGTGTGCAAATTAGATGTGGTTATGCCAATGTCGCGAAATAAATAAAACTAAAATATATTTATTTGACGTGCAAATAGCTTAGCCGCAGTAAAACTGCACTGATAAAAGAATGCTTTGATAGTGACGCAAGATAATAAACCAAAAAAAGACAGTACATTAAGTGTTTGCAAAATTTAGCGCAATAGCACTTTAGACCTGTTTATTGGCTTACAACCTGCGCTGAGATTAGCGGAGGAAGATAAAGGAATGATCGAAATAGTCACGTTGACTAGGCATCATGATATGCCGCGTGCGCCGGATATGCGCCATTATTTTAGATTTCCTCTTCATATACGACTCCATTATGACTTAGAGAAAACAGTTAGGTTTTATTACGGAGTGAAGTTTATATGCGAGTTATAAATAAAATCATGACCTATGTCTTACTTTTTAATAATTGGTACTTAAATTTAACTTGTTTTATCAATATTAAATTGAGTCAATCATACTTAAGTATCTTTATCTAAATTATGAAAGTAAATATTGTCAGTGTTATTTAAGTAATATTTTTTGCATAAAATTTCTTATTGTTTTTTTCTAATCTTAATTAACATGCTGTGGTAATAAGTATCTTAATTTATACCGCATGACACCCTTGCATGGTTATGCATAAATTCTCTTTACAAAATCACATGCATGCTGAAAGATTGCAAAAGTGACAGTTTTTTTCTCACATTTGAGCATTTGGGGCAGAAAGTTGCCGTTTTAGGGCAGATGTGATCTTTTGGATTGACGTAGATTAGTCAGGTCGAAACATCAATGGGAGATAGACATGAATAAATGGTGGCTAGGGGCGAGTTTAGTATTGGGCTTATTTGGACAGGCACATGCTATGACGTTAACGAGCAAAGATATGAGCGAGGGCAATAAACTCACATCGCAATTAGTATTTAATGGTTTCGGTTGCCAAGGTGACAACATTTCGCCGCAACTGACTTGGACTGAAGTACCTGCGGGGACGAAAGCGTTTGCGGTGACGGCTTATGATCCTGATGCGCCAACGGGCAGCGGTTGGTGGCACTGGGCGGTATATAACTTACCCGTAGCGCAAACATCATTGGCGCAAGGCGCGGGCTCGCATGCTGATGCACTGCCCAAAGGCGCTATTGCTTTGAAGAACGACTTCGGCACCACTGACTTTGGTGGCGCTTGTCCGCCCGAAGGTCATGGCGTACACAGGTATGAATTCACTGTGTGGGCATTGCCCAGTGCATTAGATCTGCCAAAGGACGCTAGCCCTGCATTATTAGGCTTTATGCTCAGAGCACAAGCCTTAGGTAGCGCCAAGTTGACTGCGGTATATAACCGATAATCCATTGATAATTAGGCTGGTGTCATGATCCGTTTGTTTGAATATGATTCGAAGCAGGCACAATCTTTATCTCAAGTACCTGTGCACCAGCCGTCGATTATTCGGGTTATCCATGGGGAAAAGTCTTTACTCTGGCAAGATGAATCCGTTTTGGTGGGCCAAGGTCAGTTACTGTTAATTCCGGCGGGTTCGCATATCAGCTTTGTGAATCGGCCTTTTCTTGGGCGCTATCGGGCAGTGCAGTTATTGCTTCCCCACGATTTACCCCAAGGCATTTTATCGAGAACGGCCGATTGGCGCGATCCTATGCCAGTCCAAAACGTATCGCGCGCGGTGGACTTAGCTTGGAATGCGTTATTACAGAGTTTGAGCTTGTCTCTGGCTGATTCTGTTCAGCTGCATTATCTGGCTGCGTTACTGCTCAGTTTGCCTGATAAACGCAGTGTGAACTGGTTGTATGGCCACACGCAACGCAGCGTGACTCAAGCGGCCTTGGCTTTGATGAGCGTGAGTCCTTCGGCGCCATGGCAGCAGGAGGAGATTGCCGACAAGTTACACATGAGCACGGCCAGCCTTAGGCGTAAATTGGCGTTAGAAGACACCAGTTTTAGGCAGTTGTTAGTCGAAGTCCGGCTGAGCCATGGTTTGGCCATGCTGCAACACTCGGGCGAGCCATTACTACAAGTGGCCTTAGCCTGTGGTTATCAATCGGCGGAAAAGTTTTCCTTACGTTTTAAGCAACAATTTGGCCTGACCCCTGCGGCTTATCGTCGTACACTGTGAGGAGGAATAGATTGATACTCAAACAATCTCAAGCTGCAGGAGCGATATAATGGCGGATGAGCAATTTACCGACAGCGGATTTTGGAACAAGGTTAAACTCTTTAGCCGTCAGGCGGGCAGGGAAGTGATCGAGCGTGCCCTGTGGCTTTATTATGCGGCGCAGCAGCCGAATACCCCTAAATGGGCCAAGTCTGTCATCTTCGGCGCCTTGGCGTATTTTATTTCTCCCTTAGATGCGATTCCCGATCTCACACCTTTAGTGGGTTTTACCGACGATTTAGGGGCGCTTGCCGCCGCTTTGACTATGGTGACCTTATATATTGATGACGAAGTCAAATCCCTCGCGGCGGATAAACTGGCACTCTGGTTTGGCGATAAACCGACGGAACCTAAGGTTTAAGCCTAATGTGCTCGCCAAGACCTAAGTGATGCTAAATTGCGCTAAAAATATGATTTTATTAGGAGTCGTTGATTTGGTTTTTACTTAGATTTTCTGGGGTAAAAATATTTTTTTGCAAACGTTTCACTATTGCTTGATTGCGCTATATGCTAGCGCTGTTTTGTAAACCCCTTGTGTTTGTTTAGGCAGATAAATGAAAAATATTATGGTAGTGATCCTATGGCTTTTAGGTGTCTCTGCCGCTACCCCCGCGTTTGCCGATGAAGCCTCTCCGGAACAACTCGCCCGTCTTTACCTCGATTTTATGGCGCAGAATAGTCGCCAGAGCGAAGCTTTGTGGCCGGGTTTTCGCCTCGAAGATAAAGTGCACCTCTTTAGTTATGGCGGCAACGTCTGGCTGCGTCAGCCCGGTGGCGAAATCATTCAAGATAATAGTGTCTTAGAGTCAGTCAACCTGCAGTCTGGTTTGTCTGTTAATTTCGGTTTTCCGCAATATCAAGGTCAGCCAGGGGTACTAATCCAACTCGAAGCGCCGAACATCCAATTTACTGCCGACACTAAGCCTACGGATTTAGCCTTTTTAATCTGGGCCAGTAATGGTCTGCATGAAGCTTTTCACTTTTATGCGCAATCCGAATGGCGAGTTTTAGAAGATGGCAGGCGTTACGAGGGCGAAGTGTTCCCGCTCAGCCTCGATGCCCGCTATTACCGTTTACAGTTATTTGATGCCTTAATGGCGGCGCTGGCACAACCCGAGCAGCAGTCATTACACTTGAGCCATGCGGCCTATTGGTTGCAGCAATGGCGTCAAATTGCGCCAAACGAGGATAGAGTCGGTTACATCAACGACCTCGTCGAAGGCAGCGCTAAGTATGTGGAATTGGCCGCTGGCGCACGTATCTTAAGCCAAAATCAAACCTTACTCGGTTATCAGCAAATACTGACCCAATATGTGCACGACTATTATCAGCAGAGGAAAATGTTGGGTGGTTGGACGGCGGAGGCGGAAAACATCGGTGCTCTGGCGGGCATATTGTTGGATAGCACTCAAGACCCTTATGTGTGGAAAGAGTCTGTCATGTCGGGCATGTTACCGCTAGATTTACTGTTAAATCGCGTGAAACCAGTGCCGCCGGTGGAAAGAAAAGACAATAAACTGAAGAAGCCGTTACAGCAAATGCTAGCGTATTATCCTGCCACTCAAGCGAAATTGTCGCAGCTATTATTGAATGCGCAAGACGTTAGAGTACCGTTATTGGTGATGCCGAGCGTGAGCGATAGCAGTAGTTTTATTGATGTGGGTGATGTGCGTTCTGGTTTTTATGTTGTGCCGTACCAAGATGAAATGACGCAAGCCTATCTAGGGATGAGCGCGCAATTTAGTAACTTGTCAGTGAGTGGCAGTCCATTACTCGATGTTCCTGTACAAAATTATTGTGAGGGCATTGAGGCTGCAACTCTGTTACCTTTGGCATTCCCCTTTCAGCGTGAGGGTCAGTATCTGGTATTCAATGAAGCAGAAGTCCATGGAACTATTAGGGTTTCTGCGAGTGTTGTTGATGGAAGAACCCTCTACTGTGCGATGAATTAATAATGAGAAAAAATCAGCTCGAATTTACCTACATGCGTGGCATTGCGATTATCTTTATCGTGCTTGGCCACAGTATTTACAACTCTGGAGAAGGTTTCCCGCTGCTGTTGGAAAACCTATTACGCGGTGGCACGGCTTTGTTCGTGTTTATCTCAGGGTACTTTTTCCATCGTATTTTTTATAAGGATTTCGACTACAGCAAGTTCATGAAGAACAAAGTACAGAACGTACTTTATCCTTTTTTAGTCGTGTCTCTGATCGGTTTATTCTGTTTGTGTTTGCGCTGGATTTTTATGGAGCACCAGTCGCTCGACAAACTCTTGCTGAGTATTTTTTACACCATACGTAACGGTTATATCCTGTATCCGCATTGGTATATTCCATTCATCATGGCGGTGTTTTTATTTTCGCCAATATTTTTGTGGTTTATCCGTTGCTCACAGCAGATGCGTTGGACGCTATTTGTTCTGAGTTGTGTGGTGGCTATTCTGCTGCATAGACCCATAGGCAACGTCAATTTCATCCACTCAGTGGTGTATTTTATGCCTTTCTATTTGATTGGTATTTTATATTCGCAAGATGAACATATTGTGACGCGCTTTGGTTCTATCTTTACTGCCCTCGCGATGATTTTTTTAGTGGTGAGCTTAGTCGAGCAAACTTACATAGTGCAGCATATTGGTAACTACCATAAGGCTCCGTTTGAATATAACGGCATTGATTGGCAGTTTATTCAAAAACTCTGTTTATGTGTGTTAGTGCTGAATTTCTGCGAATGGTTGTCGGGGCGCAGTCGATTGCCTTGGTTAGTGGAAGTGGCTGAGATGAGTTTTGCGATTTTCTTTATTCATCCGCTGTTCGACATGATGTTTAACGCCACTGCGACCTTAATGCGTTACCGTTTACCGCCGGGATCTTGGGTCACTAGCGTGCTCTTCTCCGCGGGGATTTTTATCTTCCTGATGGTGGGAAGTATTATCACGGCTCGCTTTATCAAGAAGCGTCTCGGTAACCGTTCACGTACTTACATCGGCTGGTAATCACTTGGCTTATCATCACTAACACTAGGTGAAATTCAGTTTGAATTTATTTCCTAGTGTTAGGGTGTTTTTCATCTAAAAAATGGAGAACATGATGAAGTCCAGAATTGCCCTACAGAGTCTCGCGCTCGCCAGTTTGTCTTCGATTGCTTTACCATCCATAGCGGCTCAAGCTGAGCCCTTATCCACTGAGACCCAGAATACTTTCTTTGCGCAAATTGCCGCCCATTGTGGCCAAGCTTTTGCGGGCAAAGTTGTTTCGGGTGACACTGCGGACTCAGCCTTTAGCGGTAAGTCTTTAATTATGCACGTGCGCGAATGCAGCGACACTGAGCTTAAGATCCCGTTCCATGTCGGTGATGACCATTCACGTACTTGGGTGCTGACTAAAACGCAGCAAGGACTTAAGTTGAAACACGACCATCGCCATCAAGATGGCAGCGAAGATGCTGTGACTATGTATGGCGGCGATACCATGAATGATGGGACAGTGCTGAAACAGTCGTTTCCCATTGATAGGGAATCTATCGATAATTTCGTTAAGAATGGGCTAACCCAGTCGATCACGAATGTGTGGCACATGGAAATCACCCCAACGACGTTTAGCTATCAACTTACGCGCGAAAACCGCGATTTCAAAGTCGATTTTGATCTCACTCAACCTGTCGCATTACCGCCAAAGCCTTGGGGGCATGAGTAGTTTAGCTGGGCCTATAATTGGGCTGATGTTGCTATAATCTGATGTATTTCGCTTTATTATATGTATTTTATTTGTGATTTGCTTTCAGCATAAACTTTGCTGAAAGCATGCTTTGACATTCTCTATCTGAACCCTTGTCAGCATTGCGGAATTACTTCTTACCGTATGAGTATCGACTCTGATACTATTTCTATCTAAACCTAGATATGAACTTATCAGTCCAAAACATGATAGAACTCGATTCTCCAACGCTAATCATCGCACAAGCTATTGTTCAATGGCTGCTTGCAATATTACTGATGGCTGAGAGGGGAATGGATAAAGGGACAAAATACTGGGTTATTGCACTGTTTATTCACGGGATTGCTAATTTACTGCTGTTTTCTCGTCCTTATTTACCTCCCGTTGTTGCGGTTATTTTTTATAATTTTTGCGTCACTACTGCGTTTTCATTCAGTTATCTGGCGTTTGCTCGCTTAGTGGGTAAACAAGCGCCGCTTTGGCTCGTTTTATTCCCCATATTCGTGATGATCCTGACTATGTCTATTTATATTGATGACATAGCCATGCGAGTTATTTTTGCAAGTATTATTACGGGTACTCAATTGATCTTAATGGCATTTATTTTAACGAGAGGCAATTGGTCTGGAAGTGAAAAGCTAAAGGGCTGGTTGATGTATTCTACTGGCTTATTCGGGGTAGGCTTTATCGTAAGAGCTTTATTTTGTTATGTAAAACCAGAATTATTTATTCATTTAGTCGCCAAAAGTTCTTTTCAGAGTGGTTTAGTGATTGCTGGAATGATTTATATCATTTTCAGCACCGTTGTCATTCTGTTAGTTAGATTGGATAGATTAAACAAAGAGTTATCCACATTAGCTTCGCAGGATAGTTTGACGGGTTTATTTAACCGAAGGGCTTTTATGCATAATGCGACGAGTATCATCGCCAGTGAAAACTTTCCCGTTAGTGTGCTTATGTTAGATCTTGATAATTTTAAGAAAATTAATGACGTACACGGACATAATGCCGGCGATACTGTGCTTAAGCTCTGTGCTAATGCTTTGCAAGATGGACTAAATCAATATGGCATTATTGGCCGTTTCGGTGGCGAAGAGTTCGCCGCCATTTTACCCAGAGCTGATAGCGAACAAGCATTAGTTGTATCCGAAAAACTTCGATTAGCTATTGAAAAAATTAATGTAAATCCAGATATACGGTTATCAATTAGTATTGGTGTGGCGACGTCTAGTAGTGTTTCGAGTATTGAGCCTTTGCTTATTCGGGCTGATAAGGCTTTGTATGAGGCTAAATCTAAAGGTCGCAATCAGGTAGTTCATGCAGATCTATTAGTACTTAATTAGTTTTTTATTCAATGGCTTATTTATTCTGTTATTTCATGTATTCAGCCTTTATATGACCAAGTCACTTGGGAACAAGCTAAAAGTGGTTTGAAACATTGTTTACTTTTATCTTTAAATCATAACGTTATAAAAGACCTAACAAAAAAACGGCGAGCACTGAGGCTCGCCGTTTGAGTTAACCGTTTAATGGTTCGTATTAGTTAGCTTTAGGCTCGAAGCTAAAGGCTTGACCCGCAAGCGCTGCTTCAAACATCAAACCGCCTTTCGCTGCGGTAAATACCGCCATGCCGTTAATGTACGAGCCACTGGCCGAGCGATTTCCTCCCGATTGGCCTGCGCCTGCTGAGTTGCCTGTGGTTCCCGCTTGAGCACTTGCGCCCATGTTGATGGCAACCGCCGAGGCTTGGGCATCAAACTCGAAACTGCCGCTCGTGAAGGCTTCATAGGATTTAGCATCTTTAAAGAAGATGATCTCGCTGTAGGCTTGTCCACCTAATTGAAAACCGATGGATAATTGAGTCAGGCTCGAATCACCCATATAAACACCGCCTTGGTAGACTCGGCCCTTGCCATAGGCTGCGCCAATGCCTATGCCGCCTTTACCCACAGTCGGGAATAACGCATAGCCATAGGCTGTGTCGAAAAACTTACTGGTTTCTTTCGCTTTTTGGAAATTGACTACCGCCTGATCATAGCTTTCATCCGCATGTGCAGTGGGCGCTGCAAATAGGCTCACGATAAGGCATGTCGATGCCGCAATGGCAGTTAAAAATGATTTCATGGTAACGCCTCTTCAAGTCTTCGGTTGCTCCAGACTAGCCTTTATCGACACAAATGACAGCCAAAAGTGACATATGTGTCAGCTTAGGTTCAGTGTTCGGCTTAATGCTTGGAGTGATATTGGTGGTGATGATTGGAGTATGGTTTCGCTAATTAGTTCTTAGGTGCTGAAGAAGCTTGGGGATTTTCTGCGTCGTCCTGCTGAATTTGATGTAAGAATTCATACTCCTCAGGGGTGAGCACATTTTCAATCGCGATCGGGCGTGGCTGTGGTTGGGGTTTAGCCAGGCGACCTTTTAGATAGGCAGAGCGGGTGATTTGTTTCAGGCCGTATACGGCCAACATATACATGCTCAGCAGTAAGGTGAGTCTTGGTAACGCATGGGATAGCAACGATAAGTTATCACCAAGATAGAAGGGCAAAATCACCACAAACACGCGGATCAACCAGTTCAACAACATGGCTAAAGTCAAACCTATCAGCCACCGAAACCGAATGGTACCGAGCGCCTCTTGGGTTAATGTGGCATCACTTTGATTGCGTTTATGCCGACGAAACAGCACCCACAGCGCGATAAAGTAACAACAGGTTTGTATTGATAGCAGTGCGGGCAGTATGGCGCCCCATTGGCTAATGCTAATTTCCTTCAGCATCTGGGTTAAAGGTTGCCACTCCCCGTTGGGATGCGCGCTTAATCTTAGGGCGATATCTAAAATGGCGAAAACTAAGGTGAATGCCGACGGCCAGTAATGTTTTGAAAACCCTAGTGGTTTATTAGTTGGTACTAAGCTGCGTTTGCAGTAGAGATAGAGCAAAGGCATAAGCAAAAAATAGATAGGGTTAATCAGGTTGAATAGAATATGGATCGGAATTGGACTGTTATCGCGGTTCAATAAACCCGTTAGGAAGTACAGGGCGATGAGACTTAAGAAAGCGGCGAGGAGTTTTTGGTTACCGTCTGGGTGATAAAAGTAGCGAATATAAATAGCTAACGCGAGGCAATGTACGCCTCCGAATAACGACAACCACCAGTAAGCTTGAGCGAAAAAAGTATTAAAATCGTTCATATGCGATACCTCGAGCCCTGTTATATCAGGGAAATCGGCTCGGTAAAAGTATCGCCGTTAGTTTTTCTGCTGGCTTGCTATGCGCTGATGACGATTTGAAGCCGCCTCGGGCACAGCGCTGGGAACGGGAATGCGTTCCGCGAGTAAGTGTTTGATTGCGCGAATGGGATGCGGTAACAGCATCCTAGGACCGGAGAAGATCATGATCTCTTTGACGATTTGTTTCTGCGCTGGTTTGTAGCAATGTACAGGGCATTTATTACATGTGGGTTTGCTTTGTCCGTAGGGGCAGCGATCTAGGCGCGTTGCGGCATAATCCAATAACTCAATGCAATCTGCACATAGGCCTGTCGCGTCTTGGCCTTGGTGTTTCGCCTTGCAATAAATCGTTACCATAGCGGCAATGGTTTGGTGTTCGTACAGGAGTTTGCCCGTAAGCAGTGTGGCTGTGCCCATTGAAATACCTTAGCTTGTTACTCGGATATCCCATCATAGGCAGTGAAATTGGCGCTGACAAAACGAAAGCGCCAATTTATGAAGGTGCGCACAAAATAGGGCTTTAAATAATCCTTCATCCTCAATGTCGCACTTACAAGTCAACCTTAGATATGCATCACTTTGTCGGCAGCTAATGTCCAGCGGGTTAAATCTTGCAGCGTACCTATATGCGCGCCTTCGATGATCATTTCCGCGGTAACGCCTCGCGCTTGAGCACAGGTCTTACAAAGCAGGATTGGCACTTGCTGCGCCGAGAGGATCTCGAACATCTGTTGTAGGTTGTAGCTTAAGTCGGGTGTGGTTTGATTTTTGAGCGCGCCAAACACGGCATCTGACATGAGGAAGAGTTTGAGATCGACCACTTGTTCGTCCTGATCCTTCAGTGCTAATGCGATGCGTAAGCTGTTAAATAGCTTTTCTGTCCCGTAAGGGCTGGCGTGGGCCACGATAAGAATACTTTGCATCATGTTTTCCTTATATTTGTCGTAAACTGGGCGATTGGGGTGATAAGGCAATACGGTTGCGTCAGTCTAGCGCAATTGACTATAACTATTTGAGCGCAAGATCGTATAAAAAGGCATAAATACTTGATTTGCACCGACACAATGGACTTTAATAGCGGTTAATCTCTGCTCAATTTTTAGCTAGACTCGGTTGCCATGGACACTGTCCTAATGGACGTTGGCAAACCCATTGACACGGCTTCTGATGAGAAGCGGCCATCAAAGGTGAACAAGAATGAAGATCTTAGTCGTATTTATACTGATTGCTGTCGGGGTGTTTTTATTCCTTCGCGCGCAGCGATTAGCGAAAGAAGAACAAGAGGCGATGAAACCTAAATCGACCACGGTAAAACCTGTTGTTCCTACCGAAGAAGTACCAATTTCCTCCGCTGCTGAGCCCGAGCCTGTTGAGCCTGAACCAGTTGAGCCGGCAGAGGACGCTCGTGTGGTGGAAGTTGAGCCCGTCATCGAAGTGGAAGCCGAATTAATGCCCCGTGAGACGAATGAGCCAGCGAACATTTCGGTGGCGCTAGACACAGATATTATCGAAGTCGATATTCCTGCGGCTCATAATGAAGAGGCGGTGATTATCTTAGGCACCACGCCAACAGATGAACAAGCTGACACCGAAGGTGATGTTAAGACGGAAGCAGAGCCAGCATCGAGCACGCGTTCAGAGGTCGGTGCGCCAGGGGCTTGGGCGAATGTAACCTTAGTTCGGGCCTTTGAAGAGTATCAAGGGGCGACATCCGCCAGTGCTCGCTATACCGCGCTGCAAAATATGGTCGCAGAGTGCTACAAGCAGCGTAAATCGGCGGATTACCTCAACTATGGTGCTCAATTAGCGGAAGAGTATGTCGCACTGTTCCAAGCGGCTAGCGCCGAGCAAGGCAAAGATACTGAGCTCAAATCTTCCGGTTTCTTGCATTTAGCCACCTTGCTGAATGATACCCAAGCCTTCGATGCCGCTATTGTCATTTGTCGTAAAGCATTAGCGCTTGGGCTGAGCGATGGCACTGTCACTGGCTTTGAGGGCCGGATAAATCGGATTGAGAAAGCACAGGCTAAAGCCGCCACGGCTTAACACTTTGGCTGGGAGCGCTTAGCGGGTAAATACTTAAACGAAAAGCGGTTATTTCCCTCGTCTAAGCAGTGTAGAATCCCTGCTAACTGAATGCGCAAAAGGCGAACTAAGGTTCGCTTTTTTTATGGGCTTGATAGGGGAAAAATGAAACTAAGCTATGCCTTACCGAATGTCTTATTCGGGCTTGGATTATTGCTACTCAGTGGCTGTACTAAAACCCCAGAATGGACCCTATTTTATTATCCCGATGTAAGTGCCATTCCGGTGACGCCTTTGCAGGCTGAGGATATTAATGGCTACTACGACACCCTAGCGCAATGCCAGAGCAAGGCCCACGGCATGCAGCGTCTAAGCAGCTCTGGCGTAAGTGGCTTTGGCCTTGGGGTGTATCAATGTGGGCACCTATGTGAGTTCGACGATAAGTCGGTGCTGGTTTGTAAGACCATGAGCCAATAGGTGGACAAGATGAAGTTTAAACAGGATTTTTTTACACAGTTACCTGAGTTTTACTCGCAAGTGTACCCGCAAGGGATAACTAAGCCTGAATGGCTGGCATGGAGTGATGACGCTGCGCAATTGATTGGCTTGAGCCAACCCACAGATGAGCTGTTATTGGGCTTGTCTGGCAATGCCGCCGTCGATGGCGCAACTTACTATGCTCAAGTGTATAGCGGCCACCAATTTGGCGGTTACACGCCGCGCTTAGGGGATGGACGCTCGATCATTTTAGGTGAAGCGATTGGCCCAAATGGCGCATGGGATGTCGCCCTTAAAGGCGGCGGTCCGACGCCTTATTCGCGCCATGGTGATGGCCGCGCTGTGATGCGCTCTGCCGTGCGTGAGTTTTTAGTCTCTGAGGCGTTGCATCATTTACATGTGCCGACGACCCGCGCCTTGGCCGTGATTGGCTCTGACCTACCCGTATGGCGTGAGAGCCAAGAAACCGCAGCTATTACAGTGCGTTTAGCCCGTAGCCATATTCGTTTCGGTCATTTCGAGTTTTTCTGCCACAGTGAGCGCGGCCGTGCCGATAAGCTGATTCAATTACTCAACTTCACTATTACTCAGCATTATCCCCATTTGAGTTGTGATGCCGCAGGCTACAAAGCGTGGTTTTTACAGGTAGTGCAAGATACCGCCAAGATGATTGCCCACTGGCAGGCGGTCGGTTTTGCCCATGGCGTGATGAACACAGACAATATGTCGATTCTGGGTGACAGTTTTGACTTCGGTCCCTTTGCGTTCCTCGATACATTTCAAGAAGATTTTATCTGTAATCATTCGGATCCCGAAGGTCGCTATGCCTTTGGACAGCAGCCGGGCGTTGGTTTGTGGAATTTGCAACGCTTAGCGCAGGCGCTCACACCTGTGATCCCATCCGATGACTTAATTGCCATTCTTAATCAATACCAAGAGGCGCTAGTGCAGCCTTATTTGCGCTTGATGCGGGCGAAATTAGGTCTCTCTGCAGTTGATGTCCCGTCGGTAGAGCAGGACAAACAGGATCTCGACCTCATAGGTCGATTCACTGTGCTGATGGAGAAAAATCAGCTTGATTACACTCAGACTTGGCGCCAATTAGGCAAGTTAGATCCGACCAGCAAACACAGTGCGCTACGGGATGACTTTATTGATGTCAGTCAGTTTGATACTTGGTATCAAGCCTACCAACAACGATTGGGCGCAGTAGCGGATATTCCAGCGTGGCAAACTGAGCGCAATAGTGTGAATCCCAAATATATTTTGCGTAACTATTTAGCCCAAGAGGCGATAATCGCGGTGGAAGAGGGTAATCTTGCGCCGCTGCATTTGCTGCAAAAAATCTTAACTCAGCCCTTTGCCGAACACGCAGAGCATGAAGACTTGGCCAAGCGTCCACCGGATTGGGGCCAAGGTTTGATCATGTCATGTAGTAGTTGATTGGATAACAAGCATGAAATTACCAAGCACGCACCTAAAAGCCATTAGCTTAGATACCATTAGCTTAGATAGAAGCGCCTTAAGTTTAGTGGTCAGTGCGGATATCGATTTTGATCGTTTCGCCGACTTTGCCGAACCCTTAGCCGCGGCGCTCGATTGCACTGTGCGCGAGCGTCAGTGGGGCGCCGACAGGCATCAATGGTTATTAGAATTTGAAGGCAGCCAGTTATGGCTCAATTATGAGTTTTACGGCAACATTTGCTGGCTCTCGACCGAACGAGAAGCCGATTTTGAGGTGCTGGAATACTTAGCCACTTTGCTGCAACCTCACCTAAGAGTGAACTGAATATGAGTCAGAATATGACGCCACCGACCACGAGTTCTAGCGGCGCTGAGTTCCATTTTCAAGCCCTAACGCCGGATTTGATCTTAGATGCGATCGAAAGTCTGGGCGTGTACCCGGAAACGGGCCTGCTCGCGCTGAACAGTTACGAGAACCGCGTGTATCAATTTCGCAGCGATGAAGGATTGCGTTATGTGGTGAAATTCTATCGCCCCGACCGTTGGAGCGACGCGCAGATCCAAGAGGAACATGATTATGCGCTCGCACTCGCGGCAGAAGATATCCCGATTGCCGTACCTGTGATCATCGAAGGTCATACGTTACACAAGTACCAAGGCTATCGATTTACCCTGTTTCCTTCCTTGGGTGGCCGCGCCTTTGAAGTTGATAATTTAGAACAGCTGGAATTAGTTGGCCGATTCATCGGTCGTATACATCAGTACGCGGCGCAAACGGTATTTGCTGAACGTGAACCGCTGAATCCGCAGATTTTAGGCGCCGAGCCGCTCGCATGGTTAAAGCAATCTAATCTAGTGCCTAACAGCCTACGCTTGCCGTTTTTTACCGTCGTTGAGCAAGTGTTGGCTAAGGCGAATGCGATTTGGGATCGCCAAGATTTTGCGGCCATTCGTTTGCATGGCGATTTACACCCAGGCAATATTTTGTGGACGCCAGATGGTCCCGGATTCGTCGATTTAGACGATGCTCGCATGGGGCCGGCGATTCAAGATTTATGGATGATGTTAACGGGTGATAGAGCGCAGCAGTTGATGCAGCTTGAGATATTACTCGAAGCCTATGAAGAGTTTTGTGAGTTTGATACAAGGCAGTTAGCCTTGATTGAACCGTTGCGAGCGCTGCGTATGGTGCATTACAACGCGTGGATTGGCCGTCGCTGGGACGATCCTGCTTTCCCGATGAACTTCCCGTGGTTTGGGGATGAAAAGTATTGGGAACAGCAGATTTTGGCGTTCAAAGAGCAATTATTTGCCCTTAGCGAACCACCACTGAGCCTAGTGCCGTATTAGCATCGAGCAAAATATGATGTCACAGACGTATCTTGTGACATTAGATTGAACTCTTAAGCTTGAGTTACACTCAAAAAATGGAATATGTTAGTCTCCAGCCAATTTATCAAAATGATTTAAGGAATTTGCATGAAAAAAGTATTACTTATGGCCGCGGCTTTGTTACTGGCGCCACTGGCTGTATCGGCTGTGGAATACCAAGAAGGTGTGCATTACACAGTGATTAACGATGGCCCAGCAACCGCTAAGCCAGAGATCACCGAGTTTTTCTCTTTCTATTGCCCACACTGCTTTAATTTCTCTAAAACGGTAGTGCCAAAAATTCTCGCCGAAAAGCCTGAAGGCGTAGCGTTTAACCAAGCACACGTTGATTTTATTGGTAAAGAAATGGGCGTTGAAATGTCACGCGCATTCGCAGTTGCGCATCAGTTAAACGTCGATGATAAAATGGATGCGGCGTTATTCTCTGCCATTCATGAGAAAAAAGAACACTTCACTAGCCTTTCTGATATTCGTGCCCTTTTCGTGGCTAACGGTGTCGATGGTAAAACCTTCGATGCGGCGGCAGAGTCTTTCATGGTGAAGGCGCAAATGGCGAAAATGAAGCGTGATACTGAAAACGCTAAGCTGACTGGCGTACCTGCTCTCGTGGTTAACGGTAAGTATCGTGTTGAAACCGGTGCGATTAAATCCTACGACGAACTGTTAGATATCGCTTTCTACCTAGCGAAAAAATAGTTCGGGTGACCTTATCACACCGCTGTCATCTGAGCGGTTGATAATACTGCACGTACAGCGTTTTAAAGGGAGCCTTAAGGCTCCTTTTTTATTGCGGCAAAGAACAACAGTAAGGCGAAATGAGCAGAGGCTGGTGTTATAGGGCACACGGTAGGCGGCTGTAGCGGTTAGTCGTTTGAACTTATTGAATAAAGGCGAGGCAAAAAATGGGCAAAAAAAACCGTACTTCTTATAACGGAAAGTACGGACTTGAGCCAGAGGACTCATTTTTACCCTGAGTAACGCTGCTAATTTAACAGAGCGTCAAAAAATTGGCAAGTGACATTATTATGGCGCTTTGTTTATTTGGGTTACAGCGTGGCAAATTGATAAGTTAACTAAATCAGATGATTAACTGTTTTTGGCAATAAATTATGAAAAAAAGCACGCTAACGATGAAACTCAAGTGGTAAAGCTTCTGTCAAACAACTGTAATCAATAACAACAAGAATGCTTGTAGGTGGTCATATGAGAGTTTTTCCTGTCTACGCACCTAAGCTTATCGTTAAGCACGCGCGTATTTTTCTTACTGGTGTTATTTGGGTTAAAGACTTAGGACGATTGGAATTTGAGAAGGGACGGTTTTTGCTGCCAAGAAAAAGCCTGCCAAAAGTGAAGCAGGCTATTTTAGAATTGAACGAACTGATCGAAGCGCAGCATCATCAAACAAAGGCTGTTTAGATTTCGCTGTTTAACAAGCCAACAAGGCCAGTCACTTTTTCGTTCCAAGAAGTGAGTTCTTCTTGTAGTTGCTGGTTTTGCGCATTCAATTGTTGATTGTGCTCACTCAGCGTAGACGCTTTTTGCTTCTCTTCTTCAAGCTCCATTTTTAGAAGCTCGATAGTTTCGAGTGCAGCCTGGATTTTGGTTTCCAGTTTGGACAGTAATTCAAGGCTCATCTGGAGAGTCCTATGGTTTCTGGATGGGACTGTGATTCTAGCAGTGCCTAGAACTTAAGGAATAGCGATTCTTGTCGTTTGGTCAAAAAACACCCTATTACTGGGTTCTAAATTAAGTTTTTTTGCATTTGTTATTAACTCGTTAGTATTCTTGGTTTTATTTTTTATCGGAATGGTCCATGTCGCCTAGTCTGCTCGCCATACTCCCGCTACTGTTGACCTTAACCTTAGCCCTGTTTTTACGTCGTACACTGGTGGCGTTAGGCGTCGGCATCGTCTCTGGCGCGCTATTGATCGCCCAATTTGATCCACTGCAAACTGGGCGGTATTTGCTTGATATCGGCGTTAAACAATTCTATGCCCAAGGTGCTTGGCAAGCGTGGCACCTCAATGTGCTATTGGCCATGTTGCTGCTAGGCAGCATGACGCAGTTATTAGCACGTGGCGGCGCCGTGGGTCAGTTTGGTGATTGGCTTTATAGCCGTATCCGCACTGAACGTCAGGCGCGTCTGGGCGTCGTTTTCCTCGGTTGGTTAGTGTTTATCGATGGAATTTTCAGTTGCCTTGCCGTCGGCCATGTTTGTCAGCCATTGAGCCAGCGTTATGGCATTCGTCATGAGCAGCTCGCCTATTTGGTCGATTCCAACGCTTCACCTCTGTGTGCGCTATTGCCTTTCTCCAGCTGGGGCCCCTATGTGATGGCTCTGATTGCGGGGATCAGCTTTTTGCCCGTGTCACCGCTGGAAGCCTTTATCGATGTGGCTTTATTTAATTTTTACGCCATAGTGACCTTAGGTTTATCCGTGCTTGTCGCTTGGTATGGCGTGGGTTTTCGCTCTTTTGTCGCCGCTACCGTGGTGGAATCTTCAAGTACAGTCGAGACCAAGGGCAATCCTTGGCTGCTCGCTATTCCTATGCTGACTCTGTTATTGGCTTCAGTGGGATTAACTTTGTGGTCGGGGGCTCAGCAGGTCTCTTCTTGGGATGTGTCGCTCTGGCTGGCTAAGGCCGATATTGGCGCCTCTATGCGCGATGCTTGTTTGTTGGCGACCTTGGTCACTCTGATTATGTTGGGCTTGTCTGGGCGACGTTTAACGGCGTTAGTGGGGGATTTGAGTCACGGTGTGCGCATGATCGCCTTCGCCATTGCGATCTTGCTCTGCACTTGGATGATTGGCGCTGTGATCCAAGATCTGGGCGTGGCGAAATTGTTGGCCGCTTGGGCTAAATCTTATCTTTCTCCGCACTTGCTGGTGGCGGGCATGTTTTTACTCTGCGCGATAATGGCTTTTGCGACGGGCTCGAGTTGGGGCACATTTGCGATTATGATCCCGATTGGCGCTGAGATTGCTCATAACCTTGATCCTCATCTGTTGTTACCAGTATTGAGCGCTGTGATGGCGGGGTCAGTTTTTGGCGATCACTGCTCGCCCATTTCAGATACCAGCGTGCTCAGTGCGACCAGTTCAGGTTGCGCTCCCCATGACCACGTGGTGACTCAGTTGCCTTTCGCGTTAATCGCGGCGTGTTCGGCCTTGGTTGGATTCCAATTAGTGAATTTAGACGTGACGACGCCGTTAGTGTGGTTGGCCGTGGTGAGCTGTTGTCTCGGTTTATTTGCCTTGATGGCGCGCTTCTATTCGCCTTGGCCTAAGTTAGTACCGCAGACATAACGCCTGTTTATCGTTAAAATGGCCTATTCGGTTTGAGCTGAACCCTTTATTTCAATGTACTGATTTAAGAGATGATCAATATGAGCATTACCCGTTTAGACGTTGGCACCCGCATGAGCAGCATAGTCATTCATCAAGGTACTGTGTATCTGTGTGGCCAAGTGGCGAAGGATAAGTATCAAGATATCACTGAGCAAACCGTCACTATGCTTGAAGAAGTCGATACCTTGTTGGCGCAGGCGGGGAGTTCGCGTGAGCATGTATTGTCAGCGACTATCTATCTGAAAGACATGGGTGATTACGATGCGATGAATGCCGTATGGGATGCTTGGGTGCCTAAAGGCCATGCACCAGTTCGCGCTTGCGTGCAAGCTGCTATTGCTGAGCCCGAATATTTGGTTGAAGTGTCTGTGATCGCGGCGATCCAGTGACCGATTTCAACCGATAAAATAATAGTTGCCATGTGTTGCCACTGTTAATCTTGTTTAGTGGCAATTAGCACCCTGCTAAATTCAGCATTCGCATCGGCAGGCGTGATGGCAACGATATGGTCGAGCCTAAGGGCGTGTTTAGTGTATTGCTGCTGGATAACAAACCACTCGGTTTTGTCGGCTCTGGTCTGCGTGGTGATGGCTTGACCCTGGCACTGGGTGCCATCAATAAGCTCAATCTTGAGCTGATAACCGCGCAGGCAGGCAAGTTCGAGGTAATCGTAGTGCTCACAGGGGATCATCTTATAGTCAGACATAGGTTTATCTCATCGGGAGTTCGACCCCATTGTGGCAAAAATACTTGCCATTGGCATTATATGCGCGCCCCTCTTGACTTTATTCCTGTCGCTCCCTAGTCTGCTTGTTCAGTAATCAAGGTGGTATGCGATGGAAATAACTTACAATTTAAAACCTGCGTCCGAGCGCCGTACTGAGCAATTCAAGCCCGAGGGGAATGTGGGCTTTGGTAGCCTCAGAACCGATCATATGTTTTTGATGGATTATCATGATGGGCAATGGTGCGATCCACGCATCGTTCCCTATGGTCCATTTGAAATGGCACCGGGTGCAATGGCGTTGCATTATGGGCAGTCGATCTTCGAAGGCGCTAAAGCCTTTATGCATGAAGATGGCGAGATTTATACTTTCCGTATTAATAAGAATGCCGAGCGGATGAATCGCTCCGCCGATATCGTCTGTATTCCTAACATCGATGAACAAGTGCAGATGGATGCGATCAATGCGTTGATCGATGTCGATCGTCTGTGGTTCCCGATGCAAGAAGGTGCGTGTCTGTATATTCGCCCCTTTATTTTTGCGACCGAAGACCGTCTCTCTGTGAGCCCAAGCACGCGTTATACCTTCTGTGTGGTATTAAGCCCAAGTGGTGCTTATTACGCCGCTGGCGTGAACAAAGGCATACGCTTACTGATCAGCAAGACTTTCCATCGTGCTGTATCGGGTGGCACTGGCGCATCAAAAGCGGCGGGTAACTATGCGGCTTCGTTGCGTGCGGGTAAAGCCGCGGCAGCCTTTGGTGCATCGCAAGTGTTATATCTCGACTCGACCAATCAACAGATTGAAGAAGCGGGCGCGATGAACCATTTCCACATCTTAAAAGATGGCACTGTGATTATTCCTACCTTCACAGATACCATTCTTAAGTCGATCACCTCGCAATCCATCATGGAATTGGGTGAGATGCTTGGATGTGAAGTGCGCCAAGAGACTGTCATGCTTGATCAATTTATCGCCGATATCGAATCGGGTGAAATTATCGAGGCGGGTGGTTTTGGTACGGCAGCCGTGGTTTCAGCCGTGGGCTCCTACATTTTTGAAGATGGACACATAGTCACTGTCGGTAACGGTGAAGTGGGCGAGCATGTTCAGCGCATCTACAAACTGTATACCGAAATCCAAAAGGGCCACATTCAAGGTCCTGAAGGCTGGGTTAAGCGTGTTGAACGTTTAGCAAAGTAAGGATGTTGTGGTGATGATTAAAGGCTCCTAGGAGCCTTTTTTATTGGCTGTTTTTGTCGATAATGCATTAAATCAAAGTGGCTGTGGCTTAGATTGATTTTTGAGTAAGGTTAAACAATCTTCGGCATTTAAGGGTTTACTCAGTAAAAAACCTTGTACTTGATCGCAACCCTGCATCGCCAAGAAGTTGAGCTGTTCTTGGGTCTCTACGCCTTCGGCGACGACATTCAGTTCTAAGCTGTGAGCGAGGGCAATAATGGCGCTGGTGATGGCGGCATCGTCGGGATCGTTGGTGATGTCTCTGACAAATTCTCGATCGATTTTGAGTGTGTCTATCGGGAAGCGTTTGAGATAGCTTAGGCTCGAATAACCCGTACCAAAATCATCCACGGCTATGGTCAATCCTAGAGCCTTGAGTTTAGATAGGATGCTGACCGACTCCTGCGGCTTGCCCATGATCATTGATTCAGTAAGCTCAAGCTCAAGGGATTGTGCTGGTAGACCAGAAACTGCCAAGGCCACTTCTATGGTGGAGATAATGTCCGCCTTCAGTTGGCGAGCCGATAGGTTGACGGCGATAGTGATACCATTGAATCCTAAGCTGTTCCATTCGGCTAATTGCTGGCAAGCATGATTGATTACCCAATGGCCAATTTGGGTGATTATGCCAGTTTCTTCCGCGAGTGGAATAAATTCCACAGGTGAAATAGGACCAAGTTCAGTGTGATACCAACGTAAAAGTGCTTCCAGTCCTGTGAGTGAACCATCTCGTAAACAGAATTTAGGTTGATAAACCAAGCTTAGTTCTTTGCGTTGGATAGCTTCCTTTAAACCGCTTTCGAGTTGTACATGACGGGTGGCGATTTCATTTAACTTAGAGGTATAAAACTGAAAGTTATTTCGACCTGATGATTTTGCGTGGTACATGGCGGTATCGGCAAATTTAATCAGTGAGTCGGCGTTGTCGGCATCGTTTGGATAGAGACTGATACCGATGGAGGTCGAAATGGTCAGCGTTTTATCGTCTAATAAAAAGGGCGTTTGGAATGCTCTGAGCACTTTTTCTGAGATCAAAGTAGCGGCTTTGGTTTTGGCCACTCCTTCTAAAATAATGGTAAATTCGTCACCGCCTAAGCGTGTAACCGTATCGCCATCGCGCACTGCATTTTGCAGTCTTCTGGCAACGGCTTTGAGCAGTAAATCGCCGACATGGTGACCCATGGAGTCGTTGATATGTTTAAAGCGGTCGAGATCTAAAAACAGTAAGGCGACGATATTGTTCGCTCTATGCGCTTGGGTTATCGCGTGATTAAGCCTGTCTTGGAACAAGGTTCGGTTGGGTAGGCCAGTTAACGTGTCGAAACTGGCGAGGAAACGCAGATCTTCTTCGGCTTTTTTTCGCTCTGTAATGTCGGTAAATACCGCAACGAAGTGGCTGGTTTCACCTTTAATGTCGATAACTTGGTTGATCTCTAGCCAGACTAGAATTGCCTGCCGTTGTTTATTGCGGATCCACAGTTCCCCAACCCAATGTTTATGACGCAGCAGCTGCTGTTCAATGGTATTGAACAATTCACGCTGTTGGCGGCCAAAGGCTAAGTGAGTAAAATGTCTGTCGCTGATTTGGCGTTCTGTGTAACCTGTTATCGTGCAAAATGCAGGGTTTACCGAGCGAATGCGATAGTCTAGGCCCGCTACGACAACGGCTTCATTCATGCTGTTGAGCACTTGTGAGGACAAGACCAACTCGTTCTCAATCAGTTTACGAGAGGTGATATTACGATTAGTCCCTGTCATGCGGATTGGGTTATCTAGGCTATCTTTTTCAACCACTTTGCCACGGTCTAAAATCCACACCCAATTACCCGGTGAGCGTTCGACACGGTACTCGGCTTCGAAGAAAGGCGAGCGGCCTTGAAGGTGCTCGTTTAGCTCAAGTTTGAATCTCTCTCTGTCTTCAGAGTGCATGCTCTCATGGGCAATATTGTTGCTGTTCCAATGGGGAATCGAAGAGTCCATATTGGTACGATAGACTTGGTTTTCGGCTATGTTCCAGTCCCACATGCCATCGCCAGACGCCCAAAGTGCCAGCTTTAGCCGCTCTTCTGAGGCGCGGATACTGGTTTCAAATTCACTTTGTATGTGACGTTTCTTTTTACGCCAGCGAATAATCCAAACCAGCAAGCCTAATGTGAGTAAGAAATAAAGGGCGTAGGCGAACTGAGTGCGATAGAAGGGGGCTTGTACATTCAGATCGACAAGCAGTGCATAGGCACCTGCTGAGTTGTATTGCAGCCCATGGCGAACATGCAATCGGTAATGACCAGGATTGATGTTAGTGAAGGTGATTTCATTGCCTGTGGGTAGCTCATGCCATTCGTTATCAAATCCTTCAAGATAATAGCTAAAACGATTTTTACCTGTGTAGCTGAAATCCAATGAGGTCACCTCAAAACTGATCAGCTGATCGCTATAGTCCATCACTATGCTAGGAGGATGACTTAAGTCGAGAATCGTATGGTCTTTTCCCGCAATGTTATAGCCTGTGAGCGCGACTTTAACATCGGGTCGTTGATCCGGAATCAACTTGGGATTAAAACGATTGATACCATTAATGCCACCAAACCAGAGATCGCCATCGCTGTCTTGCAGTTTTACACCACCGTTAAACTCCAGCGCCTGTAATCCCTCTTGCTCGTTGAATATGATGACACGATTGGTTTTAGGGTTTAGTTTGCCTATGCCCGCATTACTGCTAAACCAAATATTATGTTGTTGGTCTTCTAATAAGGCGTAGATAGTATCGCTTGGTAATCCCTGATCGCGGGTGTAATGGGTAAAGTCTGCATTGGCATCTTGAGAAGGTAATATACTGATGCCACCATGGGTGGCGAACCATACCTCGCCCGCTTGAGTCACTAAAATATCGCGGACACGGTTATTGATTAAGCTTTTCTTATTAGCAGCTTGATGGAAGTAAGATTTCCCTATACCCGTCTGCATGTCCAGTTTCAACAAACCATCGAGTGTACCAATCCATAGCGTATCTTTATGTGCTCTGAGGATTAAAAGTTGGTTTTGTGCTGGAGAGAAATGGTCAATATTCGCCAATGAGATAAAAGTAAACTCATCGTTACCTATAGCCTTGCGATAGAGGGCGTGAGTCGTTGCTACCCAGAGATGGCCTTGATCATCAATTTCTAGATTACGAATATAATTGGCTTCAGAGCCTTGGTCCGTACTTGCAGTGACCTTGAGTAATTGGAATTCTCCCTCTGGCGACAACCGGCCGAGTCCATAGTTAGTCGCAAACCAGAGCACGCCTGCTTTGTCTTGATCAATATCTCGCAGGGTGAGATTTAAATTGCGTTGATGCATCCCTAAGGCGTTCGCAAATCTCTCCGTAAAGTGCTCATATTGCCCGTTCGTTAACATGCGCTTAAGCCCAGCGCCTTCAGTACCTATCCAGAGGGCATCATCTTTACTGCGGAACAAGGTGCGAATATTGTTACTCTGTTGCGACAGATCTGGGGTGTATTCGAAAATATGCTGAAAATACTGGCGGCGGGTATTTATTTTATCTAAGCCCGAATAACTGGCGCCTAACCATAAATTACCAAAGGGATCTTGCAGCAAACTCAGTATGTTGTTTTCACTGATACTGTTGGTGCGCTTAGGATCATACCTGTGGTAAGTCGCATTAAATGCTTTGTTGTTTCTCTCCAGTTGAATAAGACCCGCTTCAGGCCCGACGACCCAAAAATCACCCTGTTCAGTTTGGATAAAATCCTTGATATAAGGCACGTTATCGTCGGTCTGCCAAAGGATTTCGCCCTGTTGCGAGGCTAAGTTGTAGTGCCATAGCTGTCCACCGAGCGCTAAGCTGATCGAATAGGCCGAGTTCGCTTTAATTTGATAGGCCGTGACATTTTGCGGCACGTTCAAGCGGGTGATGGTATTTGCACTGACAGCAAAGGTGCCGCTATCTTGGGTTCCAGCTAACAGATAAGTGTTTTCAACATTGGCTAGGCTTGTGATATGGGGTTCGACACTATTACCTAAACTCACTTGGGTAATGCGTTTAGTTTTGATCGATAGGGAAAATAGTCCTGCTTTAGTGCCAATCCAGAGTGTATTACCCACTATGCTGAGTTTAGTGGTGCGGGGATCGGTTAAGCCTTGTTCTTGGCCAAAGTGTTCAAAGGTCCCAGTGCTCAAATCGAGTCGATTGACTCCTTGGCTGAACGTGGAAACCCAGATGTAGCCTTCTGAATCTTGAATAATGTCAGAGACATAACTTTCAGAAATACTGTTAGGATCGTTGGGTGAGTGGGTGAAAATATTGAAGTTATGACCATTATAGGCATGCAAACCATCTTGAGTGCCAATCCACAACATGCCAGCACTGTCCATAAACAGGCTGGTAATTGTATTCTGGTTGAGACCATCTTCACTGCGAATATGTTCAAATTTAAGCTGTGTAAAAGCCGCACTCAAGGGTTGCGTTAATCCATTGCACGATATCCCCCACAAACTTAGGATACAAAGCGCGCTTAGCACAAGCTTGTGGATTAGTTGACTCAAATTTTCCCCTACCAAAAAACGGCCCCATCCTGATTAGGTTTCTATTTAGTTTAGTTCTTAGCCTAGACCTTAAATGCCATTTTGTTGTAAAAATTTAGTTTAAATAACTGACTTGGTTTAAAAATAACCAAAATCGATGGGCACGATTCTGTAATAGATCATGCAATATATTAACTGTACCGTTTTACTGCCAATATTCTTTTTATGACGAGTTTGTATTCTGGCGTTTTTGCTAAAGGATCTTAGCATTGTTTCAGGTATGTCAACATATCATGCTAAGACAAATACGGGCGAAGCAGATTAAAATGATGGGCGAGAATAGAAAAAAGACCTTGCCGGAAGGGGGAGAAGCAAGGTCTTTGGTTGAACTGTTTTACTTAGATAAAGTTACGCAGCGGGCACGCGCACAAAACCTTCCATCAGCACCCGAGCGCTGCGGCTCATAATGGCTTTGACGACTGTCCATTCACCGTTGACCATTGACGCCTCAGCGCCAACGCGCAAGGTGCCAGAGGGATGGCCAAAACGTACCGCATCAATTTTATCCTTAGTGTCTCCGCCTGCGGCTAAGTTGACTAAAGTGCCGGGAATTGCCGCCGCCGTACCAATCGCAACGGCAGCCGTGCCCATCATAGCGTGGTGCAGTTTGCCCATAGACAAGGCGCGTACCAGTAGGTCAATTTCATCTGCATTGACGGTTTTACCGCTCGATGACACATAGGCTTTAGGCTTAGCGACAAAGGCGATCTTAGGCGTGTGTTGGCGTGCACCTGCTTCATCAATATGCGAAATCAAGCCCATACGCACGGCGCCATAGGCGCGAATGGTTTCAAATTTGGCAAGGGCGGCATTGTCACTATTAATATCATCCTGTAGCTCAGTGCCTGTGTAGCCTAAGTCTTCTGCGTTGATAAAAATGGTGGGAATGCCCGCGTTGATCATAGTAGCGTTAAAGTTGCCAATGCCCGGCACTTCTAGCACATCGACAACATTACCCGTAGGGAACATGCAGCCCCCTTCACCGTCTTCATCGGCGGCGGGGCTCATAAACTCGATTTGCACTTCGGCGGCGGGAAAAGTCACACCATCGAGCTCAAAATCACCGGTTTCTTGCACTTCACCCTTGGTGATTGGCACATGGGCGATAATCGTTTTGCCTATGTTGGCTTGCCATATTCGGACTGTGCAGACGCCATTGTGTGGAATACGGGCCGTATCGATTAAGCCATTGCTGATGGCAAAGGCACCGACAGCTGCGGTCAAGTTGCCACAGTTACCGCTCCAATCGACAAAGGGCTTGTCGATAGCCACTTGGCCAAAGAGGTAATCGACATCGTGATCGGTTTGGGTGCTAGGGGAGAGGATCACGGTTTTGCTGGTGCTCGAGGTTGCTCCGCCCATGCCATCGATTTGTTTACCGTAAGCGTCTGGGCTGCCTATCACTCGCAGTAACAAGGCATCACGGGCGGCACCTGCAACTTGTGCGGCCTTAGGTAAATCCTGCAGACGGAAAAACACGCCCTTGCTGGTGCCGCCGCGCATATAAGTCGCGGCGACTTTGATTTGTGGCGCGTGGATTGTTGAAGCATTCATTCATTAACTCCAAAAGGACTCCCAATGGAGTCCAAATGAGCGCCAGTAACTTAATGGTGAAGTCGCTGGCGCTCGGTTTCGCTAGCTGATATTTAAGAGTCGTCTCTAACCAGATACGGGCGTCGATTCAAATCTCGACTCAAGCCTGATTTGACTCAAGAAAGTCCTGTGCGAAGCGTTGCAATACGCCGCCCGCCTCGTAGATAGACACTTCTTCGGCGGTATCGAGACGACAGGTGACGGGCACTTCGATGCGCTCACCGTTTTTACGGCTGATAACAACGGTCAAATCCGCTCGTGGCGCTGGCGTGCCGAGCACATCGAACACTTCGGTGCCGTCTATGCCATAAGTTGCACGGTTTTCACCCGCTTTAAATTCCAGTGGCAGCACGCCCATACCCACTAAGTTAGTGCGATGAATGCGCTCGAAACCTTCGGCGACAATGGCTTCTACACCCGCTAAACGTACGCCTTTGGCAGCCCAGTCGCGCGACGATCCTTGGCCGTAGTCAGCGCCCGCTATGATGATCAGCGGCTGCTTACGTTCCATATAGGTTTCAATCGCTTCCCACATACGGGTCACTTGGCCTTCGGGTTCGATACGGGCCAGTGATCCTTGCTGTACTTTACCGTCAACCAGCGCCATTTCGTTTTTAAGCTTAGGGTTGGCAAAAGTCGCGCGTTGGGCGGTTAAGTGATCGCCGCGATGGGTGGCATAAGAGTTAAAATCTTCTTCTGGCAAGCCCATCTTGTGCAGATATTCGCCGGCGGCACTGTCCATCATAATGGCATTCGATGGTGATAAATGGTCGGTAGTGATGTTGTCACCCAGTACTGCTAACGGGCGCATGTCTTTTAACGTGCGTTCACCCGCCAACGCGCCTTCCCAATAAGGAGGGCGGCGAATATAAGTCGACTGCGCTCGCCAATCGTACAGCGGGCTAATTTGGTCACCGTAATCGACGGCTAAATCGAACATAGGCTCGTACACTTTACGGAACTGCTCGGGTTTAACACTTTTAGCGATCACGGCATCGATTTCTTCATCCGATGGCCAAATGTCGATAAGTTTGACTGGATTGCCATCATGATCTAATCCCAGCACATCCTTTTCGATATCGAAACGTATGGTGCCAGCTATCGCGTAGGCGACGACCAATGGCGGCGAGGCCAAAAAGGCTTGTTTGGCATAGGGATGAATACGGCCATCAAAGTTGCGGTTACCCGATAGCACAGCGGTGGCGTACAAGTCGCGGTCGATCACTTCTTTTTGAATCACAGGATCCAGCGCGCCGCTCATGCCGTTACATGTCGTGCAGGCAAAACCAACAATGCCAAAACCGAGCTGTTCAAGCTCAGGCAATAACTTGGCTTCTTCCAAATACAACTGCACCGCTTTTGATCCGGGAGCGAGTGAGGTTTTGACCCAAGGCTTGCGACTTAAGCCTTTGGCGTTGGCGTTGCGGGCAATCAGACCCGCGGCAATCACGTTGCGCGGGTTACTGGTGTTAGTGCAGCTGGTAATCGCCGCGATAATCACTGCGCCATCAGGCATTAAGCCAGGCTCGTTTTCGACTACGCCGCTAATTCCACGCTCAGCAAGCTCTGATGTTGGCACCCGTGCATGTGGGTTTGATGGCCCTGCAATCGTGCGCACCACCGAGGATAAATCAAAACGCAGTACCCGTGGATAGTGCACTTCGGTCAAGCTGTCGGCCCACAAACCTGCGGTTTTGGCATAGGTTTCAACCAGTTTTACTTGCTCGGCTTCGCGGCCCGTTAAGGTTAAATAATCCAGGGTTTGCTGGTCGATGTAGAACATGGCTGCTGTGGCGCCAAATTCAGGCGTCATGTTCGAAATCGTGGCGCGATCGCCTAATGTCAGCGCCGCTGCGCCTTCACCGAAGAACTCTAAGTAAGAGGAGACAACTTTTTGTGCGCGTAAAAATTCGGTCAAGGCTAATACTATGTCAGTGGCCGTAATGCCAGGCTGCGGTCTGCCTGTGAGCTCGACACCGATAATGTCCGGCAGACGCATATAAGATGCGCGTCCCAGCATCACGCTTTCGGCTTCTAAGCCGCCGACACCAATGGCGATAACACCCAGTGCATCAACGTGCGGCGTGTGGCTGTCGGTGCCGACTAGAGTATCGGGGAAGGCCACGCCATTGCGAGCATGCACCACAGGCGACATACGCTCTAAGTTAATCTGGTGCATGATGCCGTTACCCTGAGGGATAACGTCAATGTTTTTAAAGGCTTTTTGCGTCCAATTAATAAAGTGGAATCTGTCTTCGTTGCGTCTGTCTTCGATAGCGCGGTTTTTAGCAAAGGCGTCTTTATCAAAACCACCAAACTCAACGGCGAGCGAGTGATCAACAATGAGTTGTGTTGGCACAACAGGGTTCACTTTAGCGGGATCGCCACCTTTAGCGGCAATCGCATCACGCAGGCCCGCAAGGTCAACTAAGGCGGTTTGCCCCAAAATGTCGTGGCAGACCACGCGGGCAGGAAACCAAGGGAAATCCAGTTCTTGCTTAGATTCGATAATTTGTTTCAGCGAGGCGGTTAAGTCCGCAGGTGTGCAGCGGCGGACTAAGTTTTCAGCCAGCACGCGCGATGTATAAGGTAGCTTGGCGTATGCGCCAGGAGCGATCGCTTCTATGGCTTCGCGGGTGTCGAAATAATCGAGTTTGGTGCCGGGTAAGGGCTTGCGATATTGGGTATTCATAGCAGTGTTCATAACATCATCCATTTCGGAAAATGAAGTTGGCGCGAGACTGTCTATTCACAGACATTTCTTTAACAGAAGTCTCGCGCCAGAGTCGTTAGCTTGGCTTAACGGTTGGCAATGGGGACGACTTTGCGTGGTGCAACGCCCACATAATCGGCACTTGGGCGGATGATGCGGTTGTTAGAACGTTGCTCCATCACGTGCGCAGCCCAGCCCGTTACCCGTGAACACACGAAGATTGGCGTGAACAACTTAGTCGGAATGTCCATGTAGTGGTACGCGCTGGCGTGGAAAAAATCTGCATTACAGAAGAGTTTTTTCTGTTCCCACATCAGGGCTTCACAGGCAACCGATACGCGGTATAGACGGTCGTCACCGTTGGCGGCAGCCAGTTTTTCTGACCATTCTTTGATGATGGCATTACGTGGATCGCTGTCGCGGTAAATCGCGTGGCCAAAGCCCATGATCTTATCTTTACGCTCCAGTTTGCCCATCAAGATGTCGCGCGCATCGGCTTCATCTTTCATGTCTTTGATCAGTTCCATCGCCGCTTCGTTCGCGCCGCCATGCAGCGGGCCGCGCAGTGAACCAATGGCGCCAGTGACGCATGAATGCATGTCTGACAGAGTTGAAGCACAGACGCGAGCGGTAAAGGTTGATGCGTTAAATTCATGTTCTGCATAAAGAATTAACGATACGTCCATTACTTTAGCATGCAGTGCCGACGGCGCTTTACCATGTAATAAGTGCAGGAAGTGTGCGCCAATTTGGTCGTCATCGGTTTCAGTGTCGATACGCACGCCATCGTGACTAAAGCGATACCAGTAACAGATGATCGATGGGAACGCAGCCAATAGGCGGTCGGTGATTTCACTCTGCTCGCTAAAGCTGTGTTCGGCTTCTAAGTTGCCTAGCATAGAGCAGCCAGTACGCATTACATCCATAGGATGAGTCTCGGCAGGAATGCGCTCTAATACTTCTTTTAATGCTTGTGGCAGACCGCGAAGGCCTTTGAGTTTTGTTTTGTAGGCATCAAGCTGGGCTTGAGTGGGCAGCTCGCCGTAAAGAATGAGATAGGCGACTTCTTCGAAGGTGGCATTTTCACCGAGATCTTTCACATCATAACCGCGGTACGTGAGGCCGCTGCCTGACACGCCCACTGTGCTCAATGCCGTTTCGCCTGCGCTCTGGCCACGTAATCCTGCACCGCTTAGTTTTTTAGCTTCTGACATAATCCTTCCCTTCCGTTAACTCTGTGTGGTTATTGCTGGTGGATGAATGCACTTATTTTTGAGTGTTCATTCGCCGACATTTATTGGTTAAGGCTGCACTTTTTATGTAACTTGTTTAACGTTAAATCTGCTTTAACGCCAAACCCTGTAGGGTTGCAGCTTTTCGGTGACGCCTTGCTGCTTGGGGCAAAGCGTCTGGGTTTCAGTAACAACATGAGCTTGCGCTTCTACTGACAATCCATGGTCTTGTGTATTTTGCTTTCTCGCTTGTTTAGCTATTTATCTTGGCTAAACAGTTGATCTAACTTGTCTTCAAAGGCGTGGTAGCCCAAGTACTTATACAAGTCTTTACGGGTCTGCATAGTGTCGAGCACGTTGCGTTGATGACCATCATTCATCAGCGCTTGCATGACGTTCAGTGCCGCTTGGTTGGCTGCACGGAAAGTACCGAGTGGATAGAGCACCATGTCGGCGCCTGCCTGCGCGAGTTCTTCTTTATTGAACAATTGGGTTTGACCAAATTCAGTCATGTTGGCCAAAATCGGCGCTTTGACTTGGGCTTTAAAGTGGCGATATTGGTCTAGCTCAGTTAAGGCTTCGGCGAAGATCATGTCGGCACCGGCGGCGATATAGGCTTTTGCGCGTTCGATACCTGCTTCTAAGCCTTCAACGGCAACCGCATCGGTACGCGCCATGATCACAAAGTTAGGATCGGTACGGGCATCGACGGCCGCTTTAATGCGATCGACCATTTCTTCAATGCTCACGACTGCTTTGTTAGGTCTGTGGCCGCAACGCTTTTGCGACACTTGGTCTTCCATGTGCACAGCGGCGACGCCGACTTTTTCGAATTCTTTGATGGTGCGAGCAATGTTGAATGCGCCGCCCCAGCCAGTATCGATATCGACCAATAAAGGCACTTGTGTGGCTGAGGTGATACGACCGGCATCGATTAACACGTCGTTCATTGAGGTCATGCCTAAGTCAGGCAAACCGTAGGAAGCATTGGCAACGCCAGCGCCCGAAAGATACAAGGCTTGGAAGCCAGTTTGCTCTGCCATCAAGGCAAAATAGGCATTGGTGGTGCCAACGATTTGTAACGGTTTAGCCTTAGCAAGAGCTTGGCGAAAACGTAATCCTGCGCTTTGGGTCATGGTCTTGTCCTTATCCTTTTCCATTTATGGGAAGTGGGCATATTGAGCCGTATAAACTTAGCTGATGTTGGCTAAGGTTTCTTTTGCGGCTGCATTGGCTTGCAATTCAATTAAGCGTAATTCGGTATTTTTACGCCCCTGCTCGATATGGCGACGCATCAGCAAACTGGCCAACTCACCATCGCGCTGGGCAATGGCTTCGACTATGCGTCTGTGCTCGGCAATTGCCTTCACGGGGCGATTTTTATTGGTGCACTGGTAGCGGTACATACGCAGCAGGTGATACAGGCCGCCGACTAAGGTTTCCTGCAGATGTTTGTTACCGCTGGCTTGAATAATTTGGTAGTGAAAATCGACATCGCCTTCCTCTTGGAAGTAGGTATCACCCTTAGCGAGCGCCGCATCTTGCGTTGCGAGTAAATCTTCTAACTTGGCTAATTGTTCTGGAGTGATACGACTGGCGGCGAGTTCGCAGGCCATGCCTTCAAGCACGCTACGCAGTTGATATAAATCGTTAAGTTCGCTCACTGTCAGTTGTGCGACGCGGGCGCCAACATGAGGTGCGCGCACTACTAAGCGTTGTCTTTCTAAGGTTTGCAGGGCTTCGCGGGTCGGGCCGCGGCTGATACCGTATTTTTCGGCCAGCGCTTGCTCGTTAATCTTGCTGCCTGCAGGCAGTTCGCCCTTGATGATGCTGGTTTGGATCTGCACCAAAATTTGATCGGCGAGTGTGGTCGACGTTTTATCTGCTGAGGTCGATTTGACCTTATGCAGGTGGGAAACATGTGTGTCATCAGAAACGAACGTCGTGTCTTGCTTCAACATAGAGCGCATCACTATTAATAGGATTGTCGACAATGGGTAAAAAATAGCCCTCTCTCAGTGGATTGTCAACAATGTGTTTACTTAGACGTAAGTCTACATTCTAATTGCTTTTTATTTATCACTATGATTTTTATAGTTTTATTTTAATTCGTTCGTTTTTAATATTTTAGCTTATGAATTTTTAAATATTAAATTGTCAACAATGAAGTGGTTTTTGCCGTCCGTTCTTGTTGCAGGTGTTGATGGCTTTGGGGGAAATCGTCCAAATGCATTTTGCATGTTTGTCCTTCGCGTTATGCTATGGGCGGAATGACACGCTTGGAGGTGACAGTGGAAAAAGTGTTAGTGAGCAGTTGTTTACTCGGGCAAGCGGTGCGCTACGACGGTGGTCATAACTTGATGGAGAGCGAACTTGTACAGACGTGGCTTGAGCAAGGACGGATTGTAGCGATTTGTCCCGAATGTGCAGGCGGTTTGCCAACACCCAGACCACCTGCGGAGCGGGTTGGGCGGCGTATCTTAACCGCTCAGGGTGAGGATGTGACCCACGCTTTTAGTCTGGGAGCCGATATCGCCCTTAAGCTGGCGCAGCAAGAAGGGATTAAAGTGGCGATTTTAAAAGCCCGCAGTCCATCCTGTGGTAATAGGCAGATTTACGATGGTCAATTTATAAAACAGTTAATTGCGGGACAAGGATTAACGGCTGAAAAACTCAGTGCCGCAGGGATAACTGTATTCAATGAATTGGAGTTATCCGCTGCAGCGGCATGAGTTGTTGAACTAGAGCAAAGCTAGAGGCGAGCTAGCTTGCTTGAGTGTGATTAGTGCTGGTGGCGCTATCCGCGACATTTTGATTTGTTTGCAGTAAGGCATGAATTTGTTGATCTTTTTCCGCCCACACTTGGTTTAACCAGCGTTGGAACTCGACGCGATACTCAGACTCAGAGAAGTAACGCGTTGGATCGACTTGAGGTACGGGCAGGGCGTTGATCCGCACAATAATCTTGCTTACCTTGCCGTTCATCACCCCAAACAGAATATCGTCAGGCGCATCTGGGTAGACAATTGTCATATCCAGCAGGTTAGTAAATTGCTCACCCATGGCCGATAGGGTAAAAGCGATTCCACCTGCTTTAGGGCGTAACAAATGTTGATAAGGCGAGTTTTGGCGTTGATGTTTATCACGGGTAAACCGGCTGCCTTCAACATAGTTAATGATTGATGTGGGCATATTTTTAAATTTTTCGCAGGCGCGGCGTGTGGTCGCTAAATCTTTGCCCTTAAGCTTTGGATTCTTCTTGAGTTTTGCTGGGCTGGTTCTGTTCATAAATGGCATATCCAGCGCCCAACAACCCAGTCCCATAATCGGCACATAGATGAGTTCTTTTTTGAGGAAGAACTTCAACATAGGAATATGGTTGCGTAACACATAAGTTTGCGCGGCGATATCGAAGCCACTGAGGTGGTTGCTGATCAGCAAGTACCAGCTGTTTTTATCGAGTCCTTCTAGGCCTTCGACGTCCCACTCAATTTTAGCGATCAAATACAAGATGCCACCGTTGCAGCAGGCCCACGCCCACATAAAACGATTCATAACCGCAGTCACCGCATTACGTGCACTTTGCGCTGGCATCACGAGTTTTACGACTCCGCCTATGCTGATAAGCGAGCCCCATACGGCGGTATTAATGATCAGCAAGCTTAAGCTCAGCATAAACAGCACTGAACCAGGCAGGAAATTCAACATAGTGGCGTTACCTTTATTCTTTATTCGCTTGGCTAGCGAGTTGGCTTAACACTTGATCCTTAGTGAGCCAGAGTTGATTCAGTTGTTCTTGGAAGCCAATTTTAAAATCGCGGTCATTCATATAATCGCCGCGCATCGCAGGATCAATATCAGAAACCTTGATGTGTACTTTAACGCTTGGCAACTTGCCTGTCAGGTAGTCCCAATAGCTTGGCACTGTGTCTGGATAGTAAATGGAGACATCGACGAGCTTGTGGATCTGTTCACCCATGGCTGATAGCGCGAAGGCCATGCCGCCCGCTTTGGGTTTTAACAAATGTTGGAACTGTGAGTTCTGCTTTTGATGTTTAGCTTTGCTGAAGCGCGTGCCTTCGACAAAGTTCATCACACTTACCGGTTTAGCCTTGAACTTAGCACAGGCTTTACGAGTAATTTCAATGTCTTTGCCCTTTAGCTTAGGATTTTTACGCAACTCTGCCGTGCTGTAACGGCGCATAAAAGGAAAATCGAGCGCCCACCAAGCTAAGCCTAAAATCGGCACAAAAATCAGTTCTTGCTTGAGGAAAAACTTCAAGAAAGGGATTTTTCGGTTAAAAACCCGCTGCAGGATCAGGATATCCACCCAAGACTGGTGATTGGCAATCACCATATACCACTCTTTAGTGGAAAAGTCGGTGTCACCACTCAGTTCTATCTTAACGGGATGCAAGCAGCGCTCAATCACACCATTGACGCTGATCCAAGCGCTGGCACAAAAGTCGAGCACATGGCTCGTCGCAGTCCTTAATGGACTGATGGGTATCAGTTTTATAAAACTGATCAACACGATTGGGATAGTCCAAAAGACGGTATTTATAACGTAGCCTAAAAATGCGATACAGCCTTTTATCTGTGAAAACAGCGTTCCCATCCGAGCCCCCTGACAAAAATTGGAGGCCTATGTTACTCGGTGTCGGCGTTTGGCTCAATCTTAGGCACTGCTGGTCGGTGCATTTGTTAACATTTGTTCCCGCGAAAACTCAATATTGCTGGGATAAGCGGGCGAGTAATCTATCCATAGCGCGATAACCCAGTGCTTGGGCAATATGGCGGCGTTCCGTGTTAGGCACTTGTTCCAGATCGGCAATAGTACGCGCGACTCTTTGTATACGGTGGAAGCTGCGAACCGAGAGGCCAAGCTTTACCACGCTTTGTTCCAAAAACACTAAATCAGCATCACTGATCCCGCTAAAGCGTTTCAATTGCTTCCCTGTGAGCTCGCTATTGAGTAGGCCTGAACGGGCGAGTTGCAGCTCCCGCGCCCGTTTGACCCGCTTAGCGATATCTTGGCTGGTTTCTGTTTGCGGCGCGGCTTGAGTCAAGGTACCCGCGGGGAGTTTGGGCACTTCAATGGTTAAATCGAAGCGGTCGAGAAATGGGCCTGAAAGCCGCGAAAGATAACGTTGAATCTGTTCGGGGCTCGATCTGTGTTGGCTATCAATATCACCGCTCGGGCTGGGATTCATCGCCGCGATCAATTGGAAGCGACTCAAAAACGTTAGCTTAGCGGCGGCGCGGGAAATTACCACTTCGCCGGTTTCCATCGGCTCGCGCAGGCAATCTAAGACTTTACGCGGAAATTCAGCCACTTCATCTAAAAACAGCACGCCACGGTGGGCGAGGGAAATTTCACCGGGTTTGGGAATACTGCCGCCACCCACGAGGGATATCGACGAACTCGTGTGGTGCGGCGCCCGAAAGGGTCGCTGTAAAAAATGCTGCGGCTTAATGTCGAGTCCAGCAACGGAATGAATTGCTGCTACTTCTAATGCTTCCTCATAATTAAGCGCAGGTAATAGCGCCATCATTCGGCTGGCAAGCATGGTTTTGCCCGTACCTGGCGGGCCAAGCATCAGGAGGTTATGGTTTCCCGCCGCGGCAATTTCGAGTGCTTGCTTGGCCTGATATTGGCCAATCACATCGCTCAGGCAAGTACGGGACTCAGGCGTCTCTTGGCTTATCCATTCTAATTGCGGCGCTAACGTCGGCAGTTGGTTTTGCCCCTGTAAATAAGCGGCCAGACTCTGCAAGTGCGAGCCAAACAACACATTAGGATAGCCGACTAACTCGGCATCGTGGCGATTATCCAGCGGCAATATCAAGGTATGGTCTTGGCGCTTTGCGGCGATAATCGCCGGTAATAATCCTTGGCAATAACGTATGTGCCCAGACAATGCCAGTTCACCGACAAACTCGAGATTTTTTAGGCTATTAAGGGGGATTTGTTCTGATGCAGCCAATATGCCTACGGCTATGGGTAAGTCGTAGCGGCCACCTTGTTTAGGTAAATCTGCTGGCGCGAGGTTAACGGTTATCCGCCGCATTGGAAACTCGAATCCCGCATTGATCAGCGCGCTGCGCACCCGCTCGCGAGCTTCTTTTACCGACGCTTCGGGTAATCCCACCAGATTAAATGCCGGTAAGCCATTGCTCAGATGCACCTCAACTGTGACTTGGGGCGCTTCGACCCCACAACTGGCTCGGGTATTGACGCAGGCAATCGCCATAAACAAATCCTTTTGTTGTTCATTTCGCACAGAATTTGAGTGTAGCAGTAATTGACGTTAGGGGTTTTCGATTAACTTGGTCATTCGCCTCATCAGTAAGCTGCTGAATCTGGCTTTACCGTTCCCGTGATAGCTTTGGCAAATTGCCATATTGGACGATAGCAAATATTTGATAGAAATGATAAAAAGCAAACATTGGAGTCCTGAGGTCAATATGGATATGTTGTTAGCAGAAAATTCCCCCATTCGTCAGCAGCAGCTCGAGCAAAAGTTGGCGCAGTTTAAAGACCCGCATCTTGCCCATACGCTTTCGGCATTTATTCGCAGTAGTGTCGATCTCTATCCCTGTGCAATCGAAGATTATGCTCAGTTAGGCAATAGTAGGCTGGGTGGATTACCGGATTTGCCTGTCGGCATGGATTATCCGGTGACTTTGGTCGGAAGGGAGGAGATGTTGGATGGCTATGTTGAGAGTTTTGGCCATACCCGCGAGTTTATAAATGAGCATTGGCGGGAGGACTGGCAGGACGATTGGGAGACAGATGAGGCGCATCTTTGGGACTGGGACGAGGCGGCGCAAGCCTTCCGTGTGCCCATGCAATTTATCGCACAGCTCAACTGTAGCGACCTGAAGGTGTTTCAATCTTATTTACCTCGAGAAGGGCGATTGTTGTTCTTTGTGGAGCGCTGGCGATTCTCGGAAATGCTTCGCGGCCATGTCTATTATGTCGCTGAGGATCAGCAGCTTAACTCTGTGGAAGCGATTGCCGAACTTAAGTTCGACGATGCGGTATGTGCAAACTATGAGTATGAGGCGGCTTATCAACTTCAGGGGATTGCCAGCATTAAGATGATAGCCCCTGACATGATTAATAGTGACAACCCGCATTTAGTAAAGTTAGCCAAGGCACGTTTACAAGCGCTACCAGAACCGCAACAAGCTATGGTGCTGGAGGCTCTAGCGGTTGTGGATGATGAATTGGCACCAGAGTGGCAAGATCAGCTCAAGGGCTATGAGCTGATACAATTGAATGAGCACGGGTTCATCCCTGGCCAGATTCTCACTCAATCGCAATGGGCTAATACCGAGTGGCAGCCATCCAGCTTGCAGTCATTGCTGGTCCCCGAGCAGCCGCTGCCGTATTACAATGGTATCGCCAGCATTAATGGCCATGGTGATAGCCGCTATAAAGCACCCGAGCTCCACGCTGCGGCTGAGTTAGGCGGCAATGGCGAAGATTATCTAGTACTGTTCAAAGTCGTCTACAGTGAGCATTCTATGCAATTGAATTTTATTATCCACAGGGATGATTTAGCGTTAGGAAAATTCGATCGCATTTACTGCATATATGATTATTAGCGCATTGAAAGGTTGGCTATAACCAACCTTTTGTTTGGCGATGCGGGCTACACAGCACTTGTAGTACATAGAGATGATTGGAGATGTATGTTGCGACCGACTAAAATAAGAATCGCACAATTTCGTGCCTTTGAGTGTATATGAGTTATAAAGGATTGATTCTGGGATTCTTGAACCCGACTGAATAGATTAAACGATTGATAGTTATATTTAATTTTTTCAATCAGTTAATGGGAATTAGTCAACCTATGCCATTATATGAGGGCATCGTTGAGCAGCCTCATTTGGTTTACCCTCCAATGAAAATCATGGTTCTCCTCACGATATTCATTCACCTCGGCCGTTTGGCCGCATTAACGGCTAGAGTGAACTCGTGTACCTTGTGACTCTTTATGACGAACCAAGACGAACCAACAACTTCCCCTTTTAAAACGTTTAGGTCCCTCTCATTTTCTACGTGGTTAAGCCGTAAGACTGACCCATAAGATAGTCTGCAATGACTCATAAATATTCTGCTACGGTTCCACGCGATTTCCTTATACAGACAGGGTGTCGGAATAAATAGTCAGCATATAAAGTATACTTTGTATCATTTTGTGGTTTAATCGAAACATCTGCTGCTGGTTTTAGCAACATTTTGGGCGGCGATGCGGTAACAAGGTTGTGAATCGATAATAATAAAGTGACCTCTTGTGAAGGATGACATTTGAGGGAACATGGTCGAGGAGAACTCGCCTATGCGTTCGTGGATGTTAGCGTGTGTGTTTATCTGTACTGCGGGGTTTGGTGGGGCAGTTTGGGCTAAACTCGATGTCGTATTTTTTAATCCCGGGGCTGTCGATGACAGTTTTTGGGGGGACGTCGACCAATTGATGCTGGAGGCGGCGACGACACTCGATATTAAGCTCGAAATCATTCATTCCGATCGCAATCATTTCAAGATGATCACCCAACTCGATGAGTTGTTAGCTTCCACAAAGGTACTGCCCAATTACGTTATTCTGGTTAATGAAAAACAATCCGCGATAAAAATGCTGCAAGCGCTTTACTCCCATCCCATCTATGTGCAATTGATTTTAAACGATATTTCTATCGGTGAACGTGATGTTTTACTGCAAGATCCCCATTGGCAAGAATATCTGTTACCCGCCATTATTCCCGATAATTACGCTATAGGTTCGGCGACCGCTAAAGGCTTAATGGACGACTTAGAGGGAAAGCAGGCTAAAGTTTTGTTGATTTCGGGCGATAAATCGACGCCTGCTTCAGTACTTCGTACCCAAGGTGCCAGCGATTATTTCTTTATGCAGCCCAATGCCACTCTGACTCAAACGGTTTATGGCCAATGGAGTGACGCAGTAGCTTATGGTCAAGCGCTCACTCTGCTGAACCGTTATCCCGATCTAAACGTGATTTGGACCGCCAGTGATCGTATGGCAATTGGAGTGCTTAAAGCATTGAAGGAAAAAGGCTTAGTCTCGGGTAAAGATGTATTTGTCAGTACGATCAATACGTCACCTGAGATTTTACAGCTTTGTCGCCAACACGCGGTGAGCATTATTGGTGGCGGGCACTTTATGGCTGGCGCGTTAGCTTTGGTTGAGTTGCAATATTATCAGCAGCATAAGCGCTATATTCCCTATGACAATGTCACCTTGTTCGGCGTTTTACTGCCTGATTCGGCATTTTATCAAATGTTAGTTGCTCGGGATTGGCCACAGATTTTCCAGTCTCAGATTTTGAATAAGTTGCCCTTCAAGGCGTAATAACGGGTGTACATGAAGCATCGAAATCATTCTATTAGTCATAAGATGACGCTGACAATTATCGGGGTGAGCTCATTTTTTGCTGTGTTAACTATGCTGGTGCAGCTGATTTGGAACTATCAGGATAGTATCGACAATGCCACGTCGGATATCCGCGAATATTCAGAATCTATTCTGCCGAGTGTGGCGAAGTCGCTTTGGGACGTTGACCGCAGCCTGCTATCTGATTTGCTCTCTGGTTTAGGAATGATGCCGTTAGTGTCGAGCGTGCATTTAGACAGTATCGACGGTGTCACTATGCAGCTGGGTAAACCGCTGTTAACCGACGACGAGTCGCAAACCCTGTTTCATTATCCTGTGACTTATCAAGATCAACTGATCGCAACTTTAACCGTAGGCTTAGACACTAACCAGCTTTACTACGAGCTGTGGCGACAGTTGATTTTTATTGTGCTCGGCAATGGCTTAAAGACCCTGCTGATGATCTATTTGATCTTGACCTTAGTGCGACTCATGGTAACAGATAGACTGTCGGCATTGGAAGATTTTACTAATAAAATCAATCTAAAATCGTTAAAAAAGTTGTCTGTTCCGGAAACGGTGACCGCCAGTCCTGACGAGATTGCTCATGTTGCATTGTCGCTTAAGGCCATGTATCAAAGGATACGCAACGACCTCGCTATCAATAAACGCCATCAACGTGCGTTACAGCAACAGCAGCATTTATTGTCGGACTTAGTGAAAGAGCGGACCAAAGAACTGGACTGGCAGTCGCAGTCGAATCAGTTGCTGGCAGAGATTTCGTTGCAATTTTTGAGTATCGATACCTGCAATGTAGATAAAACCTTAACTGAGGTGTGCCACAAAATAGGTCAGTTGTTTGATGTTGAGAGGGTGAGCATTCTCGAATTTCATCAACAGCATGCTTATTACCGCAGTTTTTGGACCAGCGAGTTACATGCTAACAAGGTCCAAGGGATTTCGGTGGACAACATTACTCAGCTTGCTAAAAAATTCGAAACAGAATCGACCTTAGTGATTGAGGATCTTGAGGCGTTAAAGGCATTGTCACCACAGGAATATGAGGTGATGAAATCCGTGGGCATTTGCTCTATTGCTGCCTTTGCGATTAAAAATGCCGGAGAGTTATTGGGATTACTCTCGCTGTCGACGGTGTCGCGGCCCTTGAATTGGAACGCCCAGAAAAAGAATATGCTGACTCAGTTTGCCTCCGCATTGAACGAGTTACTGCTGCGCGAGCAAAAAGAGCGGCAGATGATAGTGCTGCAACAAGCGCTGGTTACTGCCAATACTCAATTGAAAGAAAAGGCCGAAACCGATGAGTTGACTGGGTTAGCGAATAGACGTCCTTTTACCGAAAGGCTAGAGACTGTGCTACAGACCAAGACGCCAGCGGGGCTGTTGATGTTGGACGTCGATTATTTTAAATCCTATAACGACACTTATGGTCATATTGAAGGTGACCTAGTGCTTAAGCGTGTGGCGGATGCCTTAGCGCAGTGCGATATCCTGCCGCACAATGCTTTGTTGGCGCGCATCGGGGGCGAAGAGTTTGCCTTAGTCGTTGAGCACGTCTCACCTGCGCAGTTAACGGCTATTGCCACGCAACTGTGTTATCTCGTCGAGCAACTCAGTATTCCCCATCAAGCATCACCGTTGGCAGCGGTAACGATTAGTATTGGCAGCGTGTTTTTGCCATTAGATAAGGTCTCGGGACTTAAGATGCCCGACGTGTTACGCCGTGCCGATGTTTGTCTCTATCGCGCTAAGGATAAAGGGCGTAATAGGGTCGAAGTTGAAGTGATTTAATGGCAGCATAGGGGCAAGTCAGCCTTGTACCTATACCTGTTGCAGTCTTTTGTTGCTCGGCACCAGTTGAGTATTGCTCCATCATTAGGTGCTCTCTGCGCTTAATGATTGGGATTAAGCCTCAAATTGTCCTATCTCCATGCTTAAGCAATGCTTAGGCCATCAGCGTTCGTCATTTAGTAATCCGGCGATATTTAGGCTAAATCAGCTGAGCCTCTTTATGTCACAGACCGCATTCAATCATGCTAACTAATTGATAACATTTGCATGAAACTGTGCTGTAGATCCATCGTTAAGATAAAAATTACTCAAGGTGAGGTAATATTAGGCGGCAAATGAGATATAATCTGTCGCCCATAGTCGATTTAGCGATGCACTCTGAGTGACATCCATGCTGCCATTCTGGACGTATTTCTCGTAACGCAACTAAGCAAAAGCCACGACTGCCTAGTCAATTCCATTGGCTTAAATGTACGTTCTAGCAGCTCAATATCAAAGCCACCGCACTGAGATGTCTTAATGATGTCGAGTCGCGCCTAAGCCGTGAATTTGCAGATATACTCAGAGCAGCCTAAAACGGCAATGTAAGTGCTTTTTATCTTAGGGTAGCAAGGAGCTGGCACAGCCGTTTGAACGGTTTGTAGACTGGATAACCCCTAGCAAACTGTGCCCCAATTAAATGAATTCAGCTGACTCGCGAGCCATAAAGCGCGGGTTGGTCCTAGTTAGTCCAGTGTTAAATGAAAGGTGTTACATGAGTCTCTTTGATAACGTGATGATTATATTGTGCCTAATCGGCGCGAGTTGTTTCTTCTCTATGTCAGAAATTGCACTTGCCGCTTCACGTAAAATCCGTTTACGTCAATTGGCCGATGAGGGCGATGCCCGCGCAGAAAAAGTGTTGCAGTTACAAGCCGTTCCCGGCAGCTTTTTTACTGTGGTACAAATCGGGCTTAATGCCGTTGCCATCATGGGGGGTATCGTCGGTGAGTCGGCATTTCGACCTTATTTCTATGAATTACTATCGCCTTTGCTGACCGATCCTTGGTTGAGCCAACTGAGCTTTATTTTATCCTTTGTTGTCGTCACCAGTGCCTTTATTCTGGTGGCCGATTTGATGCCAAAACGCATTGCGATGGCGATGCCTGAGCCCGTCGCATTAGCCGTTGTTGGGCCTATGTCTTTCTGTATTGTGCTATTGCGTCCATTAGTATGGTTTTTCAATGGTATGGCGAGCGGCATCTTTAAACTGCTGCAAATCCCAACCGTGCGTAACGATGCTATCACCTCCGATGACATTTATGCTGTGATGAATGCGGGCGCCGAAGCTGGAGTTTTAGATCGCGGTGAACAACAGATGATGGAAAATGTGTTTGAAATGCAAACCGTTTCTGTAACCTCTGCCATGACGGCCCGTGAAAGCTTAGTGTACTTTTTACTGCAAGACAGCGAAGAAGATATCAAGCGTAAGATTTCTGAAGATCCCCATACTAAGTTCCTCGTCTGCGATGGTCAGTTAGATATGATCAAAGGCTTTGTGGATGCAAAAGAATTGCTGATCCGTGTGATCAACGGTGAGAATATCACCTTAAAAGGCAGTAACTTAGTCCACACTTCGCTGATTATTCCCGATACTTTGAGCCTATCTGAGGCGATGGAATATTTTAAGAATAGCCGCGCCGATTTTGCCGTAGTCATGAACGAATATGCCTTAGTGGTGGGTATTGTCACGACCAACGATTTACAACGCGCCGTGATGGGGGCTTGGTCATTGCACGAGAGCGAAGAGCAGATTATCGCCCGCGATGGTAACTCTTGGTTAGTCGATGGGGTAACACCGATTACCGACGTGATGCGCGCCTTCGGCATCGAAGAATTCCCGCATAATCAAAACTACGAAACCATTGCCGGTTTTATGATGTATATGCTGCGTAAAATCCCTAAGCGTACCGATTTCGTCAACTATGCGGGTTATAAATTTGAGGTGGTCGATATCGATTCTTACAAGGTCGATCAGCTATTGGTGACCCGTATCGATCCTATCGATAAGCTCAACTCGCCGGATGTTTAAATCACATCCAAAAACGCATTGACTATGGGATCGTCGAGCCGCTTTACTTTGCAGCAGCAACCTAACTCGAAGGGCGGTATTGCAACGGGAGAGGCGAGTAACTGAATGCGATCCCGCACTGGGCTGTTATTGATTACCACTTCTGGGCTCATGCTCACGCCGCAGCCCAACGCCACCATAGAGGCGATCGCTTCTTGGCCCGACACTTGGGCGTAAATATTAGGGCTGATGCCCATTTGTTTGAACCAGTTATCGGCGCGGCGACGTCCGGGGCCATGGTCCGGAATGATAAAGGGCACGCTCGACCAATCGATGGGCGTTTGGGAAATCTGCTGCTGCACCGCGCAACGTATGGTTGGGGCGATAATCGACAGCGGCACATCGTCGATTTTGGCAAAGTGTAAGCTGCTCGGAAACGGATCGGGCAGGGCGGCGATGGCGATATCGGCGCGATTCTGTTGCACTTCTGCCAGCGCGTTCGCCGCATCTCCCGTGGTTAAGGCGATTTCGACGAAGGGATGTTCTTGGCGGAATAAATCCAATAAACCCGGTAAATGACTGTAGGCGGCGGTGACCGAGCAATACAGATTTAACCGACCGCGCAGTACGTCCTGCTTGAGATCGATACTGTGCTTGAGCGTGCTCCAATGGTTCAAAGTTTGCTCGGCGAACCGCTTAAACTCGTGTCCCGCGTGGGTTAAGGTCACGCTGCGATTATCCCGCTCTAACAGCTTAGCGTTTACTTCCTCTTCTAATCTTTGCAGGGCTCGGCTTAAGGTCGATGGGCTCACATGCATCTGTTCCGCTGTCTTGGCGAAGTGCAAACTGTCACATAAGTGCAGGTACAATTTGAGGGTACGAATATCCATGATCTTATCCTGTTTAGTCTGAGCTTGAGCCTTGGCTTGAGTGACGGCGTGATTGGGGACCGCATATTGGCGCCGATGTTACTGTCAGTGTTACTGATCCATGATTACAGTTGACGTTGCGCAGAATGCAATATGAAGTTCCGAATATATCATTTTAAGCAATGATAAGCATGGGTTATAGTGATTTCAATCACAACCAAGCCGTAACATTATGTTAGTTTGGTTGCGTCCAAAATTTCTGACTTATAGGTGGTATATCAGATGGCTAACTATTTTAACTCTCTGAATTTACGTCAACAATTAGCACAGCTTGGCCAATGTCGTTTCATGGATCGTTCTGAGTTTAGCGACGGCTGTAACTACATCAAAGATTGGAATATTGTTATTTTAGGTTGTGGTGCTCAAGGTCTTAACCAAGGCTTGAACATGCGTGATTCGGGTCTGAATATCTCTTTTGCCCTGCGTCCTGAAGCGATTGAACAGAAACGTGCCTCATGGCAGAAAGCGACCGACAACGGTTTCCGTGTCGGTACGTTTGAAGAATTAATCCCCGCGGCGGATCTGGTACTTAACCTGACGCCGGACAAACAGCATTCCAACGTGGTTAACGCGGTTATGCCACTGATGAAGCAAGGTTCTACCTTGTCTTACTCACACGGCTTCAATATCGTTGAAGAAGGCATGCAAGTTCGTCCCGATATCACTGTGGTGATGGTTGCCCCTAAGTGCCCAGGCACTGAAGTGCGTGAAGAATACAAACGTGGTTTTGGTGTGCCAACCCTTATTGCGGTTCACCCAGAAAACGATCCAGACGGTGACGGCTTAGAGATTGCTAAAGCCTACGCTAGCGCAACGGGTGGCGACAGAGCCGGTGTTTTACTGTCGTCTTTCATCGCCGAAGTGAAGTCGGATCTAATGGGCGAGCAGACCATTCTGTGCGGTATGTTGCAGACGGGTGCCATCTTAGGTTACGAGAAAATGATCGCCGATGGCGTTGAGCCAGGCTACGCGGCCAAGCTTATCCAGCAAGGTTGGGAAACGGTCACTGAAGCGTTGAAACACGGCGGCATCACTAACATGATGGACCGTTTGTCTAATCCAGCCAAGATTAAAGCATTTGAAATTGCAGAAGATTTAAAAGAAATCCTCCAGCCATTATTTGAAAAGCACATGGATGACATCATCAGCGGCGAATTCTCTCGCACTATGATGGAAGACTGGGCGAACGATGATGCGAACTTACTGCGTTGGAGAGCGGAAACTGGCGAAACAGGTTTCGAAAATGCACCCGTATCGAGCGAGCATATCGACGAACAAACCTATTTCGACAAAGGTATTTTCCTTGTCGCTATGATCAAAGCGGGTGTGGAACTGGCGTTCGACACTATGGTGTCTGCGGGTATCGTGGAAGAGTCGGCTTATTACGAGTCACTGCATGAAACTCCACTCATCGCCAACACGATTGCCCGTAAGCGTTTGTACGAAATGAACGTAGTGATTTCAGATACCGCCGAATACGGTTGCTACCTGTTCAATCACGCCGCCGTACCTATGCTGCGCGATTACGTTAATGCCATGTCATCTGAGTATTTAGGTGCTGGCCTGAAAGACAGCGCAACCGGTGTCGACAACCTAACGCTCATCGCAGTTAACGAAGCGATTCGTGAAACGGCAGTGGAATATGTTGGCGCTGAACTTCGCGGTTACATGACTGATATGAAGAGCATTGTTGAGGCTTAATTGATCGTTAGTTAAGCCCAGCATTGGGGGAGAGGGTTGAGACTTAAAGGACTTAGGTCTCAGCTCAGTTCCCAAGCAATCTCATGATGGTGAAACGCGCATCTTGAGCTTGCTTAGTGATAAATCAGTTTAGTGGAAACCAAATTTTTTCCTGTTCAGTGGGTTATCGAGCGGGCAAAAACGACATTGTTAGTGAGTTAATAGTTAGTGAGTGAATCTTCAGTGAGCGTTCGATGGTAAATGCGCGTTCAGTGAATGAATCCTGCGGTAGGTGAATCGCGCCGACTGAGGATCAACAGTTAACGTTTTACTTTGTTGTTTTGCATTGTCTCGGCAGGGAAGCTGAATTTTTTTTGACAAAAGATATTTTTTATTGTGTTTGGCTGTCGCTTTATGGTAAAGCTAATAGCTCGCGGTAGGGCAAAGTCCAAAGCGAAACTAACTTTCATGCAATATCCCAATTTTAGAAACACCGATTAGGAATCCATATTGATGTTTAACCAAGCTGCCAAGCTCATTCTCGTGATTATTACCGTCGTGATTATTAAATCACAGCGGGGGCGGCGCATGGCGAACTGATAGACCTAAAAGGTTAGAAGTTTCGAAAGAACCCCCCGCTCCGAAAGGACCGGGGGGTTCTTCGTTTTAGGGCCTAGAGCAAGGTCCTAAGCTTCGAAAGAGTAAAAAATTAGCGTCGATTTTCGGCAATTCAGGACTAACGTAGCGAGAGAGAATATGGAACCAGGGCAGATGATCAGAGGCGCAGATGCGGTAATTAAAGTGTTAGCAGCACATGGAGTCACCACAGTGTTTGGTTACCCAGGTGGTGCCATTATGCCAATATACGATGCCCTCTATGGAAGCCCTGTCGAACATCTGCTCAGCCGTCACGAACAAGGCGCCGCCTTTGCCGCCGTAGGATACGCAAGAGCCAGCGGTAAAACTGGCGTGTGCTTTGCGACTTCAGGCCCTGGCGCGACTAACCTGATCACTTCCTTAGCCGATGCCCTGTTAGATTCTGTACCTATGGTGGCCATCACAGGCCAAGTCTCTACCGCCGTTATCGGCACCGACGCTTTTCAAGAAATCGACGTGCTGGGCATGTCACTGAGCTGCACTAAGCACAGTTTTATGGTGACAGACGTCAACGACCTGATCCCAACCTTGTATCAAGCCTTCGAAATCGCTGCATCCGGTCGCCCTGGCCCTGTGCTGGTCGATATCCCGAAGGATATCCAAATCGCCCAATTGGAATATCGCACCCCTTTGCTGGCCGTGATGAACGAACCCCAAGCCGAGATGAGTGATATCGACGCCGCCCGTGCGCTGTTGGCTGAGGCTAAACAGCCTATGTTGTATGTAGGCGGCGGTGTAGGCATGGCTGGCGCGGTCGATCAACTGCGTGAGTTTATCAAAGTGACGGGCATACCTTCGGTCGCAACCTTGAAAGGGCTGGGCAGTATCGCCCACGGCACGCCCGGCTACTTAGGCATGTTAGGCATGCATGGCGGCAAGGCCGCTAACTTAGCGGTACAGGATTGCGATTTACTGATCGTGGTGGGTGCCCGTTTCGACGACCGAGTCACTGGCCGTTTAGCGAGCTTTGCCGACAAGGCCAAAGTGATCCATTTAGACATCGACGCCGCTGAGCTGGGTAAATTGCGTATGCCTGAGGTGGCAATCGCCGGCGACTTACGTCAAATACTACCTGCTTTAGCCATGTCGATGAACATCACCCCTTGGCAGGCTGAGGTGGAGCATTTATCCCGTAAGCATCAATGGGATTATCAACACCCCGGCAGTTTGATCTATGCGCCTGCGCTGCTGCGCCGTTTAGCCAATAAATTACCCGAAGACAGCGTAGTGTGTTGCGATGTGGGTCAGCACCAAATGTGGGTGGCCCAGCATATGTGGTTCCGCCGCCCAGAAGATCATCTGTCCAGCGCGGGCTTAGGCACTATGGGCTTTGGCTTACCCGCCGCCATTGGTGCGCAAGTGGCCCGTCCCGATGCCACTGTGGTGACAGTGTCTGGCGATGGGTCTTTTATGATGAATGTGCAGGAACTGACCACCATCAAACGCCGCAAGCTGCCAGTGAAAATCGTGCTGGTTGATAACCAAAAGCTTGGCATGGTGAAGCAGTGGCAGCAGCTATTTTTTGAAGAACGCTACAGCGAAACGGATTTATCCGATAACCCAGATTTTGTTTTATTGGCCTCCGCCTTTGATATCCCCGGCCGTACGATTTTCTCTTCCGACGAAGTGGAAGAAGCCTTAACCGAAATGTTAGCGGCTAAGGGCCCGTATTTGTTACACGTTGCAATCGACGATGCTTTTAACGTTTGGCCACTGGTGCCCCCCGGCGCATCAAACAGCGATATGATGGACGAAATGGAGAAACAAACATGATCCACTCTCTGGAATTAACGGTTCAACAACGCCCCGAAGTGCTTGAGCGTGTTTTGCGCGTGACTCGACATCGTGGCTTTACGATTACCCAAATGCAGATGCGCATGAATGACGATGCGAGCCTGTCGCTGGATATGGAGGTCGATAGCGAACGTGCCATCGAACTGTTAAGTAATCAGCTGAATAAACTGATTGATGTGACTCAATGTAAGGTATTGTTACCGCTGAGCTTGCAACAAACGGCGAATGCTTAAGGCCTTGCTTAGGTGCATTTTAGTCCATGATGTTGAGTGACTATGAGTGCCAGATATTGAGGGGAATGCGGCAAGTGCAGCATTCGCCATGTGAATTAAGAATACGATTTTCGATTTGAGATAAAGGATACAGTCAATGCCAAAGTTACGATCAGCTACCAGTACCGAAGGCCGCAATATGGCGGGTGCCCGTGCGTTATGGCGCGCCACAGGGGTGAAAGACAATGATTTTGGTAAGCCAATTATCGCTATTTCTAACTCCTTTACTCAGTTTGTACCGGGCCACGTGCACTTAAAAGATATGGGCTCACTCGTCGCGAGCGCCATTGAAGACGCGGGCGGTATCGCAAAAGAATTCAATACGATCGCCGTCGATGACGGTATCGCCATGGGCCACGGCGGCATGCTTTACAGTCTGCCATCGCGTGAACTTATTGCCGACAGTGTGGAATACATGGTTAACGCCCACTGCGCCGATGCCTTAGTGTGTATCTCCAACTGCGACAAGATCACCCCCGGCATGTTGATGGCGGCGCTGCGCCTCAATATTCCCGTCGTGTTTGTCTCTGGCGGACCGATGGAAGCGGGTAAAACTAAGCTGTCGGATAAGCTCATCAAACTCGATTTAGTCGATGCTATGGTGGCGGGCGCCGACTCGAACGTGAGCGATGAAGACAGTGCCAAAATCGAGCGTAGCGCGTGTCCAACCTGTGGCTCTTGCTCAGGCATGTTTACCGCCAACTCAATGAATTGTTTAACCGAAGCGCTAGGATTATCGCTGCCGGGTAACGGCTCTATGCTGGCAACCCACGCCGATCGCCGCGAGCTGTTTTTGGAAGCGGGTCGTCGCGTGATGGCGCTGGCAAAACGTTATTATCATCAAGATGATGAATCGGCATTGCCACGTAATATCGCCAACTTCAAAGCCTTCGAAAATGCCATGACCTTAGATATCGCCATGGGCGGTTCATCTAATACCGTATTGCATTTATTGGCCGCCGCGCAGGAAGCCGATGTTGATTTTACCATGGCGGATATCGACCGTATGTCGCGCCTTGTGCCGCACCTTTGTAAGGTTGCGCCATCGACGCCTAAATACCATATGGAAGACGTGCACCGTGCGGGCGGCGTGATGGGGATTTTAGGCGAGCTCGACAGAGCCGGATTACTGCATACCGATGTGTTCCATGTGGCGGCCGATAATGACGGCACGCCGGGCAGCGGGACCTTGAAATCAGTATTGGCCCAGTACGATGTGATGCAGACCCAAGATGAAAAAGTAAAACATTTCTTTATGGCGGGGCCTGCGGGGATTCCGACCACTAAAGCCTTTAGCCAAGATTGTCGCTGGCCGTCACTGGATAACGACAGACAAGAAGGTTGTATTCGTAGCCGTGAGTTTGCTTTCAGCCAAGAGGGTGGCCTTGCCGTATTGTCGGGCAACGTGGCCGAGAACGGCTGTATCGTTAAAACAGCGGGCGTGGATGAATCGAATCTGACCTTCATCGGCTCGGCTCGCGTCTATGAAAGCCAAGATGACGCAGTGGCGGGTATCTTAGGCGGCGAAGTGGTGGCGGGTGATGTGGTTGTTATCCGTTATGAAGGCCCGAAAGGCGGCCCGGGTATGCAAGAAATGTTGTACCCAACCAGTTACTTAAAATCTCGCGGCCTAGGCAAGGTCTGTGCGCTGATCACCGACGGGCGTTTCTCCGGTGGCACTTCAGGTTTATCGATTGGCCACGTTTCACCCGAAGCGGCAGCGGGCGGCACAATCGCCTTGATTGAAAATGGCGATCGCATCGAAATCGATATTCCCAAGCGCAGTATCAAGCTGGCGTTAACTGATGCTGAACTCAATGCTCGCCGCGAGGCCATGTTAGCGCGTGGCCCAATGGCGTGGAAACCTATAGGTCGCCAGCGTTATGTGTCACTCGCGCTTAAGGCCTACGCCATGCTCGCCACCAGTGCCGACAAAGGCGCGGTGCGCGATCGCAGTAAACTGGAGGACTAATATGTTGCCACTTGCATCGCAAGCTCGGACGGATTTAGCACATTTTCAGTTGGCACAAAGCTATCTGCAAAAAATCCTGTTGTCATCTGTGTATGACATAGCGAAAGTGACGCCGCTTTCAAGCATGAACAAGCTATCGGCGCGTTTAGGTTGTCAGGTATTTTTGAAGCGCGAAGATATGCAGCCAGTGCATTCCTTCAAGTTACGCGGTGCCTATAACCGTATCGCCCAGCTGACGAAAGAAGAATGTCAACGCGGTGTGGTGTGTGCTTCGGCAGGCAATCATGCTCAGGGTGTGGCGATGTCGGCGGCGAGTCGCGGTGTGGATGCTGTGATTGTGATGCCAGAGACAACGCCCGATATTAAAGTCGATGCGGTGCGCCGTTTAGGTGGCAACGTGGTATTGCACGGCCAAGCCTTCGATCAAGCCAATGGCTTTGCGATGGCGATGGCGAAAGAAGAGGGCCGAGTCTATATCGCGCCCTTCGACGATGAAGCGGTGATCGCAGGCCAAGGCACTATCGCCCAAGAGATGTTGCAGCAGCAGCGTGATCTCGAAGTGGTATTTGTGCCCGTAGGCGGTGGCGGGCTTATCGCGGGTATCGCTGCCTATTACAAAGCGGTGATGCCGCAGGTGAAAATTGTCGGCGTCGAGCCAGAAGACGCGGCCTGTTTAAAGGCAGCGATGGAAGCGGGCGAACCTGTGACACTGGCGCAAGTCGGTTTATTTGCCGATGGCGTGGCGGTTAAACGTATCGGCACTGAGCCGTTTCGAGTCGCGAAACTTTATGTCGATGAAGTAGTGACTGTCACTTCGGATGAAATCTGCGCCGCGGTAAAAGATATCTTTGAGGACACCCGTGCGATCGCCGAACCCGCAGGGGCCTTGTCCTTAGCTGGGCTTAAAAAATATGTCAGCGCTAATGCCAATGGTGATTGCGGCAATGGTGAGAAAGTCGCGGCGATTTTAAGTGGCGCGAATGTGAATTTTCACAGTTTGCGTTATGTGTCTGAACGTTGTGAACTTGGCGAGCAAAAAGAAGCTGTACTGGCGGTGAAAGTCCCTGAGCGTCCGGGAAGTTTCTTAACATTCTGTGAGTTACTCGATAAGCGGGTGATGACAGAGTTTAACTATCGTTTCAGTAGTCGTGATCTTGCCGTGGTGTTTGCCGGCATTCGTTTAAGCCGAGGCCAAGGTGAGCTAGAACAAATCATTGCCACCTTAGAGGCCAATGGTTTTGAAGTTCAGGATTTATCCGGGGATGAAACCGCGAAATTGCATGTGCGTTATATGGTCGGTGGTCATCCACCAGAGCCTTTAGAGGAGCGTTTATTTAGCTTTGAGTTTCCTGAACATCCCGGTGCGCTGCTGAAGTTTTTAACGACCTTGCAGAGCAAATGGAACATCAGTCTGTTCCATTATCGTAACCACGGCGCGGCCTTTGGCCGAGTGCTGGCGGGATTTGAAGTACCCGCGAGTGATGCTTTGCCGTTCCAACAGTTTTTAACTGAGTTGGGTTTTGTCTATCAAGAGGAAACCCAAAGTCCTGCCTATCAGCTGTTTTTAAATGCGGGTAACGGCAGCAAAGTCTTATAGGGTTTGCGGTGATGCACGTAGCTTAGATCGACGCGATGACATGTTAGGCAAAGTTAGGCACAAGTTAAGTCAAAGTTAGGCTAAAGGAGGGGCGCACAGGCGCCCTTTTTTGTGGTAGTTTTGTAGACTTAATACTCTAGCCGCCGATTAATACGTCACAGTTAAGTTACTGACTTAACCCGTTAACGATTAACGGGCAGTTTCTGAAAACAGAACGGCTAACGAATAACAACGAGACCTCGACCTGCACGCATTAAGGAGACATGATGTTACCAGCACCGCGTTTTACCGCTTTTAATCCTCCTCGCCGTATTTTGATGGGCCCTGGCCCGTCGGATGTTTATCCCGAAGTGCTTGCGGCGCAGTCCAGACCGACAATTGGCCACTTAGATCCGCTATTTGTCGGCATGATGGATGAGCTTAAGAGCCTGATCCAATACGCCTTCCAAACTAAAAACGAAATGACCATGGCAGTATCCGCGCCGGGCAGTGCGGGCATGGAAACCTGTTTCGTAAACTTAGTCGAGCCGGGTGAGAAGGTGATTGTCTGTCGTAACGGTGTGTTTGGTGAGCGTATGCGCCAAAACGTCGAGCGCATGGGCGCGATTGCTGTGTTGGTGGACAATGAGTGGGGCGCGCCTGTCGATCCTGCTGCGGTTGAAGCGGCGCTTAAGGCCAACCCCGATGCCAAGTTTTTAGCCTTTGTGCACGCCGAAACCTCAACTGGCGCTTTGTCCGATGCTAAAACCTTGTGCGCATTAGCCAAACAATACGGCTGCTTATCGATTGTCGATGCTGTGACTTCCCTTGGCGGCGTCGAGTTAAGAGTCGATGAATGGGGCATAGATGCCATTTATTCTGGCAGTCAAAAGTGCCTCTCCTGTGTACCGGGTTTATCACCTGTGTCTTTCTCGAGCGCAGCGGTAGAAAAACTCAAGAATCGTAAAACTCCTGTGCAAAGTTGGTTCCTCGATCAAAGTCTAGTGATGGCCTATTGGACCAGCGCGGGCGGCAAACGCAGTTATCATCACACTGCGCCAGTGAACGCGCTTTATGCACTGCATGAATCCCTGCGTATGTTGGCGGCTGAAGGCTTAGAGAATGCGTGGCAACGCCATCACGAAATGCATTTAGTGCTGCGTGCTGGGCTGGAAAAGTTAGGGCTTAATTTTGTGGTTGCCGAAGATTATCGCCTACCGCAGCTGAATACGGTTTATATCCCCGCAGGTGTGGATGATGCTGCAGTGCGCACTCGTTTGCTGAAGGATTACAACCTCGAAATCGGCGCAGGCCTTGGCGCCCTTGCGGGTAAAGCATGGCGTATCGGTCTAATGGGCTTTGGTGCCCGCCGTGAGAATGTTTCTTTATGCCTCAAGGCATTAGAAGAAGTGTTGAACTAATATGCCAAGATTACGCCTTGCCCTTTGCGGCCTAATGATCGCTTTACTCAGTGCCTGCTCGGTGAACAATACCAGCAATGCGTCCTGCGATTTTGTACGTGGAACCAACAATAATCAAAGTATGCGTGAGGCGAGCGGCCACGATACGGGCAGCGCCGATGAGCGACAAAAAGATGTCAGTATTGGCTTCTTGAGTGTCATCTTCGGCGGCATCAGCCGAGCACTTTCTTCCGATAAGTCATCGGATGGGAAATGCGTGTAACGCTGTGAGTGTTAGTTGTCTTTGAAATATTGAAAATCCCCGTAATGCGGGGATTTTTTTATTTTGTTAATAAAGTCACTTTTGGCAGCAGGTGATATTGATTAAGCACTGTCATTCCAGTGACACGCCATGAACTCATCCCTGAGGGCTCGACGGCGGCATCCATGCCGCCAACGGTCACTTCCATGACAGTGCTTAATCCAGTTAAACCCTTGGTAAACCTGATAGTCTGCTATTTACTACTACACATCGAGAATGTTTAATAAATGAGATATGAAGTTGTGGGTATATTATCTGAATTTAAAGTTCTTAATTGGATACGATATTCTGTCGCTTCGATGTTTATCAATTTATGCGTATGTACACGATGTTATTAGTACGGAGTAATATGAAGAAAATTTATAAATATATGCCTTATCGACGAGAGTTTTTTTCTAACTTTTGTCTCCGTGCTAGTCAGCGAGGAGTTTTAAATGACCCATTTGAACTCAGTCCGGCTCAAGACCTAATCGACAAGATACTTCGTGATGGACTTGGAGATGACTTTTTCGAGCAAGCGGAACAGTTCTCCTCGGATCGTAATTTCAACGAAGTCGGCGTAATTTCATTCACGGAGAACTACAACAATTTACTAATGTGGTCGCATTATGCGAATGAGCATAAAGGTATCGTTATAGAGTTTGATTATGAAAAGTTGAATGATTATTTTAACTATAAATTATCAATGTCAGACACAGTTGAGCGAGTACTCTACAACCGAGAACGTTATTCACTTCTACAGAAGGATGTTTGTGTTAAAGATTTGCTGCTTGCTAAAAGTGATGACTGGATTTACGAGAAAGAGCACCGGATCTTACCTAAGTTGAGAAAAGCGGATGCCGTCCGAGTCGACCGAGAACTATTTGAGCAACTTCATGAATTTTATGACAACCACTATGTAAATTTGTTTAGCATTGTTTCAGAGGATGAGTATTCGATTACTTTTAAGGTCAATCCTGTCGAATATGAACACTTTGACAATCAAGAGAAGGATGGCAATTCGACTGATGACAATGAAGAAATGAAGTTTAGTCCTAGTGAAACAATCCTTAACGAAATTTATGGTTCATTAGCAGTTGTGCCTTCCTCGGTATTTTTGTTTCAACTACCAGCGGACTGCATATCAGCAGTATTTGTTGGCTGTAGGGCTTCTTCAGTTGATATCGAGGAAATTAAGCTTTTAGTGAATTCTAAGAAGATTCCAATATATCAGGCAGAGTTAAGCAAGACATATTTTACCTTAGGATTTAATGAGCTGTACTTATAGAAAGGGATAGATAGGACGGGTATATCTTTTCTCTATGGCATTGCGTCTTAGCTATGATTTAGCGGTAAAAATACAGAATAGTCAGATTTCTTTTAGTCTCAATTCATTTCTAATGTTGCAGAATACGGCTCCCCTCGGAGTTGCCGCAGGGCGAATAGACAAATTGCGTGAGTTCGGTCATGGATGACCGACTAGCTTTCGCAGGTGCAGGGACGCATCCTTCGGAAGCGATAGCAAATTTGGCAATGAGTACAAGGGGCTTTCAACTCCGTAGGGGGCGTCATGGAGCATCCAAGGAGGATAGGACGAGCAGTCCTCCTTGGTCGGGTGTGGGGTGAAGCCCCACGACTTTGATTTCGATTTAGAAGAACAAACGAAGTTTGGCTATGTCGTTTTTTTTAGGCCGAAAAATGAAAGCCTGTACAGGCTGCCATCTTTTGATAGTTGACATATAATGTCATCCCGCTATGATGCCGATACCACAGGTTATACAAACAAAGATCTTATAAATGAAAAAGTTATTAATTATGTTTGCGATGATTTTTGCGGTTAGCTTGGTTGCTAGTCCAGTCGCAGAAGCGAAAAAATTCGGCGGTAGTAAGTCTATCGGCAAGAGTCACCAAACGGCGCCTGCTCAACCAGCGGCGACCAACACACCGACTACGGCACCAGCGGGAGCGCCGGGCAAGAAAGGTATGATGGGCGGCATGTTAGGCGGTTTATTAGCGGGTGGCTTATTGGCGGCGCTGTTTATGGGCGGTGGTTTTGAAAATATTCAAATTATGGATATTTTGATAATCGGTTTGCTGGCATTCGTACTATTCAAAATTGTCCGTACTGTGATGGCCTCAAAAGCGGGGGCGCAGCAAAGACCAGCCTACGCGGGTGCAGGCCAACCCAATCCTAATATGCAGCGCCAACAGACTGAACAAACAGGTTTTGCCACCAATACAAACAGCGGCAGCAATGGTTTTGGTCAAGCGACAAGCGCAGTTCCTTTCGATTTGCCAGCCGGTTTTGATTTACCCGGCTTTTTGGAAGGTGCTCGTAGCCACTACAAAACCTTGCAATTGGCGTGGAATGAAAACGACTTAAGCAAAATCCAAGAGTATGTTTCTATTGATCTTTACAATGAACTCAGCAACCAACGTCGCGAGTTAGTTGGCGATCAGCACACTGAAGTGATGTTTTTGGATGCAGAACTTGTCCGCGCCACACACAATGCAAATCTTGCGGAAGTGAGTGTTAAATTTAGCGGCCGCTATCGCGATACCGTTGAAGGCGTAGAAGAGGACATTAAGGAAATCTGGCATTTAGAGCGTAACGTAACACAAGCCAATTCACCTTGGTTAATTGTGGGTATCGAACAGTAATCAGCTCAGTGTTTAAAGCAGCCTTAATCTCTTAAGGCTGCTGTTTACATCCCCTTTCGTTTCAATCCAGCCTTCCCTAATAGTTCAACGTCATCGATAGATTGAAAAAATCCGGCTGTTATCGCATTCACTATTGGCGGCAGCAAGCCTTGATGATTATTTAAAAAAGTTAATTAGATCATCAATTGCTAAATAAAAAATCCTCGCACTCAGCGGGGATTTTTGCTTTTTACAGGGTTACACAAATTGCCTGATGGCGATCGCGATAATCAGTACTGGGCATACATACTTCACGTACCTTGGCCAAATGCGCCAGAAGAGTCCTGTGGTATCGACACCCTCTTGTCCACTTATCGCCTTGAGTAACTGGCTTTGGCGCCAAATCCAACCTAAGTAAATCGCAAGGCCGAGTGCGACCAGCGGCTGGGCGATTTGGGTGGTGAGCATAATAGTGAAGCTAAATAGCGTCTCAAAAAATACCGCCAGCAATAGGGATAATGAGGTCAGTAATAGGCCGATGATCAAGGTGGCGCGCTGGCGGCTGAGTCCGAATTTTTGCATCACATAGCTAGTCGGGACTTCGGCGATGGAAATGGCTGAAGTCAGGCCGGCGATGATCAGCAGAATAAAGAACACCACGCTGATGATGAGGTTGGCGGTGTCACCTAAGGTCGAGAATAAGGCGGGTAAAACAGTAAACACCAGCGCATCTGAATCGAGTAATTTCCCCTCGGCGTTAAAAATCTCCACGCCATTGTGCTGTGCCACATACATGGCAGGGATAATCAAGAAAGCGGCGAGAAAGGCGATGCCGCTATCGGTAAAGGCAACCCAGACGGTTAGCTTGGCGATATTCTCTTTTTGGCTCAAATAGCTGCCATAAACCATCATGGCACCTGTGCCTATGGTGAGGGAGAAGAAGGTTTGTCCGAGCGCGCTGATCAGGGTATCTGGCGCCAGTGCCTTAGCAAAGTTAGGCGTTAATAGTGCGGTAATGCCTTCGCTCGCACCATTAAGGGTGAAGATATACGCCACGCCCGCGATCAGCATGATCAACAATAACGGCATCAAGCGTTTCGACCATTTTTCTATGCCTTCTTGTACGCCTTGCAGCAAAACCAGAAACACGAGTGTGCTGAAGATCAGCGTGAACACCAGATTGCGCGACAGCGAGAAATCCACTAACCAAGCGGCGGTGTCGTTCGAGCCTAAAGCTGTGGCAATCGGGGCGATGGCGTAGCTGACAAACCAGCCAGAAAGAATGCTGTAGAAGGTATAGATTAATCCCGCGGTGACGATGGAAATCAAACCTATCGCCTTGCCTAAACTGCGAGTTAGGGTGTTGAAGCCGAGTTTGCCCATGGCATCGGCGGGGTTGGTCTGTCCGTGGCGACCTATCATGAGTTCGGCCATTAACATGGGAATGCCTAGGATGAAAATCAGTACCAGGTAAACCAGTAAAAAGGCACCGCCGCCATGGGTGGCTGCTTGGGTGGGGAATCCCCAGATGTTACCTACACCAACGGCGCTACCGGCTGCCGCCATGATAAAACCTAAGCGTGAGCTGAAGTGGTTAGTCGAACTTGTATTGGCCGATTGCATTGTGCCTCCCGTAAAAAGAAGGCGTATCTTAGGCGGATAAATAAGAAGTTCAACGCAATTTTAGTGCGTTAAAATGATGTTAATCGGCAATTTATATTCTCATTTTGCTGATATTTTGGTGTTGTGTTTCGCCATTAGGCTTTATGCGAGACTATATTGCGAGTGACGACAACTCGCGACCTCACTTTAGCGAATAATTGCGATGATAAAAATGCAATGAATTGTGATCTTATGGTCAAAAAATACCGTATGGCAGAAGCTTAGTGGGTATTTTGATGCTATGACTTTACTTGAGTCACGATAGTGACTGGATAAGTCTGAGTCATGTCGCAGCACTTTGTGTCTGAACGCCGTATCTTTTACATAGCCTATGGTTGAATGGTGATGTGGCTTAAGGGAATGGCCGTGTGGTCTTTGACCTTTTTCAACACAAAGCTGGAATGCACACCTGCGATATGTACATTGGTCGTGAGTTTATCTAACAGGAAAGTGCGAAAGTGCGCCATATCTTGTACTAACACTTTAAGTTGGTAGTCGGCTTCAGAACCTGTGATCAGCGCGCATTCTTGGACTTCTTCGTAGGCTAGTACATTGGCTTCAAATTGATTGAGGATTGCTGGCGTGTGTTTTTCCATCCGCACATGGATATACGCGGTCAAATGCAGGTTGAATTTATCCGCCGACAGACGCGTTGCATAATCGGCAATATAGCCCGCTTCTTCTAGGGCTTTAACACGGCGCGAGCAAGGGGACGGCGATAGGCCGACTTTATTGGCCAGTTCGAGGTTGGACAATCTGCCGTGGGTTTGCAGTAAACGCAAAATGGTTAAATCGAGTTGATCGAGTTTGTATGGGTGAGTTTCTGTCATCGAAAGCTTAGGGTTGGCTGGGTCTGCCCCTAGTTTGCCAGCCTTAGCCAAGTTTGCCAAAAATCTTGAGTCATCAGGTTGTAAAAGTTGGGGGAGTGATCACCTTTACTGATTGTGAGTGAGGGCGCGCTGTCTGGATCTCCCTGCATTAACCGCTATAGTTATGATACTAATAAGAGTGAGACACTGTATGCGCTTGAGTTTGCTGTTAATCTGCCTATTAATCTTACCGACGTATGCATTTTCTGCCTCGATAACCATTGGTAGTGCGTTAAATCGCCCACCCTATATTATCGAAGATGCCGAATCGGGACTTGAGATTGATATTATTAAGGCCGCTTTTAAGGAAATGGGCCAGTCAGTTAACTTCAAATTTTACTCTCGTAAGCGCCAAATCTTATATTTCAACAAAGACAGATTAGATGCTGTGATGACCATGAATCCCGCAAATGGTGTCGATGGCTATTGGTCTAATGATTATGTCGACTATACCAATGTGGCAATTAGCTTGGCTGCGCAACACCTTGAAATAAAAAGTATTGCCGATCTAAAAAACTACAGTATTGCGGCCTTTGAAAATGCTCGCCTATTGCTCGGTGCTGAATTTAATGCCGTAGCGCAACAGACGATTTATCGCGAAGTTGATACTCAATTAAGCCAGAATCGTATGTTGTACTTAGGCCGGATTAATACTGTGATTGCCGACCGTTATATCTTCACTCAATTGAATCGGTTTGTTGAACCCAATATCGACACCCAGCAAGCATTGAGCTATCACTTTATTTTCCCGCCGACATCCTATCGCATGGTATTCCACAACTCAGTGGCGCGGGATACTTTTAATCAAGGGCTGGCAAAAATTAAGGCCAATGGGATTTATCAGGCCTTAGTGGTCAAATACTTAGGCAGTGCTTAGCAAGGCCTAAGTATTTGAATGGCAGACTTAATCGAGTGATCAACAACAGAGGTTAGCGTTCAGGAACTTTCACGAGCGTTTGCGTGAGTGGGCGTATTTTACTGACTAAGAACACGCTCAAGCTGCTGATGAAGGCGGCTAAAAAGGTCGAAAACAACACATCTTGTGGCCAGTGCATCCCTAACAGCATGCGGCTCAATCCCATCAAAAATCCCCAACCCAATAATACCAATGCAACGCTAGGTAGGCCTGCGAGCAGCAGATAGTAACTGGCCGTGAGCACCAGTGTCACAGCAAAAATGGTATGCCCAGAAGGGAATGAATAACCAATTTCATCTTCCCAATGCTGGTGAATGCGCGAGTCGAGTCTCATCTCAGGCTCCGTCACTTTTAAGCCATCGAGCGCAGTGGATATTGTCTTGGAGCGCCCTTGTTTATCCAATTGATAAAAGGCATCGAGTGAAAGCTGTTTGTCCGTAGGCAGTGCTTGCTTAGCCAAAAAGACCAGATTAGGTCTGGGCTCTTTAAAATAGGATTTGAGCGTATGGCTCACACTTAAGCTGATGACTTGGCTGAGACTAATGGCTAAAAACAAACTCATAAAGAGGGCTTTAGGCATAAGACGATAGGCGATAGCCAGCACAAACAACACAGTGGCTACGCCATAGGGCGCCGTGCCCGTCATGGTAATCCAATATAAAGTTCGGGCTAAGTGAGATTGCAGATCGATCAGTGGGAACAGCTGATTCTGGGTCAGTAACAGTAAGCCAGGAATGCTTGCCAGCAATAACCAAGCAAAGCCTAAACGGCGGAAAAGATAGGCGCTATGGGTCAAAATATAAGCCTCTTGATAAACGCCATAGGCTACAACGCGGCAATGGCTTTGCCAATCAAAAAAAATCCCGACAGCAAAAAGTGGCGCTGTCGGGGGTCTTCAAGGGTGGATCGGTTGGGCGTTGTTACGCCGTGTTCTTGGGTTGATGCCTTGTGACAAACATCAAAATCAGTAGGACAACTAACAGTAATCCTGTGCCCATCAGCAGGGCGTAATCTTCCAGTTGCAGTATCGAGTAAAGCACGGCATATAAACTCACCAGCATAATGCCCACTATCCCGCCGCGCTTGAGGCTTGCGGTGGCACTGCCCACGTAGGCGGATACCGACAACACGGGAATACAGGCGGCAATTAAATAGGCATGCAAGAAGGCTAAATGCTCAGATAGCGACAGCAGGAGCAAATAGAACAATGCCATGGCGCTGCCGACTAACACATATTGAATCGTACTAAGACTGGTTTTTTGCCCCAGCTCAAAAATAAATAACATGATAAAAGTCAGTACGATAAACAGAAGGCCGTATTTCACTGAGCGTTCAATCTTGCCGTAGTGAGTCACGGGTTCGAACAGAATCGCATTGGCCGACACTTCGGTCAGGGTCGATTGATTACTCTTAATAAACTCCTGCGGGTAGTTACGGGTTAAGTGACTGATATTCCAGCTTGCGGTAAAACCCTGTGCGTTAATATCACGTTCTGCGGGTAATAATCCCTTGAAGCTGGGGTGTGGCCAGTCGGCGTGAATGTTAATTAAGGTTTGCTCACCCAGTGGCAGGGCGCTGATGGACTGAGAACCGCGTAGTGTCATCGCAAAGTCCACGCTAAAGTCACTGGCTTCGGCGACTTGTACACCTTGGTTGAAGCCTTTTTCTAAGCCGCCAGTGGTGCCTAAACCTGTACCCGACATCAGCGAGCCTGACAGCGTGACCGCCTCACCCGTCAATTCAAGTTTATCCACTTTATCAATGGCTTGATTTGATGAGACGCCAAAGGCGAGACGCGCATTTTTATTGTCAAAGGCAATGAGGTTGGGGATTTCATAATGACTTAAACTGAAATCTGCTTTGCCTTGCAAAGTGGCGTTGTAGACTAAGGATTGATAAATGCCGCGGGTACGGAAATCATGTTTGAGATCTAAATCTAGCTTGAGTTTTTTTGGCAGTATGACCAATTCATCTTGATAGGTACGCTTTACTTGATGGCGATTTTTGCCATCGGCGCTGACTTCTTCCTGCATCACAAAATAGCTATAGGGAATGACAAGCACAGGTCCTGAGAGGGTTTGCTGCTCGCCCCATGAACGGCCAATTTCATCGACAACACTGTGGTACAGGGCTTCGCGATCTGAGGTCATGTCCATGATGATCCCTAATGGGATCAAAGCTAAGATCGACAGTATGCCTATGGTTAACGCTTTCAATAGAGTCGTGTTTTTAGCGAGTGACGTCCCTTTACTGTGTGAGGACTGTGCCTGTGGCGATTCCATGTCTATTCCTTGATCTCGATTGAATTTTTTTAGCAGTGCGCGTACGACTAAGTAGGCTGCACCACCAAATAAGGCCAAACTAAGTAGGGTGAGTACCCAGAAAATAATACTGAACATTGGATTTCATTCCCTATGAAATACGACCGAGACTTCACCGCTAAGATTGTGCTGAGTTAGCTCGGTATCACGGCGGGTATTAAAACAGATTTCCCCGTAAGAGTTGCGGGCAAGTTGCTGATCAATAGTGGCAAAATTATGGCAATTACCGCTAAATCCATACACATTAATCACGTTTATAAATCTGAGAGTGGGGTGTCTTTGCCAAATCTGGGGTGTTTTTTCTCGTAGTCATCTTCTTTTCGAATATGCTTAAGCAGTGCTTCGAAGCTTTGCTTAAAGACGTCAAGTTCGGCGGAATAGACTACGGCATGGTGGGAAAACCAGTGCTGTTTTTCCCGCTCACGGTTACTGTAATCGGGCCAAATACGCAGCTCATACTCATCACCTATGACGACAATGACATAGGCGATGGCACCATTGCTAAAGATGATGCATTGGGGCAGATAAACCAGCTCTTCGCCTTTGAATAACTCATACTCTATCGCTTCGGTGCGCCAACTCACTATCGGCAGCGGTGCTTTGATAGAGCAACCAATCGACTGATGTTGATTGAACAGTACGGCGTTAATGTCATCCATTGAAAAGGGCTGGTGATCGCCATTTTTAGCCGCAAGTGAATACAAGATATTCATCAAAAATGGCAGCTTAGCGCCATTGCCCGTTTTGCGGCCGCAGAGTTGTGCTTGGCGATAGTAGATATTCATCATCAATCCTTAATGAGGCGTCAGTACGTGGTTAGCGCGACCTTGAGTCGTGAAACTAACAGGCCTGTAAAGCGATAGCCGTTAAGTTATAAATGGCTTATGTTATCCGAAGAGCGCGCTGCATGAGCTGGTTTGCGGTGTATTTTAGGGGCTCATTCGAAAGATACAAACTACATCAGCATTTTTTAGAATCTTAGTTTTGTCTGTTGGGCTTAGTGTTTGCAGGTTTTACCTTAGGAAACGTGATGTCGAATCCCTTTTCACCCCACGAATGGCTGCAATTAACGATGCAGCAGCAAGGATTATTACAGCCACAGACTTCGGTGGCTGAGACTGTCTCGCGCCTAAGTTATGTGCAAATCGACTCGATTAACGTGGTTGAGCGAGCACATCACCATGTATTGCATAGTCGTATGCCTAGATACCAGCCGAAGATGCTCGATTCGGCTTTGGTTAAAGGTGAGATCTTCGAATATTGGTCCCATGCGGCGGCTTATTTACCGATCGCCGATTACCGTTTTAGTTTGCAACGTAAACTGCAGCTGCAAAATGGCGGTAAGCATTGGTTTGAGCCCGACGATAAAGTAATGCAAGAAGTGCGGGCACGAATCCTTGCAGAGGGGCCACTCAAGGCCAGTGATTTTGAACACAGTGAAGGTAAAAACGGTGCTTGGTGGGATTGGAAACCCGCGAAAAAAGCCCTAGAGCAGCTCTTTATGCGTGGTGAGCTGATGGTGGTGCGGCGAGAGAAATTCCAGAAGGTTTACGATCTCACTGCGCGGGTGTTACCACAAGACATAAATGCCAAAGCACCGACAGAGGCTGAATTTACCCGCTATCTGATTGATCGTTATCTCGATGCTCATGCCTTTGGTACTGCGGCGCAAATAGCTTATCTACGCAAAGGCTTAAAATCAGCAGTAGCCCAAGAGCTGGCAGAAATGGAGTCACAGGGGGTATTAGCGAGTTTTAAGGCGGCAGGGCAAAGCTACTTTTACCACCCTGCATTACAGCTCCATGCGCCATTACCCAATAAAGTCTGGCTGCTAAATCCCTTCGATAATTTATTAATCCAACGGCAGCGGCTAAAGCAATGGTTTGATTTTGATTATCAAATTGAAGTCTATGTGCCCGCCGAAAAGCGTCGGTATGGTTATTATTCTTTAGCGATTCTGTGGCGCGATACTTTTGTCGGCCGCGTGGATGTGAAAGCCGATCGCCAAACGGGCATCTTGTTATTGCAGCAATTGACCTTAGAAGCGGGCGTGATGGTGAATGGCCTAGATGAGGATTTCTGTGCTGCATTTGATATCGCCGTCAGTGAATATGCCCGCTTTAACGGCTGTGAGCGCTGGAAGTTAGTTAAAGCAAATCATAAAGGCCTTAAGCAGAAGTATGCACGGCAACAAAAGTGTTAGTCATCAGTCGCTTTAATTGGAATGTCCATAAAGCGGAAGCAACCATAGAGTAAAATGAGATACAGCAGTGGCAAGGCTGCGGTGACTAAGGGTGACGAGGCTGTGCTATCGCTTGCGATGCGATAGCAGGGAATATATATGGCAGGATAAGCTAGGCTGCCCCACAGAAAACACTGATTCATTAATCGAGTGATAAAAGCGGGTTTGATACTTGATTGACTGGCCAGTCCCATCAAACTGGCGAGGAGTACTCCGGGATAAGTGAGTAGCGGCAGGCCACCAAGCAGGAGTAATGTCCAGCGTATTAGGCTCTCAAAAGTCGTCAATTCCACTGCGGTTTCCATCACGCTTATCGTCTTCCCTCTGTTGACGCTTTGCCTCAATCAATCACTCAGGTTTGCTGGTCTATTTTACGGGTCTATATTGAGCTACGATCCCGTTGCATTTTGAGCCAGAATCCCTGTTGGCAAAGGTTACTGAAGGATTTCTGCTGTGGTGAAATAACGATTCCGTTCGATGCTATCACTCGATAGTTTATCCAATAGTCTTCGCAAACATTATCCGATGTCGCCTCAATCATGAGTTGATCTTGCTCGGTTTGCAGGCAGATCACCACGCCATTATCGAAGTGATACAGCGTTTCTACTTCATGAATAGTGAGGTCGTTATCTTGATAGCTATGGCTTTTACTCGAATGGCTCACTACCGATACTAAGCTTGGATAGCCATGAATCGCAAGAATATAGCTAGCGAGTTGCTGCATTGTTTCCCCAAGAGACGCACTGCTCGAAGCGTTAAAAACAAAAAAGCACAGTTACGCTTTCGCTCACTGTGCTTTATTTAACATGCGTAATGTAAGTTAGCCCGCAGCGTTGAGCTTTTTTTCTAACTCATTGACTTGAGTTTGCAGCGCTTCTAACTTTTCGCGGGTTTTCAGTAGCACATGTTGCTGCACATCAAATTCTTCACGGGAAACCATATCCAACTTGAGTAATTGATTTTGCAGAACTTGCTTGCTGCGCTCTTCAAATTCACCGGCAAATTGCTTCAGACCGCTGGGCAAACTTTCGCTCAGCTGTTTCGCCATTTCTTCAATTTTCTTTGGATTGATCATTATCTTGTCCGCCTCTTCAATGAATAGCTCGATTGTAACTCAGTGCGTTAGGTTTCAAAAGTAAAGCTAACGCGCTATGGCTGTAGTGAGTCGTTGTTGAGGCTTATATCACGGCTAAGCATGTCTATTGGGTTGAGTTCTGCTTAGCCCAAGCGGGGATTTGTTAGCCTTAAAACCGCCGATTCTGCTATGATCCCATCCCTTTCTGTCGACTTGTTTGGATATTGCGCAAAGATGAAACTCAATCCCGCCCAAAACGATGCTGTTCATTATGTTTCAGGCCCTTGCCTAGTATTGGCGGGTGCGGGCAGTGGTAAGACGCGCGTAATTATCAATAAAATCGCTTACTTGGTCGAAAAGTGCGGCTATAAGGCGCGCAATATTGCGGCGGTGACCTTCACCAACAAGGCTGCCCGTGAGATGAAAGAGCGGGTCGCTCAGTCCATGGGACGCAAAGAGGCCAGAGGATTGTGGATTTCAACCTTCCACACCTTAGGGCTTGAGATCATTAAACGCGAGCATAAGGTCTTAGGTTTAAAACCGGGTTTTTCGCTGTTTGATGATCAAGATACCTTAGCGCTACTCAAAGAGTTAACCCAAGACGAGTTAGATGAGGATAAAGATTTACTTAAAGCGCTCGCCAGTACGATTTCAAACTGGAAGGGCGGCTTAATTATTCCCGAGCACGCACGCAAAATTGCTAAAGATGAGCAACAGCACTTATTTGCTATGTTGTATCAGCGTTATGCCCAGCACATGAAAGCCTATAACGCTTTAGATTTTGACGATTTGATTCTGATGCCAACCTTATTGTTGCGACACCATGAAGAAGTGCGTACCCGCTGGCAAACCAAGATCCAATACTTGCTGGTGGATGAATATCAAGATACCAATACCAGCCAATATGAAATGGTAAAGCTGTTAGTGGGTGAGCGGGCGCGCTTTACCGTAGTGGGTGACGACGATCAGTCTATCTATTCATGGCGCGGTGCTAAGCCACAAAACCTCGTATTATTGGGTAAAGATTTTCCGCAGCTTAAGTTAATTAAGCTCGAGCAGAATTACCGTTCTAGCCAACGGATCCTACGGGCTGCCAACATTCTTATCGCTAACAATCCCCATGTTTACGATAAAGCACTCTTTAGTGAGCTTGCCTATGGTGAGCCGCTGCGGGTGCTATTTGCCGCCAACGAGGAGCAAGAGGCCGAGCGTGTGGTCGCCGAAATTGTGCGGCACAAGTTTGTCGGCCGTACTCAATTTGGCGACTATGCGATTCTGTATCGCGGCAACCACCAATCGCGGTTACTCGAACGCGCGCTGATGACTAACCGTATTCCTTATAAATTGAGTGGTGGCACGTCATTCTTCGCCCGTGCTGAAATCAAAGACATCATGGGCTATCTAAAGCTGGTGGTGAATCCCGATGATGATAATGCTTTCCTGCGCATCGTTAACTTGCCTAAACGTGGCATAGGCCCATCTACCTTAGAGCGCTTAGGTAATTTTGCCAACGAGAAGCATATTTCTATGTTTGCGGCGATTTTTGAGCCTGAACTGAATCATCATTTACCGCCGGCGGCCATGTCATCCCTGTATCAGTTTGGGCGTTTTATCGTCGAGACAGGGGATCATGCAGAGCGTGGTGAACCTGTCGAGGCTGTGAAGCATTTGATCCGTAAGATCAATTACGAAGATTACTTATACGAAACCAGCACCAGTGCCAAGGCCGCTGAAATGCGGATGAAAAATATCTCTGAGCTTTATCGTTGGGTCACTGAGATGCTCGCAGGTGATGAGTTAGATGAGCCAATGACCTTGCCTGAGGTGGTGACTCGACTGACACTCAGAGACATGATGGAGCGCAATAGTGAGGATGAAGGTGGCGATCAGGTGCAGTTGATGACCTTGCATGCTTCTAAGGGCTTAGAGTTTCCGTTTGTGTTTATGGTGGGAGTGGAAGAGCGGATCTTGCCCCATCAGACCAGCATAGATGAAGACAATGTCGATGAAGAGCGTCGCTTAGCCTACGTGGGCATCACTCGGGCTCAACGTGAACTGTGGTTTACCCTCTGTCGTGAAAGACGTCAATTTGGTGAAACCATGCGTTGTGAGCCGAGCCGTTTTCTACTTGAGTTACCTCAAGACGATGTGGTGTGGGAAAATCGTAAACCACAGCAAACTGAGCAGGAGCGGATGCAAACGGGGCGAGCCAATATTTCTAGCTTAAGGGATATGTTTAAAAAATAGTGAGCGTTTCACTTACTGTTATTTAAAGTCAATCGCTTGGTTTTATTTAGGCATATTCGAGCTGAGCACAGCTCTGTGGTTGAGTGTCACTTAAGGTAAAAGTGTCGGCTAAAGCGGCCCCTTGACCCAGTTGATAACCCAGTTCACTGAAAATTCGTTTTTGTTCAGGGCTATCAATACCATCGACAAAGGTTTGCAGTTCTAAGGTTGATGCCGTTTTTTGATAAGCGGACATTAACTTAAGCTGCTGCTCTGCTTGTATCTGTTTGGTGAGATTGGCGTCGAGCTTTAAGCCTTTAATCGGCAAAAACAATAAGCTATTTAATGCGCTATAGCCGCTACCATAATGGCTTATCCCGAGTTTTACTCCGAGTTTCTGCAACAATTCAAAGCCATTGATATGATTTTCAGTCTCCTGCACTAGGGCTTTTTCATTAAAGAATAACCATAACTGGCCTAGATTTAACTGGGTTTGCTTGAGAGTATTTTTCAAACTACGTAGTACGTGCTTATGCTTAAGATGTTGGCTTGAAAGCATCACATGTAATTCAATCGATTCATCATGTTGCTTAAGCAGTTCAGCATAAGTGCGATCTATGATGCTGATCGTATATTTATCGAGTTCAACAGTAAGATGTGATTGTTCGGCAAGCGCACTGAGTTGGTCTTGTTGCAAAAGTCCGCGCTGCGGATGTTGCCAGAACAAACGGCTTTCTAATGCATGCACTTGACCAGTCATAAAATCGACGACAGGTAAATAACTGAGTTCGATTTCGGCATGGTGTAATGCATGCCGAAATTCATTTTCTAACTCGACATCCTGTATAGCTTGATGTTGGGCGCTATCATCAAAAATAACATAGCAACCCTTACCGTTGGCTTTCGCCTGATACATGGCTGTATCCGCGTTGCGCAACATAGATTCACTGGTATCGACTTTATGCTTACCACTGATGGTAATACCGATACTGGCGCCAGAGTTAAATTCCATGGTGCCGAGTCGATAGGGTTGGGATATTTTTTGGATCACTCTTTCTGATACATCTTTTGCATCGTTAATGTTGTTAATACTATCGAGCAAGATAACGAATTCATCGCCACCTAGGCGCGCTAAAGTGTCGTTATCACGAATGCAGGACTTGAGGCGGCTTGCGGTCTCAATTAAGAATTTATCGCCTTCTAAATGTCCCATAGTGTCGTTAATCTGTTTGAAGCGGTCGAGATCAATAAAGAGTAGGGCAAATTGTTCTAAGCTGTGGCGACGGACGTGCTTAATCGCGTGAGATAAGCGCTCCATAAACATAGCGCGGTTAGGCAAGCCTGTGAGCGCATCGTGCTTAGCATCGTGAACTAGCTTAGCTTCCATACTGCGGCGTTGTTGAATTTCTTTCTCAAGGTTTTGATTGAGTTCGGCTAACGCTTTCGTACGGTCGATGACTTTTTCTTCTAGCTCTTCATAACTGCGTTGCAAGGACTCTGCGGACAGTTTCTTCTCAATAGCAGAACCAATGTGTTGCGAGACAAATGTCAGTAATTCTAAGTCTTTGACTTGGTAATTTTGCGTCATGCTAAAACTGTAAATCGTCAAGGCACCACGTACTTGATCATGGATAAAGAGGGGGATGCCAATCCATTGATGCATAGTTTGAGTGTGGTTTAACGCTGGCGCTTGGGAATACAATTCGCCAGAGGCAATTAACGCATTGATACTATTTTGATCTAACAGTAATGGGCGCTTATGTTTGAGTACATATTCGGTTAAGCCATCCTGTAGCGGCCGAGTTCCTGGATGCTTATTGGCTAATTGCGAGACATAAAAGGGGAACGTGAGATGAGTTTCTGTGTCATCCAAAAGCGCGATATAGCAATTGTTGGCGGGAATGAGGTGTCGAATGACATTATGCAATTGGGCATAAAAGTCTGGGTTGTCGGCACTGGAACTGGCTAGTTCGGCAATCTCAAACAGTGATTTTTGTAAGCGCTCAGCTCTGCGTCTTTCATAGACTTCTAGTTTTAATTTGTCGTAGGCTTGGCTGAGTTCTCTGGTTCTTTGCTGAATGGCTTGTTCTAATTGTTCCTGATGTTTGAGCCGTTCCATTACCCCAGAAATGTGGTGGCAAATGAAGGTCATCAACTCGAGTTCGATTTCACCATAGCTGACATTTGTGTCGTAGGTTTGCACGACTAACACGCCAGTCACTATGTCATCGTGTTTGATGGGCACGCCAAGCCATAAATGGCAGGGAGAACCTAAGTTAACAATTTCCTCTGCGGCAATCAGTTCATTGACTTTGTGATCATCACATAACAAAGCCTTACCCGTTCTGAGAACGTAGCCCGTTAATCCCTGCTGTAGTAATGTTGATAAGGATTGTTCAGGATAAAGCTCTGCAGGATGTGCGTCTTTCTCGTCGGCGAAAAAAGGGATAGCAAGCTCTCCCGTGCTGACATCGAGGGTTGAAATAAAAAAGTTATCAGCGGGAATGAGTTGTTTTAGGTGGCTATGCACGCCGACATAGAATTCTTCGAGTGAAGAAGCATGGGTCGCAATATTGGATATTTCGAGTAATGCGTTTTGAATGATCTCAGCATGCTTATACTTATGCGCTAATTGTTTTAAGCGAATAATTTTTTTGCGTAAGCGTTCAGCTTCATTTATACGAGGCTGGCCAGTTTCATCTTCATCCTTAAACATGATACTCACTAGTTAAGTTAAATATAGGGTTGCTTTTACCAATCTCTATAATTAGCATGAAATACTGTAACATCCAAGCCATATTTTGGCTGCATTTTGCTTTAAAAGTCAGCTAATGTGATAAAACTTGAGCAGTCAGTAAAAAAAGTGCAAAACAGCTATAGACTCAAAGGGGATTTGACCCTAGTATATGCGGCGCTAACCAAGGCGAGCGCCCATAGCTCAGCTGGATAGAGCGCACCCCTCCGGAGGGTGAGGCCGAAGGTTCGAATCCTTTTGGGCGCACCAATTCCGAATAGAGTTGTGAGCTTTTAGGTTAGCAAGATAAGTGAAAGTCAGTGGTGATTGTAGCTCAGTTGGTAGAGTCCCGGATTGTGATTCCGGTTGTCGTGGGTTCGAGCCCCATCAGTCACCCCATTTCGTTTACTTTGATATAAAGATTGATATTCTCGGTGATTAGCGCAGCCCGGTAGCGCATCTGGTTTGGGACCAGAGGGTCAGAGGTTCGAATCCTCTATCACCGACCAAATTCTTCGCATAGCTAGCGAGCTTAATGTAAGTTAAGTAAATAGTGAACAGTTTACGGTGATTAGCGCAGCCCGGTAGCGCATCTGGTTTGGGACCAGAGGGTCAGAGGTTCGAATCCTCTATCACCGACCAAATAAGTAAAAAAGCCTCAGCATTCTTAATGAATACACTGGGGCTTTTTTGCATCTGCGGTTTGCTTGTCTTTATTGGAATTAAGAGCCTTCTTCTTAGAAAGAAGAAGATGCCGAATCCTCGCGCTTTCAACGTATCGACCAAATTCAACGCATCAAAGAGATAAGTAGAAACGTCTCAGCATTCTTAATCAATACACAGGGACTTTTTGCCACTTGTGCAATGTAGCTTCATATAGAAATTGTTTATGCGTTTGCTTAAACTCTATGTAGGCAATACAGATGTGCAACGGTATCGATATAGGCATTCTGTCGTTAGAAAAGTAAAAAGCTCCTTACGGAGCTTTTTGTTTTTAATATCACTTCTTAATTCGGCTTAATCAAGACTCACCGGAGGGGCGATAAAGCCCTGATAGGCATCAGTTCTAAGCTCGTTAAAGCGCTCTAGCTGAGCTTTTTCTTGAATACCCGTCACTATGACTTGAATATCTAATCCTTTCGCTACGTTGATTAGCGCGCGGCAGAGCTCACTATTATGGTGTGTCTCATCATAGTAGGCGAAGGATTGATCGAGTTTCACATAACTCGGTCTTAATTCCTGTAGATAAGACATAGAGCCAAACTGACGGCCAAAGTGGTCAATGCCGAACTTAGCGCCATTATCACGAATAATGTTACATAAGTGCTGACACGACTTAAGATCGCTATAAACGCCCGCCTCAGGGATTTCGAAGCAGATCCGCTCAATAAATGTAGCATTACGTAAGAAGTGATTGAGCCACTCATGGAACTGAGGATCGTTAATGCTTTGGTGGGTTAAGTTAATCGCGAGCGGTTCATAGCTACGCTCTAGTAGTTTTTGCTCGTAGACGGTTTCAATTAAGCATTTATCGAGCAAGGCACCGAGAGATAAGAGCTCGATATAAGGCATAAATTGCCCTGCATGGGCGAGTTGATCGCCGAGCTCTAATTGGCAATATAATTCCCGCTGCGCTATACCATCCCCATCGCAAAACTGGATAGGCTGCCATCTAAATTTAAACTTCTTATTACTGATGGCATGGCTAAGGTTATCCCGCCACTGTTCACGGGTGAATAGTTGCTGCTCTGTGGTTTCAAACCAATGGAAAGTTTTATTTTCTTGTAACGCTTTTTGAAGGGCGTTGTCGGCTTGGGCCAAAATATCTGACACATTCATTTGCCCAATACGCTCCGCAATACCAATAGCAAAGTCTTCATTAGGCTTACAGCCTGCCTTTGACATTTCTTGGTTGATGGTGCGGATAAGCGTTTGTAAATATTTGCTGATTTGATCGTGTTCAACATCAGTCACTAAAAATGCAAATTCATAGGCGGCAATGCGGCCTATAACAGACGGTGTTATTTCGTTTAACTGCAGCTGAAACTTTTCTGCCAAGATCCGTATGGTTTCATCTCGAACTTGGTAGCCATATTTGCTGTGCACTTCTTCGAGCCAGTCGAGTTTAGCCAGGAATAACGCGCCGCTGCTAGGTTCACTCAACCAACCATTTAAACGGCTTACCACATATTGGCGGTTAGGCAGGCCTGACGCAGGATCGACAAGATTCTTCTTACGTAATGCGCCGACTTCTTCGTCGAGGGAATGAAACACTTGCTTCAACTGCGCCGACATACTGTTAAATGCGGTCACTAAGTCTTTCAATTCAGTGGTCTTAGGTAATGCCATGTCTGGGCCAAATTGGCGTGCCGCAATACTTTTCGCGTGTTCCGATAGAGTATGTAACGGTTTTAATATCCACGTTAGACCAATTCTTGCGGTAAAAATGGCAACGAGGAAAAGCAAAGAGAAGGCAATGATCGTATTGGACATGATTCGCCACAGCTCATGATAACCAAATCCTGGATGAGCGGTGATTTCAAGTTGCGCGAGTTGTAACCAGCCAGAAGTGATAGTGCTTTGTTTTTTGATGGTTTTAAATAGATTCAAATTAATAAACCATTGAGGTACATCTTCAATTCTTAAAGGATTATTCCACTCTTGTTGCTTACCATCGACCATCCATGTCAGCTTTACATTTTGATAATAGCCGCCTTCAAAGATGACATTCACTAAGGTTTCTGCAGCTGCGGTATCGCCAGCTTGAAGTGCTGGAGTAAGCATTAGACCAAGTGAAGTGCTGGCATTGTTTAGATCTGACTCCATTTGCTTGGTTAAAAAGCTTTGAGTCTCAGTAAATTGCACATAGCCAAGGCTTGCAACTACGAGCAAAAATAGGCTAAAAAGCAGCGAATAAATCTGTCTAAACAGTGTCATTTTTGGTGCTACTCCAGTTTTAATTTTGGTTGTCTAAGGCGGTCAACACCTAATCTATGGTTAAGATCGTTCCATTTTTCTAGCCGTGTTGACGAACCCGCTAGTACACCTCGACCTTGCTCTTTATTGAGCCATAACTGTTTACCGTTAAAGCTATAAACAGGTAGTAGATCTTTTCTTTTGGTGGCGGGCTTTATTTCATGATCAAGATTATCGAGAACTAAGGGGATCGATGCTGGTGTCTCATAGTAAGCCAATACCATGTGGTATTGATTCACCGTAGTCGCTTTAACCATAGTGATCCGCATCTTGTCCTCTTGCACGCCAAGTTGGAGCAAGGTGAAGTATTTAGCGATCGAAAAATCTTCGCAGTCACCACCATTCACGCCAATAAACTCCATCGGCGTTGCCCAATAATTTGACTCACCCCATAATTTACTGTCATCAATAAAGCGGAATAAGTTGAAAAAGTTATTTACTTTCAATAGCTTTTCTTTTTCATCTAGCGTACTTGCTTCCGATAAAACTTTGAACCAAGCCCTAGCTCGCATCCCCGCACGCTCACCATAATGTTTTTCAAGGGTTGAAGTGATCTTCCCTTCATCAAGGTTTTGTGTGGGGGCAGCATATAGGCAGCATATGCCTAAGGCTGACGCTATGAGGCTAAAGCGGCAGACTCGCAATAATGAATGTTTATAACCAAGTCTGCCGTTCATAACCTAATGTGTGAGTCCTTTATTGTGTGTTGTCATCGACCGAGTAAATCGTCCATTTCATGTCTGTTGCCGTATCATCACCTGTGACTTCTGCCACGACACGACGGTTACGAATTTCAGCTTCAGGAGTACGCTCTAACACCACTGGGCGGCTAGGGCCATATCCAATAGCTGTTAATCGACTTCTATCTATGCTGAAGCGTTCGGCTAGCACAGCTGTCACTGCATCGGCACGTTCTTGCGATAATACTAAGTTGCGTTCATCAGTTCCTGTACGACTAGTGTGCCCTTCAATAGTCACTTTAGTCGTTGGGAATTGTTGTAAAAATACTGCAACCTCCTCAATTTGAGGATAGTACTCTGGTGCAATATAAGCAGAATCATTTGGGAATAAAATGCTTAACTCTTTACGCTCATTAATCGCTTTGATTTTGCCACAGCCATAGTTGTCAATGCCGGCGCCTTGAGCGGTATCATTACAGCGTTCACGGGCCTCAATGACCCCATCTCTATCTTTATCTGATAGATCATAGGCTTGAGTTGTGGTCATTTCGTCAATATTAACTGTATCGCGCATTGAACAACCAGCTAAAAGAATGACACTGAGAAAAAATGTGATAGTTTTCATTAGTTAGCTCCTCCTACATAGTTGCGCTCTCCACGCCATGCATCGGGCCTAGTGACTCTGAGAGAATCTAATAAGCGTCCGGTAGAATTGAGTACGCGATACTTAGCAATGATTTCATCATACTCTGCCTGTAAATAGTCTTTACGCGCCTCGAAGAGTTCATTTTCGGTATCCAATAAGTCGAGAAGACTGCGTTGGCCTAAATTGAACTGTTGGGCATAGGCAGATTGGGTATCCTTTGCGGCTATAACATGGTCTCGGATGTATTGCTTTTGAGGTGCCAGTAATTCAAATGCGTTCCAAGCCAAATTCACGCCTTCAACGACTTCGCGCTGAGCGCGTTGACGGATTTCTTTGGCTTCACCAAGTTTGTATGCTGTTTCTTTCTCACGGGCGAGATCTTTACCACCCGAGAATAAGTTATATTTTACTCGAACCATGGCCATTAAATCATTGCTATAGCCACCCACATCACTACGGAATGCGCCAGCGCCAGAGATACCATCTTCGCCGCCGACATCATTATTCCAATTACCGTTCAGCTCCAAAGAAACTTGAGGGTAGTAATTAGACTGTACTGATGAACGTTCATTCTCGGCGGCACTAATATCATTTGCTGCAGATTTGAGTATGGGGTGATTCTCCTGTGCTGCGATAATGCCAGAGCTTAGATCTTTTGGCAGCATCTCTGCATCGGGCACAGGTAAGATTAAGTCTGCTGGTGCCGACTCTACAATTCTGATGTACTGCGCTTTTGCATCAAGTAAATTGTTGCGAGCAGAAATCACGTTGGCATTAGCCCGCGCTAAGCGTCCCGTGATTTGGGATAGGTCTGCGATTGAACCTAAACCTGAATCGGTACGTTGCTTGATTTGGTCATAAATTTCTTTATGGCTGTTAAGGTTTTTCTCTGCTAATTTCAGCACTTCATCAGTGCGCAAATAGTTGAGGTATACCTTAGTGACATCGAGCGCCATATCTTCAGCTGCAGCAAGCAGCGCCCATTGGTCTGCACTGGCTTCAAAGCTATAACGATCAACTTCACTGCTAGTATAGAAACCATCGAAGAGCATTTGTTTTAGGCTAACACCAAACTCTCCGCGGTTTAATTCCGCAACTCCTTTGCTATCGACATCACCGACATTTGGTCGTCTACGAGTCGACACGCTGTCAGTTTGTTCGTAGCCGTAGCCGCCACTGACATCAATCGTCGGCATATAACCTGCTATTGCTTGATTAACTTGTTCTTCGCGCGCTTTAAAGCGGTTGAAGGCAACACGTAAATCAGGGTTCGTATCAAGCGTATGTGCAACGGCTTGCTCTAACGTCTGGCTTTGAGCCGATAAAGGTAACAGAATTAATGACAGCACTATGGCTATCTTTGAACATTGAAATTGTCGTTTTGCTGAAGTCTTCATGACCAACCTCCCGGTTTATAAAAAGGCTTAGTGCTCTCTGAGCGCTGTGTCCTTAGCCCTTAAAATTGGATTTAAAATGTACTCAAGTATGGATCTTTGCCCCGTGATAACGTCAACCGAAGTCAACATTCCCGGAATAATTGGCATCTGTGTGCCATCGTTTTTGGTTAAACTGGATTCTGCGGTTCTGACTCTAATGAGGTAAAAACTATTACCTTCTTCATCTTGAGACGTATCAGCGCTGATGTGCTCAACGGTTCCTTTAAGACCACCATAGCGGGTAAAATCATAGGCGGTAATCTTTACCACTGCCGGCAATCCTGGGTGTAAGAAGGCGATGTCTTTAGGCAAGATTTTAGTTTCAATCAGTAGCTGATCTTCCGATGGCACTATTTCGATAATATCGACACCTGGTTGCACAACGCCGCCGAGTGTATTGATATGAGTGGTTTTAATGGTGCCATTAACTGGGGAGGTGATAATCGCTTTGCTGACTTTATCCTGTGCACCCACTTGTGCTTCATTCATGCGAGACAGGCGGGTTTGGGTTTCATTAAGCTGTGCGCGTAGATCGGCGGCATAGACGAATACAGCTTCACGGCGTTTTAAGATGGCTTCATCCATCGCCGCCTTGACTTTAGGGCGCAGTAGGCGCATTGAATTCAATTCGCCTTGCAAATCGTTCACAGTACGTTCAAGTTTGAGTAGTTCAACTTCAGGAACGATACCTTTTTTAGCTAACGGCCGAGTGAGCTCAAGCTCACGGGAGATCAGCTGCATACTGGTGGTTAATGTCGTTGTTTTAGACGCAAGATCATCAATTTCTTGTTGTCTTTGTTGAATTTGACGGACCAAGATTTCAAGTTGGTTACTTAAATTATCTAACCGTCCGTTGTATTCTTCTTGCTGCCTTTTAACTAAGGCAGGTTCCGCGGTAATGATGCTCTCAGGAAATACCAAGGCTTTTTTAGTAACGAGCACTTGCTCGCGCCAGTCTGATGTCATGTCTGATATGAGAATGCTATCGAGTTCCGCGCGCATACGAATAGCATTGGTTTTTAAGCCCAAAACCTCTTGCTCTTGCTGAGCAAAATCAGAGCGGAAGCGGGTATCATCAATACGTACTAAAGGTTGGCCTTTCGTTACCATTTCACCTTCTTGTACATATAGCTCTTGCATGATGCCGCCATCTAAACTCTGGATGACTTGGACTTGTGATGAGGGGATGACTTTCCCCGAACCAGTGGTGACCTTGTCTAATTTAGCAAACCCTGCCCACAGTAAAAAACACACAACCATAGCTGCAAGTGCCCATATGATTAATCTGTGCCCGCTAGGGGCGTCAGTCATCATGGCGCCGTAGACATCATCAACCATGTCTAAGTCATTCGCGGTTAGATTTTTACTCATCTTTTAGCTTCTCCATTCACGAGGCCAAAATTGAGTTTTTCTAACACTTCTGCCTTGGGACCATCAGCGACCACATGGCCGCGTTCGAGTACGATAATGCGATCGACGAGCTGCAGCAGATGCATCTTATGAGTAATAAGAATTAAGGTTCTGTCTTTGCTGACATTCTGCATTGAGCGAATAAATTGTTGTTCCGCGCGCGCATCCAAGCTGGCGGTGGGCTCATCCATCAATAGCACTGGAGGGTCATTGAGTGTGGCACGAGCAAGGGCAACGGTTTGTCTTTGTCCGCGACTGAGCGACATGCCGCCTTCGCCGACTTGTTGGTCTAACCCCTCTGCTTCTAGGTTGGTAAATTGACTCACTCCAGAAAGCTGTACGGCACGGATTAATTGGTGCTCAGTGACTTGGCGTGTACCAAATAAAATATTGTCCCGAATCGAACCGTGGAAAAGGGTCACATCTTGGGGCAAATAACCAAAATTACGGCGTAAATCACTCGGATGGATCTGCGCTGAGTCTAAACCGTCATAACGCAGGCTTCCTGCTGTCGGTTGAAATAACCCAACCAATAACTTGGCAAGGGTACTTTTACCTGAACCATTACGGCCGATAATTGCAATACGCTCGCCGGGATTTATGGTCAGTGACATTGGATGGAGTACTGGTTTTTCTGAACCAGGGTAAGCAAAGCCGACATGATCAGCATTGATTTTACCTATTAGCCTTTGTTTGCTAACCAAATGCCCTTTATTTTCAAACTCATCTTCTTGAGTCATGATTTCATTAAGCTGACGCAGTGCGCTGGCAGTGTGGTTTGCTCTGGTCATCAGGCCTGCAAGTTGTGCCATAGGTGAAATAGCTCGGCTCGATAACATAACGGCCGCAATAATTCCGCCCATAGAAATTGCATTATCGGCCACGCGATAAACACCTAAAATGACGACGCAAACAACGGTAAATTGCACTGTGAAGTTAGCCACGTTCGAGACAGAGTTGGAGAGCTTTTTTGACCTCAATTGCCAGTTGGCACTGTGGCCTATCATCTGTTGCCAGCTTTTTTGTACTATCCCTTCGGCACCATTGGCTTTGATTGACTCTAGTGCCGATAAACTCTCGATTAAATGCCCATGTTTCAAGCTTGAAAATTTATTGCCTTCTTCGATAGCGGCTTTGAGTTTAGGTTGGATATAAAGTGTAAAGCCAATAATGATGGCGCCACCGATCACTGGAACAATGGCGAGATCGCCGGCAACGATATAAATAATAATTAGGAAAAATAATGCAAAGGGCAGATCGACTAAGGTTGTGATCGTCGCCGAGGTTAAAATTTCACGGATGTTATCGAATTCGCCTAATTGTTTTGCCATACCGCCAATACTGGGGGAACGTTTTTCTAAGGGGATACCAATCGCTTTAGCGAATAGGCGAGAAGACACTATGATGTCTACTTTTTTACCTGCTACATCAATCAGGTAGCTTCTGAGTTGGCGCATGACAAGATCAAACAGATACGCAATAGAAGCACCAATCGCTAACACCCACAGGGACTCAAAGGCAAGGTTGGGCACGACTTTGTCATACACGTTCATAATAAATAACGGTGAGACTAAGGCGAACAAATTCACTAATACAGAAGCAATTAATGCATCACGATAAATGGGGGCAGAATCTTTTAAAGTTTGGACTAGCCAGTGGGTTTTATTATCATGCAGATAAACATCAAAGCCCATGTCACCACGATATTCTTGTTTAACTAAGAATAAATATCCCACATATAAGGCTTCGAGCGACTCAATGGTTAGCGTCTCTTCACCACCTGTCTCGGGTAATTGAATAATCGCTTTATCTGACTCAACATCAAGTTCACGCAATATGCAGGCTTTCTTGTCTTTTAATAACAAAATACAGGGAAGCAATATCGGTGATACTTCGTTTAAGCCTTTTCGAGATAACTTCGCCGCTAGGCCGGCCCTCGACGCGGCCTGAGGTAATAAATCGGGTGTTAATACCGCACCTGACAAAGGTAAACCTGCCGCAAGCGAGTCGCATGAGCATGGGTTGCCAAAATGCTCAGTGAGTAACACTAAACAATCCAGCAGCGGATCCACTAAGACTCTTTGCGAGGCTGAAATGGTCCATTGGTCAATTTTTTCAGAAGCTGCAGCTGACACCTAATTACTTATCCTTTGGATTTTTATATGGTTATGGCAAGTATCGGTCATGATGGCCTATATTTCTATAGGCCATCTGAACTGATTTTATTTAAGGAATGATATTATGGTGTGGATTAGTATCCAGTGGCGCGATTCCTTGTACAGGTTCTGGTGTGACAGGCTGAGAGTCAATGATTAGCGGACCATCATTATTACTACCCAATAAGCCATTAATTATACCAGCATCGTTAGTGCTACCATATTCGTCGAACAAATTAACACCATCAAGGATGATATGTTGTTCAAAGACACCGTCTTGATTGGCATCAATATCGATCACTGTAGAGCCACTACTGTTAAGGCTGAAATTCAAATAGCTGTCTAGCGTGTTGGTATTTTCACCTTGAAGTAGATCGCGTAAATCCAATTTATCTTCATGGATATTAAAGTCAGTGATATGGTCTGTTCCTGACTCGCCAGCCTGCCAGACGAAAGTATCAGAGCCAGTCCCTCCCGTTAGTTTATCGTTTCCTAGGCCACCAATAATAGTATCGTTACCAGCACCACCAAATATAAGATCATTACCATTACCGCCGTAAAGCTGATCATTCCCACCTTGCCCATAAAGTATGTCATTACCTTGTCCGCCGATAAGAACATCTGCCTTATCGCTGGCACCAGATTGGTCAAAATCAGATGCATGCTCAGTAATATATCTATGTACTTGGGCATCGGTAACTGCGGCTACCCCTAGCTGATCAGCAACATAATCTTTGATGGCAACATAACCTTGGCCACTAATACCGTTAAAGTTGATGGCATCACCAAAGAGTATATCGTCGCCGTTACCACCGTTGATGGTATCAGATCCTGGCAGTTGGGTAATTGGAGTACCAATGATCGCATCTGCTAAATCCTCAGCGTTGATGTTAGTCAGAACATTACCGTCAGAGTCAAATGGCTTAAGATCTTCACTATCCAGTGATGGGCCTATCCCAATGGCCTGAACAATCACTCCTAGCGTTGATAGGAAAGCAAATCCTTGCTGGGAATTCGCATTCGTTCCGGTGCCGTTTGTACCCAAGTTGGCAAATTGGAAACCTCCATTACCATCCGGGCGCATAAAGCCAACTGAACTTGAGCTCCAACTATTATTGCTATTTTGGGTCCATTTTAATACTTCACCGTACTGGTTGATGATCGTACGTCCATCCTGGCTATATGTATTGCCAAATACATAACCGTTTTGGATGATACTGGATAGGTAAATACTGTTGTTTGCTCCGCGTGGGTTATAAACCTCAGGGTTTTGGCCCTCATTGTAGCTGTACTCATTAGCTTGGCCATCGGTAATAAAGTAAGCCAGATTTGTGGCACTGTTACCGCTGATGCCAGAGAACCAGTTGGCGGTCGTTTTAAATACATCTTCGTAGTTGGTGTTTCCACCTGAACGCATGTCGTCCAATGCATCTTCCAGTATCGACAGGGCATTGGGGTCTTTCATATCGACAGAAACCCAACCTTTAGAAATGCCATCAAAGTCAACCAAGAACACATTTACAGTGCCGCTGCCTTCAGCGGTAGCGCTGTTTTTCAGTGTCGTAAACACCTGTTCAAGTTGCGCTGTCATGCTATTGAGCGCCGTGCTTCCAATACTGCCAGAACTATCGACCATAAAGGCGATATTGTAGTTTTGACCTGGCAAAATAACGCTACCGTCTAAATCGCCGACCACAATGTTGTGCTCATTACCAAAGTTAAGATTTTGATCGCCAGGCTCTCCTTCATGACCACTGAAGTAGCTAAGAATGACGCTATCTGCATCTGTTGCAGTATTGGTCAAGTCTGTACCTGACTCTCTTGATACTGCTTCGACAACGAGGTTGACTTGACCTGCATATTCACCAGGAACCCTTAATGTTAATCCTGTCAGATTGACATCTAAAGATGCACTGTTCCATACGCTGCCATGATTTAGAAGAATATTACCGTCTGCATCTGCAGTCCCCATTAAGGTACCGTTACTGCTGTAGAGTAAGGTGCCTTCGGGTAAACCACTGAGCTGAATGCTATCGATGCTTTCGCTACCGTCTCGATCCGCAAGTGACACATTAATTTCGATTGGATAGTCTACAGCTGTAGGCTGTTCTAATGTGAGTTCACCTGTGATTTGATTGATCGCGTATATGCCATCCTTGAATTGCACATACTCAACATCATGCAGGGCCTTAGTAACACCGATGCCATTTTCAGTTACAAAGAAGTTGAACCAACGATCATTGCTAGAGTAGCCTGCGCCTTTCTCTATTATGTAGTCGGCTCGGTTGCCAAGAAGTACGGCGATATCTGTTCCTGCATCACCGTAGAGCCCGTCATTACCTAGACCAGCAACAAGAACATCATTTCCCGTTCCGCCATAGAGAGAGTCACCTTGAACGGCATCACTGCCGACAAGTATGTCATCACCATCCATACCGTAGAGTAGATCACCGCCGCCATTTGCGCTGACAAGATGATCGTTACCCCCAGTACCGAGCAACTGATCTTGTCCGGAAGTATTATCAATAGTACGCGTACCAGTATTAAATGGTGCGGTAGTAAAATCGCCCGTACGGAATTGTTCGGTAGTGATACCTGAAGTCTTAAAGTTACTGTATAGCGGTATGCCATTATCAGTCAGAATAACGTTAACGACAGGCTTATCTGCTATAGGTAAAACAGTGATATCAAGTGCTGCTGTGGAACCAGTATGTGTTGTGTAGGTGACACTTGGCATTTCGCCAGCCCAGTTATCATTTGGAGTAAACTGGAATTCACCATTAGCTTGTATTAATAAGCTACCCACGGCCAAGGTAACGGTTTGCCCAGCGTTAAAACTGGTTTGCATACCGTTATACATGACTCTGAAGCTAGTTATGCTCAGATTGCCGAGTTGATCATTGGTAAGAACATTACCCGTTAGCTGCTGATCTTCGTCGATGGTATAACGATCGTCAGTCGCATCAATAACGGTAGCATTGTCCGTGCCTTCAGCTGATTCATTATTCGCACTATCAGTTTGAGTGGCGGTGACTGAGATTGTCTGACCTGCAGTCGGAGTAGGCTCTGTCCAAGTAATAACACCATTTGTATAGGTGTAACCTGTTGCTAGAGCACCATTACTAAATTTCAGTACGCCATTGTCAAGAATGAGGTCTACTGTACTGCTATTACCTGCATTATCGATTTCTAGATGTACACTGCCGCCAGAATTAAAGTCACTAGCATTAATTTTGACCTGTATTTGAACACCATTACTACCTATCTCAGTACTCGTCAAATACGCGTCATCATTTACATCATCGATGATGCGCACCTCAGGTGCAGAAGGTGGCGTTGTATCAACATAAACTTGTGGAATAACAGAGAAAGTACCATCTGTATGATCGCCATCTCCATCAGTGGCTCTTACTTTGAAATCAATATCACCATCGCTAGGTTGTAACATCTCTTGATATTGATGGAAGTCCCATTGACCTGTACCTGGGGTAAACTCAAGTTTGAATACCAAGTGACCAGCAGCATCGACCCCAATCAGCGTATTTGCCGTTTGGGTTATGGTAATTGCACTGCCTGTTGCTGTGAATAAATTGGTTTCATCACTACCTTGTAATGTGAGCGAACCTTTACCATCTGCGCCCCAATCAGGGCTTACTGTTCCTGAAGCAAAGGCGATTGCTGGTGGAGTCGTTGTGCCTAAAAACTCAATAGCGGTAACAGTGAAGTCACTATTATCACCGCTATTTGGCCCTTGGCCATTATCAAGGGCTTTAATGACCATAGTGTCAAAACCACCCTGTAAGGCTTGGAAGTTGGCGGCATAGTCGCCACTGCTGGCATCTGAGCTAAATGTTTGAGTTGCGATAAGTTGGCCATCTCGCCAAAACTCGACGACACCGACTTCTAGTTCGCCACCAAACATGTGGGAGAACTGGATATTTACGCCGTAGGCAATAGTTCCTGGGTCGAGAGTAATGATGATTTCTTCAGATGCAGAACTTCCATCAGCAAATTTACGGAAATCGACTTCATTCGCGAGATTATGATAAGGGGCACCAGCACTACTTACGCCTATCCCGCTACCGCTACCAAAGATTTCGGCATCAATTAAATTTGAGTCAGTAGATGAAGTGAATCCTCTTGCACTGATAGTAAATCCATTAAAATCTAATGAACTATTATTACCGCTGTAACCTGTGAGTGAGAATAAACCCACCAATGAATCAGGAATGCTTGTTGTTGTGGTTTGCACGGCTGCAATTGGTGATATGACTGGAGCATCATCTTCAATGGTGACATTGAAACTTCCAGTTGATGTTCCACCATGACCATCATCAACATTAATACCGATATTGACTGACAAGGTGTCTTCAGTCTCAGTATCTGGATGATCGACAGGACCTTTAAGCGTGACATCATAGGTCCAATCTCCTGAACTACCAGTAACCGGTGGCGTCAGTGTTGCAGTCATAATTTCGGTATACGAAGCCTCACCTACAGTACCAATATAACCCGTTAAAGTTTTTGTTACGGGATCCCAAGTCCATTGAATGGCTTGGTCTGCAGAGAATAATCCTGTAGGTCCAGACAGTGACACAGTTAAAGAATCACTATCAATATCAATGATATTGATAGTACCTGCCATAGTCACAAAGTTAGTTTTATCAGGATTACCCTCATCGTCAATTAAGCCATTTGTCAGGCCTTCTTCAGACACTCGACTGTCAGTTATCGAGTTGATCACTGGACAGTCATTGGTGGCGTTGATGGTTATCGTCACGGTAGCAGGGGTTGCGTCTGCCAGATTATAGTTATCGATAGCGTGGTAGGTGAAGCTGGTGTCACCATTCCAATCAGCTGTAGGTGTAAAGGTCAGCTTGCTGGCGTTAGCTATAGTGATGACTGTGCCTGCGATGACAGCAACACCATCGAGGTACAAGGTGCCGTGCAATGGCAAGGTATCGATTACGAAGCTGGCGATGGTGCCGTCGCTATCAGAGCCCGCGAGGGTTGGAATAGATATACTGGTCGCATCTTCATCACCACTAGCAACTAAATCTTCTGTAGTCGGTGAATTGTTAGTATCCACGATGGTGGCATTGCCGGTCACACCGGTACTGCCATTGGTGGTCACGCCGCCGGTTTCGGTGACTTGCAGGCTGAAGGTTTCATCGCCTTCATAGACGCTGTCCTGGGTGGTGGCCACGGTCACGGTCAGGCTGGTCACGCCCGCCGGGACAGTGACATCGCCATTGGTGGCCACGGTTAAGGTTTGGGTGTCGCCGTTGCCGTCCACATAGGTGACGGTCA